>JADMKA010000093.1 GCA_018780145.1 Vitreoscilla sp. | reverse complement strand
ATGGAAATCAAACTCTACCGCGCTGGTCTCGCTTTGAACATACAAGCGGCCGCGCACCCGCTCGGCGGGTGGGGCCGGTACTCCGGAACCGGGTGCCCCATCAGACTCGTTTGAAGGTGGCCAGGAAGACGCCGGCCAGCACGAACAGCGAACCAAATACCCGGTTCAACCCGCGCATCTGGCGCGGCGTGCGCAACAGGCCCAGCACCCGCGAGGCCAGCGCGGCGTAGCCGCTCATCACGCCGAACTCGACGAGGCCGAAGGTGGCGCCGATCACCAGGTACTGCGCCAGCAGCGGCTGGGCCGGATCCACGAACTGCGGCAGCACCGCGATCAGGAACACCGTGCCCTTGGGGTTGAGGGCGTTCACCGTCCACCCGCGCAGCACCAGGCTGCGGGTGGTGGCTTGCGGCGCCTCATCGTCCTTGGCCACCAGCGGCTCGGCCGGCGCCCGCCATTGCTGGATGCCCAGCCACACCAGGTAGGCCACGCCCAGCCACTTGACGATGGCAAACGCCAGGCCCGAGGTGGCCAGCAGGGCGCCCAGGCCGACACCCACCACCGCCAGCTGGGTCCAGACCCCCAGCGCCAGGCCGAAGGCGATGCGCTGGCCGCGCTGGTAGCCATGGTTCAGCCCGGCACCCATCGCGGCGATGGCGCCCGGGCCAGGCGAGAGGCTGATCGCCACGGTGGCGATCAAGAAGGTGATCCAGGTCGAGAGTTCCACGCGTGCTCCGTCGCTGCGCGACAGGGCAGCGGGTGCTCAGTGTATTCAGTCGTCCCAGCCGACCAGGGCCAGGATCTGCTCGACCACATCGCCACTGAGGGGTCTGCGGAACAGCCGGATGCCGGCCGCGTCGGCCTTGGCGCGGGCGGCGGCGGTGCCGGGCTCGGCGGCCAGCGCCACCTGGCAGGCGGGGTGGGCCTTGCGCACGCGCTGCGCCAGCGCCATGCCAGCAGCACCGGGCAGGTCGATCACCACCAGATCGGCGGACAGCTCGTTCATTTCCTCCAGCGTCCCGGCGGCGTCGACGGCCTCGGCCAGGCGGGCGTCGGGCCAGCGGTTGCGGATCAGCCCGGCGACATGGGTGCGCGAGGCGGCGCTGGCATCGACGACCAGGATGGACGGCGCGAGGACGATGGCGGTGCTCATGAGGCGTGGTGACGGGCGAGAGAGGCGCCCGGCTGTGAGGGTGGCTGGTCAACGGATGATCGGCCGCTCGCGCTGACCGTGAAGCCCGAAAACGCGTGAACTTGTGCGCTTGTTCACTGCACCGACAATGCGGCCATGGCACGTGAACGGTCCCTCTACGTCTGCAGCGAATGCGGCGGCAACACCCCCAAGTGGCTGGGCCAGTGCCCGCACTGCAAGGCCTGGAACACGCTGGAGGAGACTGTCGCCGAGGCAGCGCCTGCTGCCGTCAAGAACCGCTTCCAGTCGCTCGCCAAGCCGCAGGCGGTGGCCACGCTGAGCGAGATCGAGGCCGCGGATGTCTCGCGCACCCCCACCGCGATCGATGAGCTGGACCGGGTGCTGGGCGGCGGCATCGTCGAGGGCGGCGTGGTGCTGATCGGCGGCGACCCGGGCATCGGCAAGAGCACGCTGCTGCTGCAGGCGGCGGATGCACTGTCGCAGCGGATGAAGGTGCTCTACGTCACCGGCGAGGAATCCGGTGCCCAGGTCTCGTTGCGCGCGCGCCGGCTGGGGCTGGAGGGCAAGGCGCTGCGGGTGCTGGCCGAGATCCAGCTGGAGCGCATCCAGGCCACGCTGGAGGCCGAGCAGCCCGCCTTCTGCGTGATCGACTCGATCCAGACCCTTTACTCGGACCAACTCAGCAGCGCGCCGGGCTCGGTGGCCCAGGTGCGCGAATGCGCGGCCCAGCTCACCCGCACCGCCAAGTCCAGCGGCTGCACCATCGTGCTGGTGGGCCATGTCACCAAGGAGGGCGCCCTGGCCGGCCCGCGGGTGCTGGAACACATCGTCGACACGGTGCTGTACTTCGAGGGCGACACGCACTCCAGCTTCCGCCTGGTGCGGGCCATCAAGAACCGCTTCGGCGCGGTCAACGAGATTGGCGTCTTCGCGATGACCGAGCGCGGCCTGAAGGGCGTGGCCAACCCAAGCGCGATCTTCCTTTCGACCCACGGCGAGCCGGTGCCGGGTTCCTGCGTGCTGGTCACGCTGGAGGGCACGCGGCCGCTGCTGGTCGAGATCCAGGCCCTGGTGGACTCCGGCGGGCCCAGCCCGCGCCGGCTCTCCGTGGGCCTGGACCGCGACCGCCTGGCCATGCTGCTGGCGGTGCTGCACCGCCACGCCGGCGTGGCCTGCATGGACCAGGACGTGTTCGTCAACGCGGTCGGCGGGGTGCGCATCAGCGAACCGGCGGCCGACCTGGCGGTGCTGCTGGCCATCCAGAGCAGCCTGCGTGGCCGTCCCTTGCCGCGCGGGTTCATCGCTTTCGGCGAGGTGGGCCTGGCCGGCGAGGTGCGGCCAGCGCCACGTGGCCAGGAGCGCCTGAAGGAAGCCGCCAAGCTGGGTTTCAGCATCGCCCTGGTGCCCAAGGCCAACGCCCCGAAGAAGCCCATCGAGGGCCTGACCATCCACCCCGTCGAGCGCATCGAGCAGGCCATCGACCTGCTGCGCGAGTTGAACTGAGCGCATTGCCATGACCCAGCGTTTCGCACCCCGACCCGAACCCCCCTACTACGCGGTGATCTTCACCAGCCAGCGCACCGCCGTGGAGGCCGGCTATGGCACCACGGCCGACCGCATGGGCGAGCTGGCCGCGCAACAGCCCGGCTACCTGGGCATGGAGCACGCGCGCGGTGACGATGGCCTGGGCATCACCGTCTCGTACTGGCGCTCGCTGGACGACATCGCCGCCTGGCGCCGCCACGCCGAACACACCGACGCGCGCAACGACGGGCGTGCCAACTGGTATTCGCACTACGAGCTGCGGATCGCCAAGGTCGAGCGGGCCTACGGCTGGGACGCGGGTGAGGTGCCGGCATGAAGATGGGCAGGGAATCGACCTGGGGCTGGGGCTTCGCCGCCCTGGCCGTCGTGGCCGGCTACTGGCAATGGGGGTGGCGCGGCGTGTTGCTGGCCCTGACGCTGGTGGCCTTCTGGCTCCTGTTGCAGTTCAGCCGCGCGTTGCGCGTGCTGCGTCAAGCCGCCGCTGCCCCGGTGGGCACGGTACCCAGTGCGGTGATGTTGCACGCCCGGCTGCGCGTCGGCCTGCCGATGGCGGCGGTGCTGCCGATCACCGGCAGCCTGGGCCGCAAGGTGCAGGAGCAGCCCGAGACCTTCGAGTGGGCTGACGCCTCAGGCGCGACAGTGCGCGCCGAGTTCGAGGCGGGCAGGCTCGAGCGCTGGAGCCTGCTGCGTCCCGGCGACGATGGCGACGCCGAGGCCGCGGCCGATTGAATCAGCCGCGGATCTGTGCTCGCCGGCGTTTCGCCGACATGCCGAGCAGGGCCATGCCGGCCAGAAACATGGCGTAGGTCGCGGGCTCGGGAACAGCCTGCGCCGTGGTGTACCACGCGCTGGTGGTGCCGCCGTCCAGGTAGTTGATGCCCTGCACGTGGGCCGCGAAGCTGCTGAAGTGGCCTGCGCCGCCGAGCCAGGTCCAGCTGACGACTTCGTCGTCCAGAAGCCGCTCCCGGCCGTCCGTGAAATCGAAGCGGAACTCCCAACCGCCGCCTGGCCCGCCACCATTGACCAGCGACACCGGGGCATCCCCGACCACGTCGGTGACCGAGCCGACCTTGTCGCCGTCCACGGCCAGGGCGCCAAGAAATGGCTGAGTACCATCGAACTGGTCCAGGCCGTAAGCGTCCAGCGTGAACAGCACGTTGTCGCCCGACACGGTGGCGCTGAGCGTGGCGAAGCTCAGATCGGTGGGTGCACCGTTGCCGGAAAGCAATTGGCCGAACTCATACACCGTGGTCTGCGCCGCGGCAGGCGCGGACGCGCCGACCACGGTCGCGGCGACAACGGCCCAGCGCGCGAAGGAATATGGAGTTTTCATGGTGAACTGCCCAGGTTTTGCGCAATTCAGCGCGGCTTGCGGCGGCGGGCGACCACGCCCAGGGCGCCCAGGCCGGCCAGCATCAGCGCATAGCTGCCCGGCTCGGGAACCGCCAGCAGGTTGGCGCCGTACCAGGCCGTGGTGGTGGCGCCAGCGTCATACTTGACGCCGTTGACCCGCACCGCGAAGGCGTCGAACGAGCCGGCGCCGCCGACCCAGGTCCAGGACATCGTGTCGTCGTCGGACAGCTTGCTGTCCTTGTCGGTGAAATTGAACCGGAACTCGAAGGTGCCCTCGGTGCTCTTGCCCATGCTCACGCTGCTGTCGCCGGACACATTGTCGATGGAACCGGTCTTGACGCCATCCACCGCCAAGGCGCCGATCCAGGGCGACTTGCCCTTGAACTGCTCCAGGCCGTAGGCGGTCAGGGTGAACTGCACGTCGTTGCCGACCACGTTGGCCGTCAGCGTGGCGAAACTGGCCGTGGCCGGCGCGCCGGATTGGTCCAGCAACTCGCCGAAATCGTAGGTGTCGGCGAACGCCGGCGATGCGACCAAGGCCGCCGAGGCCAAGGCGGCGCCGCTGGCGACTCGCTTGAAGAAATTGTTCATCGAAACCTCCGTGTATGAATAATTGCCCGCTTCCGGGAAGCCCAAGGGCTGGTACTGCCAGGGAGTCCCACTCCCATTGCACTCAGTGTGCTGAAAAACAAGCATTGTTAGAAGCTGTAAGTGACAGTCATCCTAGGGGGTCCAGGCTGAATGTGGCGCGCAAATTGATTGTTCGTGAATATTGCCACGGTCCAGGGGCTTCGTACCTGGTGCGTAACCGCAACAGTCCCACCCGTCTGCCGGCATCGGCCAGCGTGACAAGACGGCCTCGTAGAATCTGCGCTCTGCTCGGCCCGCACGGGCCCCACCAAGGACAGCGACATGGGCATGGACGACCGCGACGGCAAGATCTGGATGGATGGTCAGATGGTGGATTGGCGCGACGCCAAGATCCACGTGCTGAGCCACACGCTGCATTACGGCTGTGGCGCCTTCGAGGGCGTGCGCGCCTACGACGCGGTGGGCGGCACGGCCATCTTCCGCCTGCGCGAGCACACCGAGCGCCTGTTCAACTCCGCCAAGATCCTGCGCATGAAGATTCCCTTCACGCCACAGCAGGTGATGGATGCGCAGTGCGCGGTGGTGCGCGAGAACAAGCTGGCCAGCGGCTACCTGCGGCCGCTCACCTGGATCGGCTCCGAGAAGCTGGGCGTCAGCCCGAAGGGCAACACCATCCACCTGATGGTCGCCGCCTGGCCCTGGGGTGCCTATCTGGGCGAAGAGGGCATGAAGCGCGGCATCCGGGTGAAGACCAGCAGTTACACGCGGCACCACGTGAACATCACGATGACGCAGGCCAAGGCGGTGAGCAACTACACCAACTCGATCCTGGCCAACATGGAGGCCACGGACGACGGCTACGACGAGGCCCTGCTGCTCGACGCCTCGGGCTTCGTCAGCGAAGGCGCGGGAGAGAACCTGTTCGTGATCAAGAACGGCGTGGTCTACACCCCCGATCTCTCGGCGGGCGCCCTGAATGGCATCACCCGCAACACCATCTTCTCGATCTGCGAGGATCTGGGCCTGAAGCTGGTCGAGAAGCGCATCACACGTGACGAGGTCTACATCTGCGACGAGGCCTTCTTCACCGGTACCGCCGCCGAGGTCACGCCGATCCGCGAACTCGACCGCATCGAGCTCGGGGCCGGCATGCGCGGCCCCATCACCGAGAAGATCCAGACGGCCTTCTTCGACATCGTGAACGGCCGCAACCCCAAGTACGCCGAGTGGCTGACCCGCGTCTGAACCCGAGCACCAACTCATGAGCCCCGTCTCCTCCTCCCCCGCCGCGGTGGAAGTCACCGCCGCCGAGCTGCAAGGCCCTGGCGTCGTGTTCTGCCCGAACCCGAAGATGCCGCTGTGGAGCAACCACCCGCGCGTTTTCATCGACCTGTCGCACGACCACGAGGGCAAGTGCCCGTATTGCGGCACGGTGTATCGCCTGAAGGCCGGCGAGAAGGTCGGCGGCGGCCACTGAGAGGCCGAGCCCACGCACAGAAGCCGGTTCGCCACGATCCGATGCCGGCCCTGCCCCGACTGCCTGGCGCCTCCTCCGTGTGGGCCGAAGCCCATGCGGCCCTGTATGACCAACTCCAGCGCCGTGACGCCGCGCATGCGCTGAACCGGCTGGCCCGTGCGTGGGTGCACCTGGTGCCGGTGCCTTGCTGCGTTGAAGCGACTGTCGACGGCGACCTCGTCGAAGGCGGCCTGTTCGAGGCCGAGCCTGCGCCTGGCGCCGAGCTGCCAGGCACTGCGCTGCGGATGGCGCTGTGCCACAACGGCGTCCAGGTCGGCGAACTCGGCACGCACGTGCCCACCGGACTCGACCGCGATGCCTACCTGGAGCGCATGCGCCCGCTGCAGGACACCGCGGCCGCGCTGCTGGCGCTGTGGCTGGAGGCCCGGCAGCATGCGCCCATGGACTCGCTGTCGCTGGTGCGCGCCGCCATGCGCGAGGGCGGCACCTTCGTCTGGGAGTGGGACCTGGCCACCGATTCGCTGGGCGACATCGACGAAGGCGGGCTGATGCTGGGCTACCCAGCCAACGCCATCGGCCACACGCAAGCCGATTGGGACCGCCTGATCCACCCGGAGGACGCCGACGCCGTCGAGGCCGCCTACCAGGCCCATGCCCGAGGCGAGACCCCGGCTTTCCAGTCGCTCTACCGGGCGCGTGCGGCCGACGGGCAGTGGCGATGGATCGAGGAGCGTGGCCGTGTCGTCGCGCGCGATGCCCAGGGCCAGCCGCGCCGGATGTTCGGCACCCAGACCGACGCCACCGTGCAGCATGCGCTGGAGCAGGCCCGCCGGGACCAGTTGGCCGCCGAGGCGGCCAACGCCGCCAAGACCCAGTTCCTGTCGCGTGTGAGCCACGAGTTGCGCACCCCGCTGAACGCGGTGCTGGGGTTCGCGCAACTGCTGGAGGCCGACAGCGCCGAGCCGCTCACGGCCGACCAGAAGCGCCGCGTCAACCTCATCCGGCAGGCCGGCGACTACCTGCTGGCGATGATCGGCGACCTGCTGGATCTCTCGCTGGTCGAATCCGGCCGGCTGCCGATCCAGCCCGAGGTGGTGCAACTGCCCAGCCTGGTGGCCGATTGCCTGGATCTGCTGCGCAGCCAGGCCAATGCCGCCCAGATCGCGCTGCAGGCCAACGACCTGCCCGCTTCGTTGCTGGTGCAGGCGGACGCGATGCGGCTCAAGCAGGTGCTGATCAACCTGCTGACCAACGGCATCAAGTACAACCGGCCCGGTGGCCGGGTGGCGTTGAGCGCGTGTCAGCTGCCCGGTGGCCGGGCCCAGATCGACATCCTGGACAACGGCATCGGCCTGCCGGCGGCGCAACTCGACAAGCTCTTCCTGCCCTTCCAGCGCCTGGGCCGCGAAGGCGGGCCGGTCGAGGGCTCGGGCCTGGGCCTGGCGCTGTCGCACGCGCTGGTGCATGCCATGGGCGGCACGCTCACCGCCCACCCCCTGTCCGCCGACCAGGGGCCGGGCACGATCTTCCGCGTCATCCTGCCTCAGCCGACCGCCGGGCCGCCTCAAGCTGGCTGAGCACCCGCTCGCGCAGCGCCATCAGGCAGGCCACCTGGTGGGCGATGGGGCCGGGGACCGGCAAGGCGCCCGCCAGCAGGGCGCGGATGAACGTGGCGGTCGACGGCGCATCGATGGCAGCAGGCAGATCCGGCACGGCCAGCAGCGAGCCGCCCTGGGCCTCGACCGACAGCGTGTCGTCCGGCACGCCGTCGACGAAACAGCGCAGGGCCGGCAGGCGGCGTGCGTCGGCCACCGGCTCGCCCTCGGTGCCGCGCATCAGCAGCGCGGTGGCCTGCGTCTGCGCCAGGAACTCGCCCAGGCTGATCGCGTACTCGGGGTGCGTGTGGTTGACCACCCGCAGCGCCCCGGGGATGGCTGGCAACAGCTTGGCCAGCGTGTGGCCGGAGTTGCGCAGGCCCAGCACCGCGCGCAGGGACAGCAGGGCCGCCAGCGTCGGATGCAGGGTGTCGATGGCCATGAACACCGGCTGGCCGGCGGCCCAGCGAGCCTGGGCCTCGGCCGCCGTGGCCACCGGCGGAATGCCCAGGGCCTCGAAGACCTGGGCGCTGGTGGTGCGGGCGGCGTCGGTCAGCGGCCCGTGCACCAGCACCGGCACACCCTCGCGGGCCAGCAGCAGCGCCAGCAGCGGGGTCAGGTTCGGCAGCTTGCGTGCGCCGTTGTAGCTGGGCAGCACGACGGCCGGCGACGGCGACTGCAGGGCCAGGGTGCGCGGCAGCACCGCGTCCATGAAGCCTGCCAGCTCTTCGGGCGTCTCGCCCTTGATGCGCATGGCCAGCGCAAAGCCGCCCTTCTCGACGTCGGACAGGTGCCCGTCGAGCAATTGGCGCATCAGGTCGAAGGCCTTGTCGCGCGGCAGGGCGCGCGCGCCTTCCTTGCCGCGACCGATCTCGCGCAGGTACGGGGCAATGCTCATGCCTGGATTGTCAGGCCGCGACGGGCAACGTGGCCTTGACGAGTTGGCGCAGGGCCGGCAGGCAGGAGCCGCAGTTGGTGCCGCACTTCAGGGCCGACTGGCACCGCGCCAGTCGTTCGTCGGCGCTGCCCGACGAGCGGCCCAGCTCGCTGCGGATGGCGGCCTCGTCGACATTGAAGCAGGTGCAGACCTGCGGGCTGCGCGGTGCCACGTTCCTCTGCGCCAGCGCTCCCGGGGCGAGCAGGTTGCGGCCCGGGCCGGGCAGGGTCTGGTCCGCCTCCAGCAACGACCGCAGCCAGGCCTCGCCGCTGGCGTCCCCAGCGACCCAGAAGCCCTGCAGGCGCTCGGCGCCGTCGGCATCCCGGCTGACGCGCAGTGCGCGCTGCTGGCCCCGGCGGGCGTCCTGGTAGGCCAGCACGCCAGGGGCGTCCAGGCCGAAGGTCGTGCGCAGGCTCGTCAGGAAACCGGCCTCCGGTGCCTCCGCGGCGCCGGCACGCAGCACGAGGCCCAGGCGGCCGGCGGGATCGGGCTCGCGGCCGAATGGCAGCAGGCTGGCGTAGCCGAAACGGGCCAGGGCGGGCCTGAGCTGCTCGCGCAGCGCCAGCGCCGTGTCCGCCGGCAACCAGGCCATCGCCGTCAGGCGCCAGGGCAGGTTCACCTTCTCCAGCGCCACGGCTGCGTGCTTGAGCTCGGGCTGCTTGGATTGCGGGCAGAAGCGCGGTGAGGTCAGCGCGTTCACGCCGTTCATGGGGCGGCCATCGGCATCCTGCCCGCTCAGCACCTCCTCGCCCCAGTGCATGGCGACGAAGGCCTGGGTCGGCACCAAGGTGTCGCTGCCGCGCGCTGGCAGAACCACCTGGCCGCGCCGGGAGCGCACGCGCAACAGCTCGCCTTCGGCGATCTTCAGGCGCTGCATGTCCTGCGGGTGCAGTTCAATGCAGGGCAGGCCCTCGTGGCCGTACAGCCGGCCCAGCGTGCCGGTGCGGCTCATGCCGTGCCACTGGTCGCGCAGGCGGCCGGTGTTCAGGCTGAAGGGGTAGCGCGCGTCGCGGGGCTCGGCCAGCGGCGCGAAGGGCACGTCGGCGAATTTCGCCCGGCCGTCCTCGGTGGGGAACACGCCGTCCTCGTAGAGGCGGGCACGGCCCTGGGCCGCGCCCTCGGGCAGCGGCCATTGTTGCGGACCCTGTTGTTCCAGCATCGAGTAACCCAAGCCCGTGATGTCCAGGTCGCGGCCACGGGTGGATTCACGGTGTTCCAGCCAGACCGATTCGGGGGTCGCGTAGTCGAACAGCGCTGCGCGCTCCGGTGCGATGCGGGCGGCCAGCCGCCGCGCCAGGTCGGCGGCGATGGCCCAGTCGTGCCGCGCCTGCCCGGCCGGCGGCACGGCCGGCCGCACGCGGCTGATGCGGCGCTCGCTGTTGGTAACGGTGCCGTCCTTCTCGCCCCAGGTGGTGGCGGGCAGCAGCAGATCGGCGTAGGCGCAGGTGGCGGTGGTCGCGAAGGCTTCCTGCACCACCACGAACTCGGCGCGCTCCAGGGCGCGGCGCACCGTGGTCTGGTCCGGCAGCGACTGCGCCGGGTTGGTGCAGGCAATCCACAGCGCCTTGATTTCGCCGTCGGCGGCGGCCTCGAACATTTCCACCGCGGTCTTGCCCGCCGCAGCGGGCACCTCCGGCACGCCCCAGAGCCGAGCCACCTCGGCGCGGTGCGCGGGGTTGCCCAGGTCGCGATGCGCGCTCAGCAGGTTGGCCAGGCCGCCCACTTCGCGCCCGCCCATCGCGTTGGGCTGGCCGGTGAGCGAGAAAGGGCCGGCGCCGGGCTTGCCGATCTGGCCGGTGGCCAGGTGCAGGTTGATCAGCGCCGCATTTTTGGCGGTGCCGGCGCTGCTCTGGTTCAGGCCCTGGCAGTAGAGTGACAGAGTGGGTGTGGCCTGCCCGAACCAGCGCGCGGCGGTGACGAGGTCGGCCTCCTTCAAGCCGGTCAGCCGCGCGGTCTCGCGTGGCGTGAACTCGCGCACCCGGGTGCGCAAGGCCTCGAAGCCGCTGGTGTGGGCAGCGATGTAAGCGGGGTCGGTCAGGCCCTCCCACAGCAGCAGGTGCAGCAGGCCGTGGTACAGCGCCACGTCGCTGCCGGGCAGCAGCGGCAGGTGCAGATCGGCGGCGTCGGCGGTCTCGGTGCGGCGCGGGTCGGCGACGATCCACTTCTGCGCCGGGTTGGCGCGCCTGGCGTCCTCCAGCCGGCGCATCAGGATGGGGTGGGCCCAGGCCAGGTTGCTGCCGGTGATGAACACCGTCTGTGCGTGCGCGAAATCCTCGTAAGAGCAAGGCGGCGCATCGGCCCCCAGCGTGGCCTTGTAGCCGGCCACCGCGCTGGACATGCACAGGCGCGAGTTGGTGTCGATGTGGTTGCTGCCCAGCAGGCCTTTCACCAGCTTGTTGAAGACGTAGTAGTCCTCGGTCAACAGCTGGCCCGAGACGTACACACCGATGGCGTCCGGCCCGTGGGCGCGGTGGATGGCGGCCAGCCGGTCGGCGGCCTCGTCCAGCGCGTTGTCCCAGCCGACGGCCACCGGCGCCTCGCCGCGCGTGGCGCGGCGCATCGGCTGCAGCAGGCGCGTCTGGCGGGTGACCGACACGGTGGCCGTCAGGTGCAGCGTCGAGCCCTTGCTGCACAGCCGGCCGAAGTTGGCGGGATGATCGGGGTCCCCGCGCACCCCGGTGATCTGCCCGGCTTCGTGCTCGACGATCACGCCGCAGCCGACGCCGCAGTAGGGGCAGGTGGACTTCGTCTCTTGCACGAGGAGTCGCTCAGGCCGGGTGGATCACGCCGCGCAGCAGGGGCCCGGCCACCGGCACCGCCAGGTCGACGCCCAGGGTCGCCAGCTCGGTGGCATCGAGCTGCACGTTGCCGTCGACCACCTGCAGCGCAAAGTGCGGCGTGCAGCCGACGTCCGGCTCCTTGGCACAGCCATCGGCGAGGCCGATGGTCCAGTTGTGCAGCGGGCAGGCCACACTCTTGCCGAAGACGATGCCCTGGCTCAGCGGGCCGCCCTTGTGCGGGCAGCGGTCGAGCAGCGCGAACACCTCGTTCTGGTCGTTGCGAAACACGGCCACGGCAGGACCCTGCGGGCGGGTGACGCGCCGCGAGCCCAGCACGGGGATGTCGTCGACGCGGCAGACGGTTTTCCAGTTGCTCATCTCAGGCTCCCAAGGCATCAAACTGGCGCAAGTCGACCTTGGCCTTGTCGAAATCGAACCACGGGTCCGGCTCGCCATCCAGCGCAAACTGCAGATCCGCCCACAACGCCTTGCGGCCTTCGGCGTCGTCGAGGATCTTCTTCTTCACGTAGTCCAGGCCGACCCGCGACACGTAGTGCACGGTGCGCTCCAGATACCAACCCTCGGTGCGGTAGAGCTGCATGAAGGCGCCGGTGTACTCCAGCACCTCCTCGG
>JADMKA010000146.1 GCA_018780145.1 Vitreoscilla sp. | reverse complement strand
GCTTGGCCACCTGCTCGGCCGTCTGCAGCATGCTCCAGTAGATCTCGGGCTTGTGCTCCTTGAGCCAGCTGTCGGCCAGCATGTGGGTGTTCATTTCCTGCTGCACGCAGGAGATGCTCTCCACGCCGCCGGCCACATAGACCTCGCCCTCGCCGGCGATGATGCGCTGCGCGGCCAGCGCGATCGTCTGCAGGCCGCTGGAACAGAAGCGGTTCACCGTGAGGCCGCTGACCGTGATGGGCAAGCCGGCGCGCAAGGCGATCTGGCGGGCGATGTTGGCGCCGGTCGCGCCCTCGGGGTTGGCGCAACCCATGATCACGTCCTCCACCGCGCCCGGCTCCAGGCCGGCGCGCTCGACGGCGGCCTTCACCGCCAGGCCGCCCAGCGTGGCGCCATGGGTCATGTTGAAGGCGCCCTTCCAGCTCTTGGCCAGCGGTGTGCGTGCAGTGGAAACGATGACGGCTCGGCTCATGGCGGCTCCTGGTCGAAAAGAGGGGGTGGGGGTTCAGGCGCCCGGGCCAGCGGCTTGGCTGACCAGGCGGTGGTAGAAGCGGATCAGCTCGGCCAGGTTGGCGGCCGAGATGCGTTCGTTGGTGCCATGGAAACGGGCCAAGTCTTCAGGCTTGGCACGCACCGGCGAGAAACGGTAGATGTGGTCGCTGATGCCTTCGAAGTGGCGCGAATCGGTGGCGCCGATCATCAGCCCGGGCGCGACCAGCGTGCCCGGGAACACCTCGCGCACGGTGCGGTTGATCAGCTGGTATGAGGCGGACTGGGTGGGCGAGACCTTCGAGGCCTCGCTGCCACCGGGCAGCGCGACCAGCTCGAACTTGGCGTCGCCCATCGCCGCCTTGGCTTCGTCGTGCACATGGCCCATCACCGCCGAAGCGCTGTCACCCGGCAGCAGGCGGAAGTTCACCGTGCCCTCGGCGCGGCCGGGCAGCACGTTGTCCTTGTTGCCGGCGTGCGCCATGGTCAACGCAGTGGTGGTGCGCAGCATCGCGTTGGTGCTGGCCTTGGCCTCCAGCTGCTTCTGCACCACCGGGCCGAACAGCCACAGGTTCGACAGCGCGACGCGGTTGAAGCCGCCCATCTCCGGCGCGATGGTCTCGAACATCTCGCGCGCCACGCCGCGGATGCCACCCGGCAACTGCCTGTCATCGAGCCGCTTCATCGCCGCGCTCATCATCGCGATGGCACTCTGCCCCTTGGGCGGCGGCATCGAGGAGTGGCCCGGGGTTGCCGAGACCTTCATCACCACCGACAGGTAGCCCTTCTCGGCGATGCCCACCAGCGCGGCGGGCTTGTCCAGCCCCGGCATCACACCCTCGGTGATCAGCAGGCCCTCGTCGATGACGAAGTCGAGCCGCTCGCCGCGCGATTTCAGCAGCGCCGCGATCTGCTTGGCACCGCGCTCGCCGCCGACCTCCTCGTCGGCACCGAAGGCCAGGTGGATGGTGCGCCTGGGCGCAAAGCCGCTGGCGGCCAGCAGCTCCATGGTCTCCATCTGGGCGATCAGGTTGGCCTTGTCGTCCCAGGCGCCACGGCCCCAGACGAAGCCGTCTTTCACCGTGCCGGCGAAGGGCTGCTCGGCCCAGTCGCCCTCGGTGCCGGGAGCGACGGGCACCACATCCTGGTGGGCCATCAGCACGATGGGGGCCAGCGACGGGTCCGTGCCCTTCCACGTATAGAGCAGGCTCAGACCCCCGACGAACTCGCGCTGCATCGCCGCATGCGCCTTCGGGTAGTCCGCCAGCAGCTGGGCGTGCAGTTGCTGGAACTGGTCGGCGTTGAGCGTGGCGTCCTCGTGGCTCGACATCGTGCGGGCACGGATGGCCTGCGACAGCCGTGCCGCCGCCGCGCTCTCGTCCACCGCCAGCGGTGGGGCGGGCGGCACGTCGAGCTGGCGCGAGCCGTGCCGCAAGGTGTTCACCGCCACGGCGAGCACGAGCCCACCCAGCACGGCCAGCACGAACCAGAGCAGGCGGCGCAGCATCGCTCCGGCTCCCCTCAGCTGAAGCTCTTGCCTTCAGCCACCAGCTTGGCCAACAGCGGCGCGGGTTGCCAGAACTCGGCGTCGTCGTTGGGGTTGGCGGCGAAGCGCTTCATGGTCTGCGCCACGTTGTACAGGCCCAGCGTGTCGGCGTAGCACATCGGGCCGCCGCGGTGCAGCGGGAAACCATAGCCGGTGAGGTAGACCATGTCCACATCGGACGCGCGCTGGGCGATGCCCTCCTCCAGCAAGCGTGCGGCCTCGTTGACCAGCGAGAAGACCAGCCGGTGCACGATCTCGTCGTCGCTGATCTGCCGCGGCGTGATGCCCATGGCGGTGCGGTGCTTCTCGATCATCTCGTTGACCACGGGCGACGGGATCGCATCGCGCTTGCCGGCCTGGTAGTCGTACCAGCCCGCACCCGTCTTCTGGCCGAAGCGGCCCATCTCGCAGAGCAGGTCCGCCGTCTTGCTGTAGCGCAGGTTCGGCTTCTCCAGGTAGCGGCGCTTGCGGATGTACCACCCGACATCGTTGCCGGCCAGGTCGCCCATGCGGAACGGGCCCATCGCGAAGCCGAACTTCTCGACCGCCTTGTCCACCTGGGCCGGCGTGCAGCCCTCCTCCAGCAGGAAGCCGGCCTGGCGGCTGTACTGCTCGATCATGCGGTTGCCGATGAAGCCGTCGCAGACGCCCGAGACCACACAGGTCTTGCGGATCTTCTTGCCCAGCTGCATCACCGTGGCCAGCACGTCCTTGGCGGTCTTCTCGCCACGCACCACCTCCAGCAGCTTCATCACGTTGGCCGGGCTGAAGAAGTGGGTGCCGATCACGTCCTGCGGGCGCTTGGTGAACGCTGCAATCTTGTTGACGTCCAGCGTCGAGGTGTTGCTGGCCAGGATGGCGCCGGGCTTCATCACGCGGTCGAGCTGCTCGAAGACGGCCTTCTTGACCTCCATGTCCTCGAACACGGCCTCGATCACCATGTCGGCGTCGCCGATCGCGTCGTAGCTCAGCGTGGTGCTCAGCAGCGCCATGCGCTCCTCGTACTTGTCGGCCTTGAGCTTGCCCTTCTTGACCTGCGACTCGTAGTTCTTGCGGATGGTGGCCACGCCGCGGTCCAGCGCCTCCTGCTTCATCTCCAGCATCACCACCGGGGTGCCGGCGTTCAGGAAGTTCATCGCGATGCCGCCGCCCATGGTGCCGGCGCCGATCACGGCCAGCTTCTTCACCGCGCGCACGGGGGTGTCTTCCGGCACGTCGGGGATCTTGCTGGCGGCACGCTCGGCGAAGAAGGCGTGGCGCAAGGCCTTGCACTCCGGCGTGATCATCAGGCCCATGAAGATCTCGCGCTCGTACAACATGCCGTCGTCGAACCTGCGCTTGATCGAGGCCTCGACCGCGTCCACGCACTTGGCGGGGGCGGGGAAGTTCCTGGCCATCGCCTTGACGGTGTTGCGCGCAAACTGGAAGTAGCCGTCCGGGTTGGCGTGCCGGACCAACATGTCGCGCACCAGCGGCAGCGGGCGCTGGTCGGCCACCTCGGCGGCAAAGGCCAGTGCGCCGGCCATCAGGTCGCCGTCGATCAGCTTGTCGAACAGCTTCTGGCCGGGCAGGCCGGCGAGCACCTCGCTCTTGACCGGGTCGCCGCTGACGATCATGTTCAATGCTGTTTCCACGCCCAGCACGCGCGGCAGTCGCTGCGTGCCGCCGGCACCCGGGATCAGGCCGATCTTCACCTCCGGCAGCGCCACGTTGGCCCCCGGCGAGGCCACCCGGTAGTGGCAGCCCAGCGCCAGCTCCAGGCCACCACCCATGCACACGCTGTGCACGGCCGCCACGACCGGCTTGCTGCACAGCTCCAGCGCGCGGATCAGCGACAGCAGGTTCGGCTCGGCGATCGCCTTGGGCGAGCCGAACTCCTTGATGTCGGCGCCGCCCGAAAAGGCCTTGCCGGCGCCGGTGATGACGATGGCCTTCACCGCCGCATCGGCCTGGGCCCGGTCGATGCCATCGGCCACGGCGCGCCGGGTCTCGTAACCCAGCCCATTGACCGGCGGGTTGTTCAGCGTGATGACGGCCACCGGGCCGTGAAGCTCATAGCTCGCGCTCATGGTCGAAAGTCCCTTCAAAAGCGACGTGGGAAAACAGGGGCGAAAAAATAGAACGATCGTTCGATTCTAGAGAGATTCCGCGCCCCCTCAGTGTCTCTGCCGTGACAGCTTCGCGCCTAGGTGAAACCCTTGGGCCGCCCGGGCCTCCGGTGGCTACCTGGGGTGCCCCTTGAAGAACGCCCAGATCAGATCGGTGGCATTCAGCGCCGCGCTCGGCGTGGCGCCCAGCCGGCTGCCGGCCTGGCCGCCGGGCCAGGCGTGGCCGTTGTCGCCCACCAGCACCAGCTGCACATCGTGGCCGGCCGGGCAGCGGTAGCGCCAGCGCGCCACCGGGCCTTGCCGGGTGGTCTCGGGCGGGCCTGCGCAGCCATTGGCGGCAGCCCAGAAGCTGGCCTGCGCCAACGCGGGCTGGGCCGGCGTGCCGTCCCAGGCATCCGGGAAGCGGCCACCGGGCGGGCCGCCCGCCGCAGGCACGGCCGTGTCGAGCTGGCCGTTGATCATCAGCGCCGACACGGCATGCGCCGGCTTCTTCTCGTCACCGAACACGGTGGCCACCACCGGCGCGATGGCGGCGAGCCGGTCGGAGAGCTCGATGCCGAGCCGGTGGCTCATCATGCCGCCGTTCGACATGCCGGTGGCGTAGATGCGCCGAGCGTCCACCGCGTGATCCGCCACCAGGCGCTCGATCAACGCACGGATGAAGCCCACGTCGTCGACCTGGCGCTGCATCGCCTGGCCGCAGCAGTGGCCGGCGTTCCAGGTCAGCAGCTTGTTGCCGAATCGGCCGGTGCCTTCCGGGTAGACGACGATGAAGCCTTCGCGCCGGGCCTTGTCGGTGAAGCCCGTCATCGCCTCCGCATTCGCGGCGTCACCGCCGCCGCCATGCAGCACCAGCACCAGCGGCAGCCGCTGGTCGGGCGCGGTGGGCACAGACGGCAGACGCAGCACATAGCTGCGTTCGGCGCCCTGGTACGAAATGGTCTGCCGGCCCTGCGTTGCCAGACCGGCTGCCGCGGCGCCCCAGGCACTCAGCAACAGCAACGGTGCGACATGCCGCGCCCGCGGGTGGAAGGTTCTCCGCCGCTGGCCGGGCGCCCTGGCGTTGCTGTTCATGGTCGCTCCGAGCTCGCCGGCTGCTGCAGGGCTGCGCAGCATGTGGGCCGGCGGGACCCACCCGACTCTATCGCGGCATCAATGGTCCGGATAGTTGCTCACCTTGCGAAGGCGGAAGATCGTGCCCTTGTCGAACGCGCCGCCGAGCTCGGTGGTGCCATACAACGCCCCGTCCGCCGCGCTGGTGAGCCGGCCTCGGGGAAAGCAGCCCTTGCTGCGATCGACCGGGAAGCTGAACAGCCTCGTGTAGGTGCCGCTCAAACCGGGGCTCTTGGCGTAGACACTGCCGCACCCTGGCGAGCCGCCGCGCGTCACGCCATAGAAGCGCCCGTCGCTGCGCCGGATCAAATCGCCCGAGGGGTCGCTGCCATAGACCACGCTGTTGTCGAAGGTGTGCATCAGGCCCGCCGTGCCGCTGGCTGTGAGCGAGAACAGCGTGCCGCCGTTGGCGCTGCCACACAGGCGATTGGTGCCGACGAAGTTGCCGGCCGCATCGAGGGCGAGGCCCGTTCTCGGCTCGCAGCCGTTGGCGCTCGATCCGCCCTGGAACGAGTGCAGCGAGGTGAACGCCCCTGTCGGGCTGATCCTGAACACCGACCCTGCGCCGTGGATGCCGCCCAGCGAGGTGCCATAGAAGAAGCCGTTCTTGTGTTGCACCAGCCGGCCTTCGGGGTGGGCGCCGTCGTTTCCACTGCGCAGCGGTTGAAACGCGTGCAGCACCGTGAAAGCCCCACTCGCGTCCATGCGAAACAAGGTGCCCAGGTCATTCGCACCGCCATAGAAGTTGCCGCCATAGAGCGCACCGTCCGCACCGCGCGCCAGCGGCGCGTAGGGGCGGCGGCCGTCGAGGCCGTCCATCTCGTGCATCATCGCAAACTGGCCGTCGGCCGAGATCCTGAACACGGTGCCCATGTCCGGATAGCCGCCCTGGCTGGTGGTGCCGTAGAACATCGAGCCATCGGCCAGCAAGCCGGCGCTGGGATGAGCCCCCAGCTCGTTATCGGCGTAGAAGGTGCGCATCACCACGGGCGCACTGCCGGGAACGAACTTGTAGACCGTGCCGGCGCCGCCGTCGGCACCGCCGTCATTCGTGGTGCCCCAGAAGACGCCCGCCGGGCTCTCGACCAGCCCGCCATGCGGGTGGTGGCCGCCGGGCCCGTCGTCGAAGGAATGCAGCAGATCGAGCTTCCAGTAGCTGATGGGCGCCGCCTGAGCCAGCGTGCTCGCCAGCGCCAATGCCAGCGCGAGGAGGTGTCGTGTCATGGTCGGCTCCCCATTTCACTTGGCCGCGCAACTGCGCTTGCTGGCGCTCATCTGCGCGCTCTCGACATAGAACTCGGCGCCGCCACCGAGGCCGAAGATCACCAGCGTGTTGATCGGCGAATGGCCGTTGCTGACCTGCAGCACCTCCCACGAGCCCGTCTTGTTGAGCACCATGTCGTTGCCGTTGGTGTTGCCGACGTTGCCAATGCCCACGCCGATCGACCCGCTGACGAGGTAGGCCCAGACGCAGGCGAAGCCGCTGCGCGGCCCAGTGCCCAGATCACCGACCACCTGCACCACGCCGTTGCGGTCACCGTCCGTGATCACATGAATCATCCGGCCGCCCGGCACCAGGGTGGAGGGCAGCAGCTCGGTAAAGGTGATGCCCGGCGTGTTGGTGTTGGCCAGCCAGTCCGCGGCCGCGGTGGCGCCGTCGCCGGGCAGCACCGTGGTGACGACCGGGCCCTTGGGGCCGACCGTGTTGAAGGCCGGGTTCTTCAGCAGGTTGGCGGCGCCCGCGCCAGCCGCGAACGCTGTGACGGCCAAGCCGACGAGGGTGTGTTTGATCCAGGGGTGGGTGTTCATTGCAGGTCTCCTTCGTGGCCGACATGGCCATGGCGGTCACTCTAGGAACCCGCGGCCGGTAGCGACCAACCGATCGCCAACGGATGGTCCTCACTCGGCCTTCGAACGTGGGAGCCGCCCCCCTAATCTGCCGCCGGCATGTATCTGGCGGCCGTCAGCCTGCTCTTAAGGTGACAGCGTCATCATCTGTGACATAGATCCTCACCGGAGACCGTGAATGAAAGCCCACTTTGCCCTCACCGCCCTGCTCGTGGGCACTCTCCTGGGCGGCGCCGCGCAGGCTGCCAGAGTCGTGAACGTCGCCGACATGGGCGAGTTGGGACCTGGCCTGGGCTCGGCTGCTTTCGCCATCAACAACGCCAACCGCACGGTGGGCCGTGCCACCAGGCCCCTCGACTACCAGTACGTCCAGGTCGTCTGGGACGGCCTGGCCATGCAGGTCTTCGACGACTGCTGCTCCGGGTTCCTGCCCACGCCGAGATCGATCAACCTGGGCGGCGAGGTGGTGGGCGACTACTACGCCACCCGCGACGACTCGATCCCCGTCTACTGGGATGCGGCAGGCACCTCGTACACGCTGCCGGCGCTGGGCCCCAATGGCTTCGGCTTCGCGAACGCCATCAACAACGCGGGGAAGATCGCTGGCGCGTCGCTGGACGCCAACATGGACACGCACGCCGTCATCTGGAACCGGACCACGGGCGTGCAGGACCTGGGCTTCCTCGGCGAGCCGGCCCCTGAGTTTCGCCGCTACGCCGAAGCCAAGGGCATCAACAACCTCGGCCAGGTGGCGGGCGTGGGCCTGGTGGACTACAACTACCACGCCTTCTCCTGGCAGAACGGCGCCTACACGGACCTGGGCCTGGGCGTCGCCACGCACATCAACGACGCGGGCCTGATTGCAGGCTACGCCCCGGGCCGGATACCGGTGACCTGGACCAACGGGGTGCGGGCCAACCTGCCCGCCCTGGGCGGTGGAAAGATCGCCTACGGCCACCTGGTGAACGGCATCAACAACAAGGGTGATCTGGTCGGCTACGCACCGGCGCCGAACCCGGGCACCTTCACCATCGCCGTGCTGTGGCGCAAAGGCAGGGTCATCAACCTGGGCCACTACCCGGGCGGCACCAACAGCTACGCCATGGGCATCAACGACAAGGGCCAGATCGTCGGCTCGGGCAACCTGGTGCCGGGCGGCCCGCACCACGCGCTGCGCTGGACGGTGACCAAGGCGGGCGTCAGCGTCGAACGGGATTGATTCAGCGGCGGCTCCGCCGCCAGGCCTTCTCGATCTCCACCGCCACGAAAACGATCCCCGCCAGGCCGAAGCACAGGCCCAGTTCGGCCGCCGACAGCGCCTGGGTGTGGAAGATCGGCTGGAACCAGGGCAGGTAGATCGTCGCCAGTTGCAGCACGAGCGTGAGGGCCACGGCACCGAGCAGCGGCCGGTTGCTGGTCAGCCCCTGGCTGAAGAGCGACTCACGCTCCGAGCGGATCGCCAGCAGATGGGCCATCTGGGCCAGCGTGAGCACGGTGAAGACCATCGTCTGCCCGTGCGCGTTGGCCTCGCCCGCGGAGCCGAGCGACCAGGCCTGCACGCCCAGGCACAGGGCACCGATCAGCAGACCCACCCACAGCGCGTGCTGCCACAGGCCATGCGCGAACACGCTCTCGTTCGGGGGTCGGGGCGGGCGCCGCATGACGCCGCGCTCGGCCGGCTCGGCCGCCAGGGCCAGGCCGGGCAGGCCATCGGTGACCAGGTTCACCCACAGGATGTGGATGGGCAGCAGCGGGATCGGCAGGCCCAGCAACGGCGCGAGGAACAGCACCCAGATCTCGCCCGAGTTGCCGGTCAGCGCGTAGCGGATGAACTTGCGGATGTTGTCGAAGATCCGCCGGCCCTCGCGCACCGCCCCGACGATGGTGGCGAAGTTGTCGTCCAGCAGCACCAGGCTGGCGGCCTCGCGGGCCACGTCGGTGCCGCCCTTGCCCATGGCCACCCCGATGTCCGCGCTGCGCAGAGCCGGCGCGTCGTTGACGCCATCGCCCGTCATCGCGACGAAGCGGCCCTGGGCCTGCAGCGCCTGCACGATGCGGATCTTCTGCGCCGGGTCGGTCCGCGCGTAGACCGAGACGCGCAGCGCCGCAGCGGCCAGCGCCGTGTCGTCGAGCCGCGCCAGTTCGGCGCCGGTCAGCACGGTGTCGGCGCCTTCCGTGGCGATGCCGAGGTCGCGCGCGATGGCCAGCGCGGTGGCCGGGTGGTCGCCGGTGATCATCACCGGGCGGATGCCGGCGGCCGTGCACTCGGCCACCGCCGCGCGGGCCTCGGGCCGCGGCGGGTCGATCAGGCCGACCAGGCCCAGCAGGACGAGATCACGCTCGAGCTCGTCGGCGTCGGCCGTCGTGCCGTCGCCCTCGCCGTCGCGCCGGGCCACCGCCAGCACCCGCATGCCCTGCTGGCCCCAGGCCTGTGCAGTCTCCAGGGCCTCGGCCAGCTCGGCACCGCCCACGCAGCGCGGCAGCACCGATTCCGGGGCGCCCTTCACGTAGGCGCGCCATCCGTTGCCCTGGGCGTGCAGGGTGCTCATGCGCTTGCGCTCGGCGTCGAACGGCCACTCATGGCGCCGTGGCTGGCCTTGCTGCAGCCCGGCGACGTCGACCCCCGCCTCCTGCGCCCCCTGCAGCAGCGCGGTCTCGGTGGGGTCGCCCAGCCAGCCCTCGGCGCCCGCGGTGGCGTCGTTGCACAGCACCACGGCCGCCCACAGGTCCACATCCGGCACGGCCCAGGCGCGGTGCTCGCGCAAGGTCATGCGGTTCTGCGTCAGGGTGCCGGTCTTGTCCGAACAGATCACGCTCACCGAGCCCAGGGTCTCGACGCTGGGTAGGCGCCGGACCAGCGCGTTCACAGTCACCAGCCGGCGCGCCCCCAGTGCCAGCAGCACCGTCACCACGGCCGGCAGTGCCTCGGGGATGGCGGCCACCGCCAGGCTGACGGCCGTGAGCGCCATCAGCAGGACGGGCTCGCCCCGCAGCACGCCGATGGCGAAGATCAGCGCGCAGATCGCCAGCACGACGATGGACAGGCGCTTGCCGAACGCCGCCAGCCTCAGCTGCAGGGGGGTGGCACGGGTCTCGGTGCCGCCCAGCAGGGTGGCCACCTGGCCAAGCTGGGTGTGTGGCCCCGTGGCCACCACCAGGCCCTCGGCACGGCCGTGGGTCACCAGCGTGCCCTTGTAGGCCATGTTGACACGGTCGCCCAGCCCATGGTCCCCGGCCGGCAACGGGCCATGCACCTTCTCGACCGTGACCGACTCGCCGGTCAGCGCCGACTCGTCCACCCGCAAGCGCGCCACCGCGTGCAAGCGCAGGTCGGCGGGCACCAGGTTGCCGGCCTCCAGCAGCACCACGTCGCCGGGCACCAGGTGCTCGGTCTGCACCACCTGCACCTGCCCCTCGGCGCGGCGCACGGTGGCTTGCGGCGCGGCCATGCGCTGCAAGGCCTGCAGGGCCTGGTCGGCCTGCCACTCCTGCCAGAAGCCGATGGCCGCGTTCAACACGACGATGATCAGGATGACCAGCGTGTCCGCCAGATCGCCGATCACGCCCGACAAGACCGCCGCCGCCAGCAACACCAGGATCATGAAATCTCGGAACTGGTCCAGTAAGCGCTTCCAGGCCGGGCGCGGCGGCGGTTCGGGCAGCCGGTTCGGGCCGTGCTGCAGCTGCCGCTGCGCCACCTCGTCGGCCGCCAGGCCCGCGTTCAGGTCCACCCCGAGATGGCGTGCCAGATCGTCGGCGTGGTGGATGTGCGCGTCGGCCAGGCTGGGGCTCGGCGCTGCGCTCATGGTGATCTCCCAGGGTGGCGGTCGTACCGGCATCGACGATGGCCGGTGCGCCTGCATCGTATGCCGGTTGTCGGTGAGGATTGACGCGGCGCCATGCAGGGTGCACCCTGTGCGAAACCACCGACGGCATGGCATTGAAAGGGAACCCTAATGGCATTGACAGAAGAACTGGACAAGCTGGCCGAGCTGCACCAGCGAGGCGTGCTGAGCGACGACGAGTTCGCGCGCGCCAAGGCCAGATTGCTCGGCGGTGCGCAGCCCCCCAGCGGGTCCAACGACTTCACGGCCGCGGTCAACGCATTGCGCCGAAGCAGAGGCGACCGGTGGATCGCCGGCGTCTGCGGTGGCCTGGCCAGCGCGACCGGCATGGAGTCCTGGGCCTGGCGCCTGATCCTCGCGGTGCTGCTGCTGTGCGGGGGCACCGGCCTGCTGCTGTACGTGTTGATGTGGATCTTCGTGCCCAGCGAGTGAGTGCGTCGCCCACCGTGAAGACGCTGTTCCTCGTCCGCCACGCCAAGTCGAGCTGGGGTGACGCCAGCTTGCCCGACACGCAACGGCCACTCAACGAGCGCGGCCAGCGCGACGCGCCGATGATGGGCGAGCGGCTGGCACGGCGCGGCGTGCAACCCGAACTGTGGCTGACCAGCCCGGCCGTGCGCGCGCGAACGACGGCGGAGATCCTGGGCCGCAAGCTCGGCCGCGCCAGTGCCGGCATCACCGTGGACGACCGCCTGTATGGCGCGACTGTCGACACGCTTCTCGACGTGGTCCACGCGCTGGACGACAGGCTGAAGGTGGTCATGCTGTTCGGCCACAACCCCGGCCTGAGCGAACTCGCGCACCGCCTTTCAGCGCAGATCACACACCTCCCGACCTGTGCGGTGACCGAGTTCAAGTTCGATGTGGACTCGTGGGCCCGCATTGGCCACGTGGGGCCCGTTGAGGCAATGCTCGACACGCCGAAAGGCGCCTGATCCGACGCAGCCGAACTGCCGCACCTAGGGCACGCTGACGCTGCCACTCAGCACACTTCGCTTCGGGTTGAAGGTGTACAGGCTCTTGACCATGCCGGTCACCTCCAGCGCATAGGTGCCCTTGCTGCCGCTGGTGGCGAACCTCGCAAGACCCTTGTTGTTCGTCCAGGCGTCGTGGGTTTCGATCGCACCGTCCGGCCGCGTCCATTGGGCCACGACCAGGGCCAGCGGGACCGGGTTGTTGAACTCGTCCTTGACGGTCACCCTGCCGTCGACGGTGGCCACGTGGTTGCCCCATTGCCCCGTCAGGGCGACCGCCTTGGAGCGCAGGCAGTGGGTGCTGCACTCGGGCGGGCGCTTGTTCGTCGGCTCCAGGCGAACAGCGTGCGTTGTCTGGGTGAAATTGTTGAATCCGTAGGCGGCGATCTGCCCCGCGGCATTGATGTCGTTGGCCACCTGCAGCACCCAGCCGCGTGACCGGTCGATGATCTCGTTCAGGTTCTGCAGTCCGGCGCCGTCGGTGTAGACGAATGCCCGCGCTGCCGACTGCCCCAGGGCCCCGACCACGGTGCCGGCGGCGTTGATGCCCCACGCCGTGTTGTGCTCCCCGACACCGCCAAGATCCTGCAGGCCGGCACCGTCGGTGAAGCGGAACAGGCGCTGGGCGTTGCCGCTGGCACTGGTCGAATTGCCGGCGACGCTGCCGCCGGGTTCGATCGCATAGCCGAAGCTGTGCGCCATGCCCGGCAGTACGCCCAGATCCTGGAAGACGCCACCCGACCAGCGAAAGGCGTGGTAACCGCTCGCAGCGGTCTTGTAGCCGGCGATCTGGCCCGCGTCGTTGATCGCATGGGCCACACCGGTGTCGCTGGTCGGTGTCAGGTCGACCAGGCCCAGTGCGTCGGTGTAGAGGAAGGCGTGGACGCGGTTGATGCCGTTCACCTGGATGCTCGACTCACCGACGACGTCGCCGGCGCTGTTGATGCCCCAGCCCGCGCTGTGCGGTCCTGCAGGCAGCGTGCCCAGGTCTTGCGGTACCCCACCGCGCCAGCGCACCGCGTGGCCCAGGTCCACCCCACCCGCGTCGGCGGTGCCGACGATGTCGCCCGCATCGTTGATCTTGCGGGGAAACGCGCGTGGCCGGTCGGGCAGCCCGGGCAGCACGGTCATGCCGCCCGCATCGGTGAAGACGAAGCCGCGGTAACCGCCTGGCCCGCTGGACCAGCCGACGACGCTGCCCGAAGCGTTGATGCCGGTGGCGACGCTGCTGCTGTCACCAGGCAGCGCACCCAGGTCCGTGACCACATAGTAGGTGGCTGCCGTGGCCGGCACCATGACCGCCAGCGCGAGCATGGAGACCGCCAGTGCACGCGCACCGCACCGCACCGTCGAAAGCTTGGCCATGTCGGACGACCTTTCTGGTGGAGGAAGAAGACACCCGCCTTTCATCGCCGCCGTTCCATCTGGCAGGAGCGAGACAACGCCACTCACGGCACGATGTTGGCAATCCTTAGAAAGCTGACGTTGTCGATCTGCAGGTAGTCGCCGGGGGATTTGCTGCGCACCGCGATCATCAGCTTCTCGTTGGCGAGAAGCCGCACGGCCCCGGAGCTGACGAAAGTCCAGGCATCTTCGTTGTTGCCGGTGGTCGAGACAGCCGACTCCGACAGCAGGTTCATGGTGCCGCCCGGCACGGTGACCGGCGACGTGTTGTACCGGTTCTCGATCATCACGCGGGCCACGAGCGGCGCGACGATGCGCGCCGAGATCAGAAGCCCGGCATTCGCGGCACCGAGCGCGGCGTCCGTCAGGCCGCCATGGCTGGCCCGCACGAGGTCGCCGATCGTGGGCGTGAAACTGCCGACGGGCAGCGTGACATCGAGGTAGGTCATCCCGCCCGCGGCAATGGTGCCCGGCGCCCAGTACACCGATGTGCGCACGGCGTTGGGTGAGCTCGACCCCGGGGTGTCGTGGGAAGCCAGGCCGTCGTAGAGCTTCGAGTTGCCAGGAATCTGGGTGACCTCCCCGGGCCGGTAGACCGGCGGCGCCACACCCACCGGCACGCGCCTGATCATGATCTTGCGCATGTTCGTGTCGTAGCCGTCCTGCCCGGAGTCGCGCGGCTGGGCCGGCCAGTCGAGGTTCGCCGTCAAGTCGTACAGGCCGTCCTTCACCACCGTCACCAGGCCATCGCCGAGGAGCTGGTACTTCGCTCCGTCGGACTCGTCAAAGATCTTCACTGTCAGCGGGATCATGTAGACCAAGTCCGGCTGCGGCAGCTTGATCGTCCCGTAGCCCCCGCTGTTGCTGGTTGAGGTGAAGCTGAACTGGCCTCGCTGGATGCCACCGATTCCGCCCGGTAGCCAGTGCTCGGTCGGCGCCTTCTGCACCGCCATCTCACGTCGGCTCGACGCACGGGCGAATGGGGCCGCGAGCGTGGCTGCGGCAGCGGTCAGGATAGATCTGCGTGAAGTCAATGGCTGCCTCGGGTTTGTCGACGCTTTTCGTGTCACAGCATGCCCAAGACCACGATCATGGGTATTAACCCAAGTCAAGCGAGGCGATGGCCGCCTGGCCGAGCGCCGAGCCCCGGCGTGATCATTCGGGAAAGCGCTGGCCCCGCGGCCGCTCGGTGTGCCTATAGCATGCACGCATGAAGCTTCAAGACGCCCCCATCGACCTTTCCATGGCCTTCGAGCGCCAACGCGCCGCCTGGTCCGCGGCACCCTGCCCGGCCTGGGACGAGCGCGCCGGCCGCCTGCGCCGGCTGCAGCGCATCCTGGTGGAACACGAGGCCGAAATCAGCCAGGCCATCGATGCCGATTTCGGCGGCCGGCCGGCCATCGAGACCGAGCTGGCCGAGATCTGGCCCAGCCTCGAGGAGGTGAAGGGTGCGCTGCGCCACGGGCGGGGCTGGATGAAACCGCGCCGCGCCGGGGTGGGCAAGTGGTTCCAGCCGGCTCGCGCCCAGGTGCTGCCGCAGCCGCTGGGCGTGGTGGGCATCATCGTGCCGTGGAACTACCCGCTGTACCTGGCCATCGGCCCGCTGGTGGCGGCGCTGGCCGCGGGCAACCGGGCGATGGTGAAGTTGTCGGAGTTCACGCCAGGCTTCTCGGCCCTGCTGCAGCAACTGTGCGCGCAGGCCTTCACGCCCGAGGAGCTCTGCATCGTCACCGGCGGCCCGGAGGTGGCGGCCCAGTTCAGCGCCCTGCCCTTCGACCACATGCTGTTCACCGGCTCCACACCGGTGGGCCGCAAGGTGATGGGCGCCGCCGCCGCCAACCTGACGCCGGTGACGCTGGAGCTGGGCGGCAAATCGCCCGCCATCATCACCCCCGGCTACCCGCTGGCCCACGCGGTGGAACGCATCCTCGCCGGCAAGCTGCTCAATGCCGGCCAGACCTGCATTGCGCCGGATTACGTGCTGCTGCCGCGCGCCAGCCTGCCCGCCTTCGTGGATGCCGCGCGCGCCCATGTGCGCCGCGGCTACCCGGCGGGCCTGGCGGATGCCAACTACTGCAGCATCGTCAACGACAGGCAATACCGCCGCCTGGTGGGGCATGTGGACGAAGCCACCGCGCGGGGCGCACGCACCGAACCGCTGTTCGACGGTACGGCCCGCGACGATGCACGCCACCGCCTCGCGCCCACCCTGCTGATCGACCCGCCGGCGGATTGCGGTGCGATGCGCGACGAGATCTTCGGCCCGCTGCTGCCGCTGGTGCCCTACGACAGCGTGGAAGACGCCATCGCCTTCGTCAACGCCCGGCCGCGCCCCCTGGCGCTGTACTGGTTCGACCGCGACAACACACGCGTCGAGCAGGCGCTGCAGGCCATCCCCGCCGGCGGCGTGACGGTCAACGACACCCTCCTGCACATCACCCAGGAAAGCCTGCCCTTCGGTGGCGTCGGCGCTTCGGGCATGGGGCACTACCACGGCCGCTGGGGCTTCGACACCTTCAGCAAGCTGAAGCCGGTGTTCCGCCAGTCGCGGGTCAACGGGATGGCGCTGTTCCTGCCGCCCTACCGCCCGCTGATGCGGCGCCTGTTGGGGCTGATGAAGCGGTTCTGAGCTCATTCTCCGCCGCACCGGTCAGAATCCAGCCATTGGGGGACGACTGGGGAGGTCGCGCTTGAGCATCGATCACGCGTACGCAGAACTTGGCTTGCCGCCCGGGGCCAGCGAGTCGGAAGTGAAGGCGTCCTGGCGGCGGCTGGTGTCGCGCTGGCACCCGGACCGCAACGCCTCGGCCCAGGCGGCCGAGCTGATGCACCGCATCAACGGCGCCTATGACCGCATCCGGCTGTCGGCCGTGAGCAACGGCCAGGGGGCCACCGCGGACGACGCCGACGGCAGCAGCGAGCAGCGTGCATCGGGCCGGGCCGCCGCAGGAGGCCGGGTGGTTCGCCGCAAGGTCCGGCTTTCGCTGGAGGAGGCGACGCTGGGCTGCACCAAGGTGATCCGCGGACGGCTGACCAGCCTGTGCGCGGCCTGTGGCGGCCAGGGCGTGCCCCAGGCTTCAACAAGCTGCACGCGCTGCGACGGCACCGGGAAGACACGGGGCAGCGTCTGGTACGGGTGGTTGCCGGCCTTGTCGACCTGTGTGGACTGCGATGGCACCGGGGCCGTGCGCCTGGCATGCCGCGCCTGCGAAGGCCAGGGCAAACAATCGACCACCTACCAACGCACCGTTCGTGTCCCCGCTGGTGTGCGGCAAGGCGATGTCTTGAGCGCCGACGGCGCCGGCCACCATCGCGGCGGCTTCGACGGCACGCTCGAGCTGCACATTGCACTGGCCGCGCACCAGTTCTTCCTGCCGGGCGACGACGGCAGCTTGCGATGCGAGATGCCGGTGGATGGCTTCGCGTGGATCGCTGAAGGCTGGATCGACGTGCCCACGCTCACCGGCCTGCATCAGATGCGGCTGCGGCGCGGGCGCCATGTCTACCGCCTGCGCGGCCAAGGCCTGCCCCTTCCGCAGCGCGGCACCGCCCGTGGCGACTGCGTGGTCACGGTCGTGCCGACGTTTCCCGAATCATTGAGCGCCCAGCAGCAGAGCCTGCTGGCGCAACTGGTGGCTTCGGCCGACACGCAGGCCACCGACGGCCCGCTGCACGCCTGGCAAGCCACGCTGCGGGCGTGGGAGCACAGCCGCCCCAAAGCAGCCAGGGCCAAGTCGGACGGCTGGAGTTAGACCTCCAGCCACTCGCGCCGCACGTAGGTGTCGGCGCGCAGCTCGGCGGCAGTGCCCTCGAAGACGATCTGGCCGTGGCCCATTACCAGGCAGCGGTCGGCCACCTCCAGCGCGATGGTCAGCTTCTGCTCGACCAGCAGCACCGAGATGCCGCGCCGCTTCAGCTCACGCAGGTACTCGGCCACCAGCTCGACGATCTTGGGTGCCAGGCCCTCGGTGGGCTCGTCGATCATGATCAGGTCGGGGTCGCCCATCAGCGTGCGGCACAGCGTCAGCATCTGTTGTTCGCCGCCGGACAGCACACCGGCCTCGGTGTGCTGGCGCTCCTTCAGGCGCGGGAACATGCCGTACATGTCGTCGAAGCTCCAGCGCGGTAACTTCTGGCTGCGCTTCTGGCCGAGCAGCAGGTTCTGGTGCACCGTGAGCTTGGGGAAGATGTCTCGGTTCTCGGGCACGTAGCCGATGCCGAGGTGGGCGATCTGGAAGGCCTTCTGGCCCACCAGTTCCTTGCCGCGCCAGCGCACCGACCCCTCGGCGTCCACCAGGCCCATGATGGCCTTGACGGTGGTCGATCGGCCCGAGCCATTGCGCCCCAGCAGGCTGACGATCTCGCCCTCGCCCACGCGCAGGCTGACGCCGTGCAGCACGTGGCTCTTGCCGTAGTAGGCATGCAGGCCGTTCAACTCCAGCAACGCGCTCATGCAGGGACTCCAGCCGCCTGCGATTCGGCCAGTACGGAACCCAGATAGGCCTCCTGCACGCGCGCATTGGCGCGCACCGCCTCGGGCGTGTCGAAGGCCAGCACCTCGCCATAGACCAGCACCGCGATGCGGTCGGCCAGGCCGAAGACCACGCCCATGTCGTGCTCCACAGTCAGCAGGGTCTTGCCCACGGTGATCTCGCGGATCAGTTGCACGAAACGGTTGGTTTCGCTCTTGCTCATGCCGGCCGTGGGTTCGTCCAGCAGGATCACGCTGGAGCCGCCGGCGATGGTGATGCCCACCTCCAGCGCCCGCTGCTCGGCGTAGGTGAGGTTCATGGCCAGGTGGTCGCGTTTGCGGTCGAGCTTGATCATCGCCAGCACCTCGTCGGTCCGCTCGTTCACCTCGCGCAAGCCGGCCAGGAACTTCCAGAACTCATAGCGGTGACCCATGGCCCAGAGCAGCGCACAACGGATGTTCTCGAACACGGACAGCCGCCCGAACAGGTTGCTGACCTGGAAGCTGCGCGACAAGCCGGCGCGGTTGATCTCGTAGGGCTTCATGCCCTGGATCGGCCGGCCGTGAAGCAGGATCTCCCCGCTGCTGGGGCCAAACCGGCCACTGATCAGGTTGAACAGCGTGGACTTTCCGGCCCCGTTGGGGCCGATGATCGCCACCCGCTCGCCGGCGGCCACCGCCAGGTTCACGCCACGGATGATCTCGGTCTTGCCAAAGCGCTTGCTGACCTCACGCAACTCAACGGCGGGCGCCTGGCCCGGGGCCATGGAAGCGGCGCTCACAGGGCCGCCTCCCGGCGTTTGATTTCCTTCTCGATCTCGCTCTGGGCCTCGCCCCATTCGTGAAGGAAGCTGCGGCGCACGAACTCGAACAGGCCGAGTGCGGTGGCCACGACCAGCGCGATCCCGACCCAGACATCCACGCTGCTGACGTTGAGCATCACGCCAAAGAACTTGACCGAGCCGTCGCCCGAGGAATCGAGCTGCAGGTGGTAGACGATCTCGACCACCAGCGACAACGCGGCCAGCAGCACCGCCCCGGCGCCGCCGAGGGCCAGATAAGAGGTCCACAGGCGGCCGAGCTTGCCGAAGGCCGCGACCCGCAGGTTCATCATGATCAGGCTGGCCACGCCGCCCGGTGCGTACATCACCATGAAGAGAAACACGAAGCCGAGATAGATCTGCCAGGCCGGCGTGATCTCCGACAGGAGCACCGACGACAACACCAGCAGCACGGCGCCGATGATGGGCCCGAAGAAGAAGGTGGCGCCGCCCAGGAAGGTGAACAGAAGATAGCCACCCGATCGGATGGCGCTCACCGTTTCAGCGGTCACGATCTCGAAATTGATCGCCACGAAGGCGCCACCGATGCCGGCAAAGAAGCCCGAGATCATGAAGGCCAGGTACCGCACGCGCTGGGTGTCGTAGCCGACGAACTCCACCCGCTCGGGGTTGTCGCGCACCGCATTGAGCATGCGGCCCAGTGGCGTCCGGGTGAAGGCGAACATGGCCGCCGTGCAGACGAAGGTGTAGAACGCGATCAGGTAGTAGACCTGCGTCGCCGGCCCGAAGCCGATGCCGAACAGGCGGGTGTCGTAGACCCGGTTGGCGCTGACCCCCCCCTCGCCACCGAAGAACTCGGGGAACATCAGCGACATCGCGAACACCAGCTCACCCACGCCCAGCGTGATCATCGCGAAGGGAGTGCCGGCCTTCTTGGTCGACGGGTAGCCCAGCAGTGCCGCCACGCCCAGGCCGGCCAGGCCGCCGACCAACGGGATCAGCGGCAAGGGCAGCGGCAGGCTGCCGCTGCTGGCCAGGTTCATCGCATGCACCGCAAAGAACGCACCCAGCCCGGTGTAGACCGCGTGGCCGAAACTCAGCATGCCGCCCTGCCCCAGCAACAGGTTGTAGCTGAGGCAGATGATCATCATGTAGCCCATCTGGGACAGCAAGGTCAGCGACAGGCCGCTGCGGAAGACCTGCGGCGCCACGATCAACAGCAACGCAAAGCCACCCCAGATGATCCAGCGCCCAACGTTGTAGGGCTTGAAGTGAAAGCTGTGGGATGAGGAGGTGCTCATCGGTTCAACCCTCCCGCGTGCCGAGCAGCCCGCGCGGCCGGAACACCAGCATCAGCACCAGCAGCAGGAAGGGCAGGATGGGTGCCACCTGCGAGATCTTCAGCTTCAGCAGGGCATAGCCGGCGCTGCCGGGCCCGGCCTGGTGGCCCACCTGGGCCAGCACGTCGATCATCGAGTAGTCCAGCGCCACCGCGAAGTTCTGCAGCACGCCGATCAGCAGCGACGCCAGGAAGGCCCCGGCCAGCGACCCCATGCCGCCCACCACCACCACCACGAAGACGATGGCCCCGACCGCGTTGGCCATGCCGGGCTCGGTGACATAGGTGTTGCCGCCGATCACGCCGGCCAGTGCGGCCAGCGCGGCGCCGCCCCCGAAGACCAGCATCAGCACCCGGGGCACGTTGTGGCCCAGGGCCTCGACCATCTCGGGGTGTGTCAGCGCCGCCTGGATCACCATGCCGACGCGCGTGCGGGTCAGCAGCAGCCACAGCGACACCAGCATGAACACCGCCACCAGCATGATGAAGCCGCGCGAACGCGGGAACTGGGTGCCGAACAGCGTGAACAACGGGCCGTCCAGCAGCGGCGGAAGCGCGTAGGGCACCGCCGAGCGGCCCCAGACGAGCTGCACCAGTTCCAGCACCACGAAGGACAAGCCGAAGGTGATCAGCAGCTCGGGCACATGGCCGAACTTGTGCACGCGCCGCAGGGCGAAGCGCTCGAACCCGGCCCCCAGCAGGCCCACCGCCAGCGGCGCCAGCACCAGGGCCGGCCAGAACCCGACGAAGCCCGCCACGGTGTAGCCGACATAGGCGCCCAGCATGTAGAAGCTGGCGTGCGCGAAATTCAGCACACCCATCATGCTGAAGATCAGCGTCAGCCCGGAGCTGAGCATGAACAGCAGCAGCCCGTAGCTGACGCCGTTGAGCAGCGAGATGACAAACGCCTCAGTGGTCATGGGGGGGTCTGGATCGAAAAGAAAAGGGCCCGCGGTGCTTGCGGGCCCCCTGAGCAGGCAGGGTCAGATTACGGGCGCTTCATCACGCACGAGGTGGGCGTGCTGGAGACGTAGGCCGGGTACATCTTCGTCAGCCCGAAGGTGTGACCGGTTTCCTCGACGTTGTAGCTTTGCTTGGCATCCACCTTCTGCCAGGTGGCAAAGAACAGCGGCTGCTGCAGCTGATGGTCGGAAGCACGCATGGTGATCTCGCCAGCGTAGCTGCGCACCGTGAGGCCCTCCATGGCCTTGGCCACCGCGACCGGGTCGGTCGACTTGGCCTTGGCGATGCCGGCCGACAGCGTCTTGAACAGGTGCAGCACGGTGGAGGTGGAGAAATCCTGCTTGTACTTGTCCTTGAAGGCGTCGCGGAACTGCGAGTAGTCGCCCGGCAGGTTGGAGTACGAGCCGTAGACCGTGGTGATCTTGCCCGCCAGCGCGTTGCCGATGGCGACCGGCGTGCCTTGCGCACCGGCGTAGTAGGTGTACCACTTGGCGTCCAGGCCGGCGTCCTTGGCGGCCTTGATCAGCAGGGCCAGGTCATTGCCCCAGTTGCCGGTGATCACCGTGTCGGCGCCGCTTTGCTTGATCTTGGCGACGTAGGGTGCGAAATCCTTCACCTGGCCGATCGGGTGCAGTTCGTCGCCGACCACCTGAACGCTTGGGTGCTTGCGGGCCAGGATCTGCTTGGCGTACTGCGACACCTGCTGCCCGTGTGCGTAGTTCTGCCCGATGATGTAGACCTTCTTGACGCTCGGGTCTTCCGACATCGCGGTGACCATGGCCTCCATCTTCATCGAGGTGTCGGCATCGAAGCGGAAGTGCCAGAAGCTGCACTTGCTGTTGGTCAGGTCGGGGTCGACGGCGGCGTAGTTGAAGAACACCACCTCCTTGCCCGGGTTGCGCTCGTTGTGCTTGTTGACGGCATCGAGGATGGCTGCCGCCGCGCCCGAGCCGTTGCCCTGGGCCACATAGCGAAAGCCCTGATCGATGGCCGCCTTCAGCACGTTCAGGCTTTCCTGCGGCGAGGCCTTGTTGTCGAACGCCACCACCTCGTACTTGACCCCGCCCTTGACGCTCTCGCGCTCAGCGGCCAGCTGGAAGGTGCGCAGGATGTTCTGCCCGATGTTCGCAAAGGGGCCCGACTGTGGGTCGATGAAGGCGATCTTCACCGTCTCACCGGCCTGCGCGAACGCCAACCCGGCCTGCAGCACCAGGGCCGCCCCCACCGTCCAGGAACCAATTCGGCGTGTCGTCATGTCTCTCTCCAGTTGTGGTGACCAGCAGACCGCACGGTAGCGGCATACGGGCCCGGCAGGGTTCAGGGACTTCCCCGAAGCGTTGTCGCCAGTGAGACAGGGCGCGCATCGCGCCGAATCGGTTGCCGAGCGTGAAGGATGGCCGGACACGCGGTGCCAGAATCGCGAGTCGAGACGCCCTGCCCGCCCACGTGCCACGCCACCCCCCGAATGCCATTCCCGCGAGAAGGCGTGCCCTGTGCATGCTGGCGGCGCTGTCGGGTGGCGTCGCGGTGACCGGGCCGGCCTGGCCCGCGGAGGGCCCCGGGACTCTGGCCGTGGTGTACCCGGACATCGGCGAACCCTTCCGCACGGTGTTCACCAGCATCCTCGAAGGCATCCGCGAGCAGGCGCGGCAACCCGTGCCGGGCTACCCCCTCGGTGCCGACGCCGGCACGGCGGCGCTGGTGGACGAGCTGAAGCGCCGCGACACCCGTGTGGTGATTGCGCTGGGCCGCAGCGGGCTGAAGCTGGCCGCCGCCATGGACCGCGGCGTCGGGGTGGTGGTGGGCTGCGTGCTGGCCGTGCCCGAGGCCCTGGCCCAGGCCTACCCGGTGCACAGCCTGGCGCCGGACCCGGCATTGATCTTCGCCGAATTGCGCCGCCAGATGCCAGCAGCGCGGCGCGTCTTCGTGGTGCACGATCCGCAGCAGAACGCCTGGTTGATCCGCCTGGCCCAGGAGGCGGCCAAGGCCCAGGGCCTGGAACTCAGCGCCTACGAGGCCGACGACCTGAAGCGCGCCACCCGGGCCTACCAGGAGATCGTCGCCGTTGCCGAGCCGCGGCGTGACGCGCTGTGGCTGCCGCAGGACTCGACCACGGTCGAGGAGTCCACCCTGCTGCCGCTGGTCCTGGAGGAGGCCTGGCGCCGGGGTTTTGCGACCATCTCCAGCAACGCCCTGCACGTCAAGCGGGGCGCACTGTTCGCGCTGTACCCGGACAACCCCGCGCTCGGGCGCAGCCTGGCGCTGTCGGCCCTGGAAGCACTGGCCGGCCGCCGCGTCCTGCGGGGCCTGCAGCCGCTGCGCGACGTGCTGGTGGCCGCCAACCTGCGCACCGCCGCCCACCTGGGTATCGACCTGGACCCACGCGCCCGGCGCATCGCCAAGGTGTACCCCGAGTCATGATCAGATACCTTCGATCACCGCTGGTGCCGGGGTGGGTCGCCAAGGGATGGCGCCAGGCAAGTTTCGGCCGGCAGCTCAGCGCCGCGGCATCGGCCGGCGTGCTGTTGCTGGCCCTGCTGTCTTCCCTGGTGAGCTCGTGGCAGGCCAGCCGGCAGATCCGCGCCACCCTGGTCGACCAGGGCCAGCGCGTCGCCCAGAGCCTGGCCAGCCAGGGCGCGCTCGCGCTGTTGTCGGTGGCCCCGGAGAACGCCGCCGAGGCGGTGCGCGCCACGCTCTCGTTCCCGGACGTGATCGGCGTCGAGATGCGCAGCGCCGACGGCCAGGTGCTGCTGAGCCGCGGCGCCGCGGGCTCTGCCAGCGCGCTGGAGCTCGCCGCGCCCGGCCGCGGCGAGCCCCGCCTGGCCGCCGAGACCGACGACGCCTGGCATTTCGTGGCCCCGGTGCTGGCGCGCCGCGCCGCCACGCCATTCGAGGTGATGGAAGGCGAGGACGAGCTGCTCGGCGATGTGCGTGTGGTCCAGGGCAAGGGCACGCTGCGCCGCATGATGGCTCAGGTGTTCTTCACCAACCTGGCCGTCTCGTTGCTGCTGGCGTTCGCCTTCGTCGTGCTCATCCGGTTGCTGGCGATGCGGCTGACGCGGCCGCTGACCGAGCTCTCCGGCGCCATGGCCCGCGCCGAACGTGGCGACGCCGGTGTGCACGCCGCGGCGTCCGGCCCGCGCGACATCCAGCTGATGGCCCGTGCCTTCAACCGCATGATCGACGCCCAGCAGGCGCGCGAGGACGAACTGCAGCGGCACCGCGAGCAGCTCGAGGCAGCCGTGCGCGTGCGCACCGCCGAGCTGCAGGTGGCCAAGGAGCGCGCGGAGGTGGCCAACGCCGCGAAGAGCGAGTTTCTGGCGCGCATGAGCCACGAGTTGCGGACGCCGCTGAACGCGGTGCTCGGCTATGCCCAGATCCTCACGCTGGACAAGGGCCTCACCGATCGTCAGCGCACCGGCCTGGAGATCATCCAGAGCAGCGGCGAGCACCTGCTGACGCTGATCGTCGACATCCTCGACCTGGCCCGCATCGAGGCCGGCAAGACCGAGGTCCTCGCCGGCCGGGTGGTGCTGGACGGCCTGGTCAGGAACGTGTCCGACATCGTCCGGGTCAAGGCCGAGGAGAAGGGCCTGGCTTTCAATGTCCTGCTCGGAGACGGCCTGCCCGCCGCCGTGGAGGCCGACGAGAAACGCCTGCGCCAGGTGCTGATCAACCTGCTGGGCAACGCGGTGAAGTTCACCGATCGCGGCCATGTCACGCTGGCCGTGCACCTGCTGGGCGGCGACGAGCATCGTGTGCAGCTGCGCTTCGAGGCCCGCGACAGCGGTGTCGGCCTCGCCGCCGAGGATATCGCCCGGCTGTTCCAGCCCTTCGAGCAGGCAGGCGCGGCGGGCCAGCGCGCCGCCGGCACCGGGCTGGGACTGGCCATCAGCCGCCAGTTGGTGCGGCTGATGGGCGGGGACATCGAGGTCGACAGCCGCCCGGGCGTCGGCAGCGTGTTCTGGTTCGAGCTCACCCTGCCGCGGGCCTCCGCCGTCGGCAAGGCCCTTGCGCCGCCCGCGCCGCGCGCTCAGGGCTACGAGGGCCCGCGCCGCTGCATCCTGGTGGCCGACGACGTGGCCGCCAACCGGCTGATGCTCAGCGAGATGCTGCGCCACCTGGGCTTCGACGTGCAGGAGGCCGCGGATGGCCAGGCGGCGCTGGACAGCATCCGCCGGGCGCCGCCGGACCTGGTGCTGATGGACGTGCGCATGCCGGTGCTCGACGGCTTGCAGGCCACCGCCCGGCTGCGCGAGGATCCGGCCACGCAGATGTTGCCGGTGATCGCCGTCTCGGCCAACGCCTCGCTGGACGACCAGCAGCGCTGCAAGGCGGCTGGCGCCGACGCGTTCCTGGCCAAGCCGGTCGACCGCGGCCAGCTTATCGGCCTGCTGACCCAGACCCTGCAACTGCGCTGGCGCAGCGCATGAACAAGGAGCAAACATGACCACGCGAAACCTGATGGTGTGGAGCACGGCAGCCGTGCTGCTCGGCTCGGCCGGGCTGCGTGCCGCCGAGATCTCCGAGGAGGAGGAGCTGGCCATGGCCTTTGGCGACAAGAGCTTCGTCAGCATCGCCAGCGGCTCGCGGGTGCCGCTGGCCCGCGCGGCGTCGATCGCCACGGTGATCACCGCCGAAGACATTCGCGCCAGCGGCGCGACCGATCTCGACGAGGTGCTCGAGACGGTCGCCGGGCTGCATGTCTCGCGCTCGCCGGTGCTCAATGCGCCGGTCTACACCTTCCGCGGCGTGCGCGGCACGCTGACCAACCCGCAGGTCCTGATGCTCGTCAACGGCATCCCGCAGACCCGCATCTATGCAGGCGACCGTGGCCTGAACTGGGGTGGCCAGCCACTGGAGAACATCGCCCGCATCGAGGTCATCCGCGGCCCCGGCTCGGCCTTGTACGGGGCCGACGCCTACTCCGGGGTGATCAACATCCTCACCAAGACCAGCGCCGAGATCGGCGGTACGCAACTCGGCGCCCGGGCAGGCTCGTTCGGCCAGTCCGGCGGCTGGTGGCTGCATGGCGGCCGCTGGGGGGCCGTCGACGTGGCCGGCTACCTGGGCGTGCACCGCACCGATGGCGGCGGGCGCACCATCGGTGCGGACGCGCAGACCGGCCTGGACAACATCTTCGGCGCCTTCGGCGTGCCGCCGGTTTCGCTGGCGCCGGGGCCGATGAACAACGGCTACCGGCTGGTCGATGCGGCGCTCGATTTGAGCCTGCAGCGCTGGCGCCTGCGCACCAGCTACAAGCATGTCTTCGACCTGGGCTCCGGGGCCGGCGTGGCCCAGGCCCTGGACCCGACCGGCCGCAACTCCAGCCGGCGGGTCGACGCCGAACTGAGCTGGCACGAGCCCGTGCTGGCCGCCGACTGGGACGTGCTGCTGCGCGCCCATGCGGCGCACTACGAAGAGCACTCGCGCCTGGTGCTGTTCCCGGCCGGCACCAACCTCGGTGGCGGGTTCTTCCAGGACGGCATGATCGGCAACCCCGAGAAATGGGAGCGCCACGCCCGGCTGGAGGCCACGGCGGTCTACACCGGCCTGGCCGGCCACCGCATCCGCCTGGGCGCCGGCTACTCCAACGAAGACCTGTACCGGTTGCGCGAGTCGAAGAACTTCAACCCCGATCCCAAGTTCAGCCCGATCGGTGCCGGCAGCTGGGCCGACGTCACCGACGTCACCGACACCGCGCCCTTCATGGTCCCGCAGCAACGAGAGGTGGTGCACGGCTACTTGCAGGACGAGTGGTCGCTGGCCAAGGACTGGACCCTCACGGCCGGCGTGCGCCACGACCGCTACTCCGACTTCGGCAGCACCACCCACCCGCGCCTGGCCCTGGTGTGGGACGCGGCCTACGACCTGACCGCCAAGCTGCTCTATGGCAGCGCCTACCGGGCGCCGTCCTTCAGCGAGCTGTACCTGATCAACAACCCCACGGCGTTCGGCAACGCGGCGTTGAAGCCCGAGAAGATCCGCACGCTGGAAGCCGCGCTGTCCTGGCAGGCCACCGCCAACGCGCGCATCGGGCTGAACCTGTACCGCTACCGGATGACCGACATCATCGGCCTGGACAACACACTGACCTACCGCAACCAGGGCGAGCAGACCGGCGACGGACTGGAACTGGAGGCCCAGTGGCAGGCGACCCGCGCATGGCGCCTGGCCGGCCAGTACGCCTGCCAGCGCTCCGAGAACCAGGCCACCGGCCAGGACCCAGGGCTCGCCCCTCGGCAGCACGCACAGGCCCGCGCCGACTGGCGCATCGCGGCCGATTGGCAGGCCAGCGCCCAGCTGAACTGGGTGGCCGACCGGCGCCGCGAGGCCGGCGACACGCGCCCGCCGGTGGCCGACTACACCACCACCGACCTGACCCTGCGCACCCAGGCCGGCGGTGGATGGGACGTCTCGCTGTCGGTGCGCAACCTGTTCGACGCCGACGCGCGCGAGCCCAGCCCGTTCGGCGTGCCCTATGTGTCGGTGCCCGGCGACCTGCCCCTGCCCGGGCGGGCCGTGGTCCTGCAACTCAGCTACAAACTGTAGGCACCGCGTGCGCTGTCGGCGCGCTCGGCCGCCGGGCACGCAAATTGAGCCCTGCGACTGGAGCAAACCGCTGCGTGGCGTAATCCGTCACGATGTTTCCCCGGCACCCCCCTTGGCGAGCGCTCTGGTGCATCGCACAATAGTTTCACTTTGTAACGACTCGATCCGGGCATGTCATGCCCGACCGGGCCGGAATCCGGGCTGACAAGCCGGTCGGGCATCGCGGGAGGCGAGGCTTAACGACTGGAGCGGCCCACCCAGAGGATCTCCGTCCAGCGGTTGCGACGCCCCCCGTGGCGCCGTGCCTGCGCCTGTGCGTCGCGTCGTGCCCATTCACCTGCTTTCGTCGGCCGTGGGCTCTGCCGTGGGCGACGCATGCGGGTGGGTGGATCGGCTTTTCATCGACTTGGAGCTCACGCGATCATGGACAACCTGAACCGGGCCCGACAACGCCCAGACACCGACCCTGCCACGATGGAGGCCGCCGAGCTCATCGTGAGCTACCTGGAGCGCCTGGGCATTGGCGCCGTGTTCGGCGTGCCCGGCGGCGCCATCGAGCCGGTCTACAACGCCCTGGCACGCAGCGAGCGGCGCGGCGGACCACGGGCGGTGGTCGCTCGCCACGAAGCCGGTGCGGCCTTCATGGCCGATGGTTATGCCCGCGAGACCGGCAAGATCGGCGTCTGCGTCGCCACCTCGGGCCCCGGTGCCACCAACCTGATCACCGGCGTGGCCACCGCCTACGCCAACAACGTGCCGATGCTGGTCATCACCGGCCAGCCGCCGCTGCGCAACTTCGGCCGCGGCGCCTTGCAGGAATCCAGCTGCACCGGCGTCAACGTGGTGGCCATGATGCAGCACTGCACGCGCTACAACACTTTGGTCTCGCATGCCGACCAGCTGGAGACCAAACTCATCGCCGCGCTGATGCGCGCCTTCCAGTCGCCCCAGGGGCCGGTGCACCTGTCGATCCCGGTCGACATCCTGCGCAACCCGGTGCCGGCGCCCTCCACAGACGCCGACCGCAGCGCGCTGGTCTACGCCCGCCCGGCGCTGGTCGACCTCGACGCCTTGATCGTGCTGCGTGGCGAGATCGAGCGCGCCGAACGGCCGGTGTTCCTGGTCGGCGACGGCTGCGGCGAGGCCGTCGAGGCGATCATGCGGTTGGTCGACCTGACCGGCGCGCTGTTCATCACCACACCCGACGCCAAAGGCCTGGTCAACCCGCGACACCCGGCCTACCGGGGGGTCTTCGGCTTCGGCGGGCACGCCAGTGCGGACGCCTTGCTGCGCGGCCACGCCGGCCTGGTGGTGGCCTTCGGCACCGCCTTCAGCGAGCTGGCCAGCGCCGGTTGGAGCGAGACGTTGCTGAACAACCGCCTGATCCACGTCGACCCCAGCGACGAGCATCTGGCGCGCTCGCCGATGGCCCGGCTGCACGTGCGCGGCCACATCCTCACGGTCTGCCGCGCGCTGATCGAGGGCCTGGCGGCGAACGACGCGCGCCATGTCGTCAGCCTGCCCGCGACCGGCGTCGATGCGCCCAACCCGCATGTCACGCTGCACGCGCCCGAGCAGGTGGATTCGGACAGCACGCCCATCAAGCCGCAACGGCTGATGCGCGAGCTCTCGCGGCGCTGCCCGCCGAACACGCGCTTCCTGGCCGACACCGGCAACAGCATGATCTGGGCGGTGCACTACCTGCAGCCGCGCAACCAGCGCAGCACCCGGCCGGCGAGCGGCCTGCCCGAGGGCCGGCGCGAGCAGCGCTCGGGCACCGCCCAATGGCTGCGCGTGATGATGGACTTCGCCCCGATGGGCTGGGCGATCGGGGCGGCGGTCGGCATCGCCCGCGGCAACCCGCGCTGCCCGGTGGTCTGCATCACCGGCGACGGCAGCTACCTGATGAGCGGGCAGGAGATCGGCGTCGCCGCCGCCGAAGGCCTGAACGTGGTCTACGTGGTGCTCAACGACAGCGCCTACGGCATGGTCATGCACGGCCAGCGCCTGGCCAAGGCCGAGCCGATCGGCTTCGAGCTGCCGCAGGTCGACTTCGCGGCGATGGCGGCGGCGATGGGCGTTCCCGGCCATGTCGTCGAGTCGCCCGCCGAGCTGGAGGCGCTGGACTTCGACGCCATCCTCGCTCGGCCCGGCCCGACCCTGATCGACGTGCGCATCGACCGCGACGAGGTGCCGCCGATGATCCAGCGCCTGAAGGCGCTCGGCGCGGTCAAGTGAGGCCGGCGATGCCTGACACCGCCGCCCACGCCGAGCTGATCCACACCCACCTGTGGCACGAGGAGCCGGAAGCCGGTGACCCCTTCGCCACCCGCACCGCCCGCTGCCGTGGCTACGATGTCTTCGGCGAACTGGTCGGCCAGGCCAGCTGGGCCGAGATGCTGCTGCTGCTGTGGCAGGGCGAGCGGCCCTCGCCCGCCGCCGCCCGTCTGTTCGAGGCCCTCGCGGTGGCCCTGGCCAATGCTGGCCCGCGCGACGCCGCGGTGCATGCGGCGATGTGCGGCGCGGTCGGCGGTTCACCGGCCGCCGCCTGCCTGATGGCGGCCCTGGCCGTGGGGGCTGGCCGCTTCGGGGGCGGCCAGGAGGTGGCGCTGGCGATGCAGCTCTGGCAACGCGGCGGCACCGACCTGGCGGCCTGGCAACAGGCGCTCGGCGATCCGCCGACGGAGGTGGCATCGATCTGGCCGCGCGCCGAACATCCGCCGGGCTTAGACCCGCACGGCCCGCGCTGCGCGACCACGGTCGTGCAGGCGCTCGACGCCTTGGCGCGCCTGAGCCCGGGGCCGCGCCTGGCCTGGCTGCAAGCCGAGCGCAAGGCGCTCGAAGCCGCCGCCGGCCACCCGCTGGCGATGGCTGGCGTCGCCGCCGCAGCCCTGGCCGACCTGGGCTTCAGCCCCGAGCAGGGCGAGATGCTGTTCCTGCTGCTGCGCCTGCCCGGCGCGGCCGCACACGCCCTGGAGCAGCGACTGGCCTACAAGCGCTTCCCCTTCTTCGGCCATGAGATCGACCCCGGAGCTGCTCATGAGCACACCTGACCCCAGAAGCCCGAACGTCGGCCGCGTGCGCTCGCGCGTCGGCGGCCTGCGTGCGGACCGCAGCGTGATCTTCCGCGGCCAGGATCTGCACACCGACCTGGCCGGCATCGACTGGCTGGATCTCTTCGCCTTCGGCATCACCGGCCGGCGCTTCGACGCCGCCCGGCTGAAGCTGATGCACGCGCTGTGGGCGAACACCAGCTACCCCGACGCGCGCATCTGGAACAACCGCGTCGCCGCCCTGGCCGGCTCCTCGCGCAGCACCGGCAACCTGGGCCTGGCCGCCGCGCTGGCCGTCTCCGAAGCCAATATCTACGGCCGCGGCAACGAGGTCCAGGCGGTCAGCTTCTTCCTGCGCACCCGGCAGGCGCTGCAACAGGGCGCGACGCTGGCCGACTGCATCGGCCAGGAGATGCGCGACCACGGCCGCGTCGCCGGCTACGGCCGGCCCTTGCTCGACGGCGACGAACGCATCGCGCCGACGATGGCGCTGGCCGACACGCTGGGCCTGGCCGACGGGCCGCACCTGCAGCTGGCCTTCGAGGTCGAGCGGCATTTCGAGGCGCGTGGCAAGAACCTGCGGCTGAACTACGGTTGCCTGGTTTCGGCCTTCGGGGCCGACCTCGGCTTCACGCCGACACAGTTCGGGCTGTTCATGTTCCCCTCCTTCCTGGCCGGCATGCCCCCCTGCCACATCGACGCCGCCGAGCAACCCGAGGGCAGCCTGCTGCCGATCCCCTGTGACCAGCTGCGCTACGAGGGGCCGCCGCCACGCCGCTGGGCCGCCGAATAACCGTGCCCGGAGCAAGTGGGCAGCCGCCTGCCTACACTGCCCCGATGAACGACCGCGCCGCCGCTGCCCTGGCCTGGCCCAACCGCTTCGCCGGATTGGGGCCGGCCTTCTACACCGAGCTGCCCGCCAAGGGCCTGCCCGACCCGCACTGGGTGGCCTGGAGCGAGGCGTGCGCCGGCCTGCTCGGCCTGCATGGCCCCACCCCCGAAGCCCTGCAGGTCTTCAGCGGCAACCAGCTGTGGCCTGGGATGCGCCCGCTCGCCTCCGTCTACAGCGGCCACCAGTTCGGCGCCTGGGCCGGCCAGCTGGGCGACGGGCGCGCGCTGTGGCTGGGGGAGCTCGACACACCCGCCGGGCCCATGGAGATCCAGCTCAAGGGCGCCGGCCTGACGCCCTACTCCCGCATGGGCGACGGCCGTGCCGTGCTGCGCTCGTCGGTCCGCGAGTTCCTGTGCTCCGAGGCGATGCAGGCGCTGGGCATCCCCACCACCCGGGCCCTGTGCATCACCGGCTCGGCGTTGCCGGTGCGGCGTGAGCGCATCGAAACGGCCGCGGTGGTCACCCGGGTGGCACCCAGCTTCATCCGCTTCGGGCACTTCGAGCACTTCAGCCACCATGGCAAACCGGCCGAGCTGGCCGCGCTGGCCGATTTCGTGATCGACCACTACGACCCGGCCTGCCGCGAGGCCCCCTCGCCGGTCCTGGCGATGCTGCGCGAGGTCAGCGAGCGCACCGCGCGGCTGCTGGCGCACTGGCAGTCGGTGGGCTTCTGCCACGGGGTGATGAACACCGACAACATGTCCATCCTGGGCCTGACGATCGACTACGGGCCGTTTGGCTTCCTGGACGGCTTCGACCCCGGCCACATCTGCAACCACTCGGACGACCAGGGCCGCTATGCCTTCGCGCGCCAGCCGCAGGTGGCCTGGTGGAACCTGCACGCGCTGGCCCAGGCGCTGGCACCGCTGGTCGGCAACGACCTGGAGGCGCTGAAAGACGCCTTGTCGGCCTACCCCGAGGTCTTCGCCCGGACCATGACCGGCCTGATGCGCGCCAAGCTGGGTCTGGCCGAGCCCCGCGACGACGACGCCGGGCTGATCGACGCCTGGCTGCACCTGCTGGCGAGCGAGAAGGTGGACCACACCATCGCGATGCGCCGTCTCGGCACGTTCAGCGTGGACGGGGCCTCGCCGGCGGTGCGCGACCTGTTCAGGGACCGCGAGGCCTTCGACGCCTGGGCCGGCCGATACGCCGAGCGCCTGCGCGCCGAAGGCAGCGTCGACACCGACCGGGCCGCCCGCATGGCCCGCGCCAACCCGAAGTTCGTGCTGCGCAACCACCTGGCCGAGCAGGCCATCCGCCAGGCCGAGGCCGGCGATTTCTCCGAAGTGCAGCGCCTGCTGAAAGTTCTGCAGCACCCGTTCGACGAACAGCCTGAACACGACGCCGACGCCGGCTTCCCGCCCGACTGGGCCCACCACCTCGAAGTGAGCTGTTCTTCATGAGCCATTCCCCCGACGACCCGCGCTACCCGGTCCGCAAGACAGACGCCGAGTGGCGCGCCCAGCTCAGCCCCACCGAGTACGCCATTGCCCGCCAGGCCAGTACCGAACGGGCCTTCACCGGCCAGTTCTGGGACCACTGGGAGAAGGGCACCTACCGCTGCGTCGGCTGCGGCGAGACGCTGTTCGAATCGGGCACCAAGTTCGATGCCGGCTGCGGCTGGCCGAGCTATTGGCAGGCCGTGGACGACGGGCGCATCGAGCGCATCGTCGACCGCACCCATGGCATGGTGCGCACCGAGGTGCGTTGCGCCAAGTGCGGTTCGCACCTGGGCCATGTGTTCGACGATGGCCCTCAACCCACCGGGGAGCGCTTCTGCATCAACTCGGCGGCGATACACTTCGCCGCCGATCCGACACCCCGATGAAGCTGCTGTTCGACTTCCTGCCCCTGATCCTTTTCTTTGCCACCTTCCGCTACGCAGAGGGCCACAAGGACTGGGCCGCGGCCTTTGCCAGCGAGCATTTCGGCGCTCTGGTGTCGGGCGGCACGGTCGGGCAGGCAGAAGCGCCGGTGCTGCTGTCCACGTTGATGGTGATCGCCGCCACCCTGACCCAGGTGGCCGTGTTGAAACTGCTTCGCAGCAAGGTGGATCTGAGGCTGTGGGTCAGCCTGGGCCTGGTGGTGGTGCTGGGCAGCCTGACGGTCTGGTTCCACAACGAAACCTTCATCAAGTGGAAGCCCAGCGGCCTGTACTGGTCGCTCGGCCTGGCGTTCTGGATCAGCCAGACCCTGTTCGGCAAGAACCTGGTCCAGCGCCTGCTGGGCGAGCAGGTGCAACTGCCCGCCCCCATCTGGCGCCGACTCAACCTGGCCTGGGTGCTGTTCTTTGCCGGGATGGGCCTGCTGAACCTGTGGGTGGCCTACCACTTCGAGACGCGCACTTGGGTCGACTTCAAGGTCTTCGGCGCCACCGGCCTGATGTTCAGCTTCTTCATCGCGCAAGGCATCTACATCAGCCGCCACATGCCCCCCGAGACCGAAGGCGCCGCCAGCGTCAAACCCAGGGACCCACCATGACCCCCCATGTCAGTGCCGCCACCGTTCAGGCCCGCCTGCAGGAGGCGCTGGCCCCCGAGAGCCTGCAGGTGCGCGACGACAGCGCCGACCATGCCGGCCATGCCGGTGCCCGCGAAGGCAGCCACCTGTCGGTGACCATCGTCAGCCCGCGCTTCACCGGCCTCACCCGGGTGGCCCGACATCGCCTCGTGTATGATTCCTTGAGCTCTCTGATGCCTCAGGGCATTCATGCGCTGGCCATCGACGCCCGCGCACCCGGTGAGCCCTGAAGCACCTGCTGGCGCCCCGTCGCCAGTCACCCTGCCGGGCAGCCCCTTGCGGCGGCTTGACACTCGAAACCCCCGATGACACTCGTCACGAGTCACCCAACAAAGGCGACACGCATGAACCTGAAGACCACTGCCGTGCTGGCAGCCGCCGCCATCCTGATGCCCCTGGCCGCCCAGGCACAGAACGTTGCCATCGTGAACGGCAAGGCCGTGCCGAAGGCGCGTGTCACCACGCTGCTGAAGCAGGCCACGCGTGGCGGCCAGGCCGTGACACCCGAGCTCGAGCAACGTGCCAAGGACGAAGTCGTCCTGCGCGAGATCTTTGCCCAGGCCGCCGAGAAGCGCGGCATCGCCGCCAGCGAGGGCTACAAGTCGCAGATGGAACTGGCGCGCCAATCGGTGCTGATCGGTGAGCTGTTCCGCGACTACAAGGAAAAGAACCCCGCCTCCGAAGCCGAGGCCAAGGCCGAGTACGACAAGGTCAAGGCCCAGAACGGCGGCACCGAGTACCGCGCCCGCCACATCCTGGTCGAGAAAGAAGAAGACGCGACCAAGCTGCTGGCCGAGCTGAAGGCCGGCGCCAAGTTCGAGGACCTGGCCAAGAAGAGCTCCAAGGACCCCGGCTCGGCCGAGAACGGTGGCGACCTCGATTTCGCCAAGGCCGACAGCTACGTGCCCGAGTTCGGCGCCGCGCTGACCAAGCTGAAGAAGGGCGAGATGACCGAAGCCCCGGTCAAGACCCAGTTCGGCTACCACATCATCAAGCTCGAAGACAGCCGCGAAGCGCAGTTCCCCGGCTTCGACGAAGTCAAGCCGCAGCTGATGCAGCGCCTGGAACAGACCAAGCTGCAGAAGTTCCAGGAAGACCTGAAGAACAGCGCCAAGACCGACTACAAGTTCGCGGCCCCTGGCGGCCCGCAGTAAGCGGCCCCGGCTGTCCGATGAAGGGCGCCTCCGGGCGCCCTTCGCTTTTGCGTCGGAGGGTTTCCGCGGCGCGCGGTCAATCCGCCAGCAGGCGCCCCGCCTCGATGTGCAGCTGCCGCTCGCAGCGGCCCGCCAGCGCGCGGTCATGGGTCACCAGCACCAGGGTCGTGCCGGCCTCGCGGTTGAGCTCCATCATCAGCTGCATCACCGTCTCGCCGGTGGCGAAATCCAGGCTGCCGGTGGGTTCGTCGGCCAGCAGCAGGCGGGGCCGCACGACGAAGGCCCGGGCCAGCGCCACGCGCTGCTGCTCGCCGCCGGAGAGCACCCGTGGGTAGTGGCGCAGGCGCTCGGACAAGCCCACCCGGCCCAGCATCTCGGTGGCCAGGCTGCGGGCGTCGCGGCGGCCGGCCAGTTCCAGCGGGAGCATCACGTTTTCCAGCGCGGTGCGGTTGCCCAGCAACTGGAAGCTCTGGAAGACGAAGCCGAGCTTGCGGGCGCGCAGCGCGGCCCGCTCGTCCTCGCCGAGGGCGAAGAGGTCCTCGCCTTCGATCCGGACCGTGCCGTCGCTCGGCACGTCCAGCCCGGCCATCAGGGCCAGCAGCGTGCTCTTGCCCGAGCCGGAGGCGCCGACGATGGCGGCCGACTCCTGCGCCCGCAGGGAGAAACAGATGTCATGGAGAATGGTCAGCGTGCCGGTGGCGTCGGTGACCCGCTTGGTCAGGTGCTCGACGGCAATGATGGATTCGGACATGCGCGGAAGGCAGGCAATCGCAAACGGAATGGGTCGACGCGCATGGTTGCGCGGCGTGCTGGCTGCGCACTGTAGCCTGTGGGTCGGCAGCGCGCTGGCGCAGGGCCAGCCGCTTGCGCCCGTGCTGGTCGTCGGCGACAGCCTGTCGGCCGAGTACGGCTTGCCACGGGGCACCGGCTGGGTCGCGCTGATGGCGGAGCGGGCCGCGCGCGAAAAGATCCCGGTCCAGGTCGTCAATGCCAGCATCAGCGGCGACACCACCGCCGGTGGCCGGGCCCGACTGGCCGCGCTGCTGGCGCAGCACCGGCCCCGGGTGGTGGTGGTCGAGCTGGGCGGCAACGACGCGCTGCGCGGCCTGCCGCTGGCCAGCACGCGCGACAACCTGCAGGCCATGGTGCGTGCCGCCAAGGTCGCCGGCGCCCAGGTGCTGGTGGCCGGCATGCAGGTGCCGCCCAACTACGGCCGCCAGTACAACGAGGACTTCGGTGCCTTGTTTGCCCAGGTGGCGAAGGCCGAACGCTGCGCCCTGGTGCCGTTTCTCCTGAAGGGCGTGGCCGACCGGGTGGACGCGGACGCCTGGTTCCAGGCTGACCGCATCCACCCGATCGCCAAGGCCCACCCCCTCATCCTGGACAACGTCTGGCCGGTGCTGCGGCCCTTGCTGCCACGTTGAGCGCTAAATGGTCAAGGCACCTTGGCGAGGTTGGCGCCGCAATCGCCGATGTTGTCCGCGCCGTACCGCGTGACGACGATCTGTGATCCGACCTGTCGCGCCGACACGATGTAGTTGGTGTAGAAGCAGCCCCCGTAGTTGTTGTTGGTGGCTCCGTCCACGCCCCAGTTGTAATCGCGGTAGCCCGGGATGCCCTGGATGTTGGCGTTGGTGAGCTGCAGCTCGAACGGGTGGCCGGGGATGTCGCCGGAGATGACGCTGAAGTTCCATTGCACGGTGGCGGTGGCACAGGAGACCGAGGCCTCTTGCCGGCCGCTGGGCAGGTTGGTGGTGATCACCGTGCAGGCACCGCCCCAGTTGTCGGTGTAGTTGCCGGGCACCAGGCGGTTGGACTTCAACGGCACCTGCTTGGCAGAGGTGACGTTGGCGTTGCCGGCCGGCTTGCCGTTGGTGCCGATGGTCAGGTCGATGGTCACGTCCCAGTAGCTGATCTTGCCCAGTTCGTCGGTGGCGGGCATGCCGTAGCTGCGGATCTGGGTGCCGGCGGCCTGGGTCTGGGCCTGTTCCAGGTAGCCGGTCTGGGGCGGCGCCGACCAGGCCAGCGCCGGTGCGGCCAGCGCGATCAGGGTGGTCAGGCGGGTCAGGGGATGAAAACGGGTGCTCATGTCAGGGCCTCCTTCATGGGTTGGGCGGGGGGTGTGGCGCCTGTCCCTCGGATCCGTGGCACCACGAGCCACAGTGGGCGCCCGGGCGGCTGGACCCACCATCATCTGAAGCTCACCAATTCGTCACCGGGGTCCTGTGACACACTCGCCGCTGCGGCCGGCCAGGCCGCAGCGCGGAGGGATCAGCGCGGTGGACCACAAGGAAGCGTTCAGCTATCGCTACCGCTTTGGCAGTGCCGAGTTCGACGAGGCACGCGCCGAACTGCGGGTGCAGGGCCTGCCGGTCGAGGTGCAGCAGAAGCCTTTGCAGTTGCTGGCCCTGCTGCTGGCCCAACCGGGAGAAGTCGTCCGGAAGGAGGACATCTACCGGCAGTTGTGGGGTGATCGCGTCACGTCCGATAACGTGATGGCCAACGCAGTGCTCAAGCTGCGCGCCGCGCTGGGGCCGGAGAACGGCGAACGCATCGCCACCGTGGCCCGCCAGGGCTACCGCTTCGACGGCCCGGTGGACCGTCTGGCCGGCGGCCGCCGCCCTGTCAGCCGATTGCAGTTGAGTGCCGGCCAGCCGGTGCCCGAGCGCGAGAACTTCGTGCTCGCGGAGCAACTCGGCCAGTCGCACCAGAACGAGACCTGGCGTGCGCGCCAACCGCGCACCGGCGAAACCCGCATCTACAAGTTCGCGGTGGATGGCGAGCGCCTGGCCACCTTGAAGCGCGAAGCCACGGTCTACCGCCTGCTGCGCGAGAGCCTCGGCGACCGGCCCAATCTGGCCCGGGTGCTGGACTGGAACTTCGAGGCCCCGCCGTTCTTCCTGGAGTGCGAGGACGGCGGCCAGAGCCTGGCCGACTGGGCCGACACCGGGGGACTGGCCGCGCTCGATGGGGCGGGGCGGCTGGGCCTGGCCCTGCAGGCCCTGGACGCCGTGGATGCCGCCCACGGGGTCGGTGTGCTGCACAAGGACCTCAAGCCCGGCAACGTGCTGATCGCCCAGGTGCCCGGAGGTTGGCAACTGCGGCTCACCGACTTCGGCAGCGCCAGCCTGATGGAGCCGCAGCGCTTGCAGGCGCTGAAGATCACCGCGCTGGGCATGACAGTCTCGGCCGACGCCGGCAGCAGCAACCTGAGCGGCACCGCCTACTACCTGGCACCCGAGCTGCACACCGGCGCCGCCTTCACCGTACGCAGCGACCTGTTCTCGCTCGGCGTGCTGCTGTACCAGCTGCTGTGCGGCGACCTGCACCGCATCATGACCTCGGGCTGGGAGCGCGACATCGGCGACCCGCTCGTCGCCGCGGACATCGCCCGCGCCACCGACGTCGATCCGGCACGGCGCTTCGCCTCGGTGGCCGAATTCGCCCGCCAACTGCGCGACCTGCCCGGCAGGCGCCAGGAGCAACAGGCCCGGGAGGCCGCCGAGGCCGAGGCCGAGCGTTCGCGCCAGCAACTCGCGCGTGAGCGGGCCCGCCGGCCGTGGGTCGTCGCCGCCGTCTGCGCGCTGGCGGCCGGCCTCGTGGCCGCGCTCTGGCTCTACCAGGGCCAGCGCCGGGCCCGCGAGGACCTGGCGCGCCAGCTGAACCTGGTGCAAGCGCTCAACGGCGTGCTGACCGAGGATCTGATCGCCGCCGCCAACCCCACGCTCGCCGGCCGCGCCTCGGTCACGGTGGTCGAAGCACTGTCAGCCGCCGCGTCGGCGGTGCCGACCCGCTTTGCCGGCGCCGCGCCGGATGTCCGGGCCGGCCTGCACCTGGCGTTGCAGCGGGCGTTCTCCAGCCTGTCTCGGCTGCCTGAATCCCTGGCCCAGGGCGAGCAGGCCCTCGCCGCCCTGGCGCTGGCCGGCGACAGCCAGGGTGAGATGGCCACCGAGGCGACCCTGACCATGGCGGTGGATTACGTCGGGTTGGGCCGCATGGACGACGCGCGCAAGACCCTGGCGCAGTTCGACGCCTCCGACGGGGCGCGCCACCTGACGCCGCTGTCGCGCGCGCGCCGGCTGTGGGCCCGTTCCTGGGTCGGCACCGGCGATCTGGCGCTGAAGGAATCGCTGGCCCTGCTCGGTGACGCCCAGGCGGCGTTGGGCCCGTTGCCCGTGCCCGGCCCGCCGGCGGTGGATCTGCTGCGCGACCGCGTTGCCTTCGACATCGGCCAGACCCACCTGATGCTGGGGGACTACGCCACCGGCGAAGCCCGGCTGCGCGAGTTGCTCGCGCGTCAGGTGGCCCGGCACGGCAAGGACCACCCGCGCCCGCTCTACACCCAGGTTGCCCTGGGCGCGACGCTGGGCTACCAGCAGCGCTCGGACGAAGCCAAGACCCTGCTCGACGAAGCCATCCGCGGCCTCAGCCAGACCCTGGGCGCGCAGGACCGCAAGACGCTGTCGGCGCGCAACCAGCTTGCCGGCATCCACTTCCGCCTCGGGGAGTTCAAGCGGGCCGCCGCGCAGTGGATGCCCGTCTATGCCGGCTTCCATGCCCTCACCGGCCCGGCCAGCAGCGACGCGGTGACTGCGCAGTCCAACATCGGCATGGCCTTGCTTTACAGCGGCGATGCGGCCCAGGCCGAAACCTGGCTGCGCGGGGCGCTGGCCCAGGCCACCGCCACCACCGGCGCCGACAGCCCACGGGCCCAGCAGATCCGTTACGCCCTGGCCGACAGCCTGCTCGACCTGCACCAGCCGAGCGAAGTGCCCGGCCTGCTCGCCGGCCTGCAACCCGAGGCGCTGAAGCGCGCCCAGCAGGCGCCCGACTGGCCGGCGCGCCTGGCCTGGCTGCAGGCGCGGCTGCATGCGACACGCGGCGAGCGCGATGCTGCGCGCAAGGCCCTCGACGAAGCCGACGCCGGCCTGGAGCGCGACAACCCCAGCCACCGCTACAACCGCGCGGCGGTGGCGGCGCTGCGGGACACGATGAATCGCTAGACCAGCCCGTCGAACAACCAGACCTCGACCGGCTCGCCGGCCGCCACCGAGCCCTGGTCGTGGCCCAGCACCAGCAGGGCGTTGGCCTCGCTCATGCTGCGCAGGATGCCGGCCCCCTGCGAACCGGTCACCCGCACCTGCCAGCCGCCGTCCGGCGCCGGCTCCACGATCGCGCGCTGGTACTCGGTGCGGCCCGGCCGCTTGCGGATGGGCGCCACGCTGCGTGCGGTGAGGCGTGGCACCGGTGCCGCGGTGGCCCCGGCGAGCCGCCACAAGGCCTCTTGCGCGAAGGCATGAAAGGTCACCAGCGCCGCCACCGGGTTGCCTGGCAGCGCGAACAGCCACGCCGGTGGGGCGCCTGGTTCGGCCCGGCGCAGCGGGCCGAAGGCGAAGGGCCGGCCTGGCCGCATCGCCACCTTCCAGAAGGCCACCTCGCCCATGCGGGCCAGCAGGTCGCGGGTGTAGTCCGCATCGCCCATGCTGACGCCGCCGCTGGTCAGCACCACGTCGGCCTCGCACACCGCGCGCTCCAACGTGGCCTGCAGGGCGGCGGGGTCGTCGGCCACCAGGCCGAGGTCGATCACCTGCACCCCCAGCCGCCGCAGCGCGGCCGACAGGCTGGAGCGGTTGCTGTCGTAGATGCAACCGGGGTCCAGCGGCTGGCCGGGCTCGCGCAACTCGTTGCCGGTGGAGAACAGGGCCACCCGCAGCCGGCGCACCACGGTCAGCTCGGTCAGGCCCAGCGAGGCGGCGAGCCCCAGGTCGGCGGGCCGCAGGATGCGGCCGCGCGCGAGTGCCGGGCGGCCCAGGCTCAGGTCCTCGCCCTGGAGGCGGCGGTTCTCGCCGGGCTTCAGCCGTCCCGGGGCCAGCAGCACCCGCTCGCCGACCTGCGTACCGGCCTCGCGGCACAACTCCAGCGGCACCACGGTGTCCAGGCCCGCAGGCATCACCGCGCCGGTCATGATGCGCACGCACTCGCCGGGCGGTGGTGTGGCGGGCGAAGGGTCCCCGGCCATCACCAGGCTGGCGATGCGCCAGGCGCTGTCGGCGTCCTGCCGCAACTCGCTGCCCCGGAAGGCGAACCCATCCATCGCCGAGTTGTCGTGCGCCGGCACGTCGATCGGCGAGATCACGTCCACGCCCAGCACCCGGCCCAGGGCCTGATCGAGTGGCACCACCTCGGTCTGCGTCAGCGGCTGCAGCGCGGCGGCAATCAGCGTGCGCGCCGCATCGACGCGGATCTGCGGGTCACCCGTGGACAAGGGCGACGGGCCGAGGGGAGGAACGGTATCTGTCATGCCGTCGTTCGGAGCGAGTGGGGTTCGATGGCGTCATTGTGACGCCACCATCCGGCATACACCTATGAACTCACATACATATCGAATCGGCCATGCTCGGCCGGAACAATGGAGGGCATGAACACCTTCGCCGACAGCCTCGCCCTGGCGGCCCACCTGGTCTGGGGGGGCGACGCCGAGCTGTGGCGCATCGTCGCCCTGTCGCTGCGGGTCAGCCTGGCGGCCTGTGCGGTGGGTGCGGTGTTCGGGCTGTGGCTCGGGGCCTGGTTGGCCGTGGCCCGCTTTCCCGGCTGGCCGGTGGCGATCTGGCTGCTGAACACCTTGCTGGCGCTGCCCTCGGTGGTCGTCGGGCTGGTGGTCTACCTGCTGCTGTCGCGCGCCGGGCCGCTGGGCAGCTGGGGCCTGCTGTTCACCCCCACGGCGATGGTCATCGCGCAGAGCATCCTGGTCGTCCCGCTGTTCGCCGCCCTCACCCGCCGCCTGGTGCAGGACAGCCTGGCCGAAGGCGGCGACCAGCTCCGCTCGCTCGGCGCCGGCCCGCTGTTGACGGCCGGCCTGCTGCTGCTGCACGAACGCCGCGCCCTGTTGACGATCGGGCTGACGGCCTTTGGCCGCGCGGTGGCCGAGGTGGGCGCGGTGATGATCGTCGGCGGCAACATCGATGGCGTCACGCGGGTCATGACCACCGCCATCGCACTGGAAACCAGCAAGGGCGATCTGGCCCTCGCGCTGGCCCTGGGCGCCGTTCTGCTGGGCGTCGTCGGGCTCGTGAACCTGCTGATCGCGGCCGTGCAGGGCGCAGCGCGTACGGCCGGCCTGGAGGCGGCCCCCGCATGACCGGCATGCCTCCGTTGGTGGCGACACCCCTGGTCACGCTCGCAGCCGCCGGCGTGCGCTTCGGGGCCGTCGCCGCGCTGCGCGGCGTGGATCTGGAACTGCGGCGCGGCGACCGCCTGGCCCTGGTCGGTGCCAACGGCTCGGGCAAGACGACCTTGTTGCGGCTGCTGCACGGCCTGGTGCCAGCCGGCAGCGGGCGTTGCGAGCACCACGCGCTGGCACCCGAGGGGCGAGCCCCGGTGGCGGCCATGCTGTTCCAGCGGCCCTTCCTGCTGCACCTGTCGGCGCGCCGCAACGTGTCGCTGGCGTTGTGGCTGCGCGGCGTGGGCCGCGAGGCGCGGGCCGACCTCACGCGGCAGGCGCTGCGGCGCGTCGGCCTGGAGGCCCTGGCCGAGCGGCCGGCGCGGGCGCTTTCCGGCGGGCAGCAGCAGCGCCTGGCGATGGCACGCGCCTGGGCCCTGCGGCCCGACATCCTGTTTCTGGACGAGCCGACCGCCAGCCTGGACCCGAGCGCCAAGCGCGAGGTCGAAACCCTCATCGAGGCCTTTGCCGCCGAAGGCGTGACCATCGTCTTCAGCACCCACAACCTGGGTCAGGCCAAGCGCCTGGCCACCCGGGTCGCTTATCTGGAGGGCGGCCGCCTGGTGGTGGACCTGCCCACACACGCCTTCTTCCATGGCCCCTTGCCGCCCGAAGCGGCCCAATTTCTACGAGGAGAACTCCCTTGGGTGTGATGATCAAGCTGTCGCGTCGTGTTGCCGTCGGTGCCCTGGGCGCCCTGCTGGCCTGGAGCGCCGCGGCGCAGGAGCGCTTCATCGTGGTGGCATCCACCACCTCGACCGAGCAGTCCGGCCTGTTCAGCCAGTTGCTGCCCGCCTTCAAGCAGGCCAGCGGGATCGAGGTGCGGGTGGTGGCCGTCGGCACCGGCCAGGCGCTGGACATGGCGCGCCGCGGTGATGCCGATGCCGTGCTGGTGCACGACACCGTGGCCGAGGAGAAGTTCGTCGCCGAGGGCTTCGCGCCGCAGCGCCGGCTGGTGATGTACAACGACTTCGTGCTGATCGGCCCGGCCAGCGACCCGGCCAAGGCCAAGGGCCGCGACATCGCTGCCGCACTGGGCCAGCTCGCCCGCCAAGGCGGCAGCTTCGTCTCGCGTGGCGACAAGAGCGGCACCCACGCGGCCGAGTTGCGCCTGTGGAAGCAGGCCGGCGTGGACCTGGCCGCCAACCGGCCGGCGGGCTACAAGGAGTGCGGCTGCGGCATGGGCCCGGCACTGAACATGGCCGCCAGCACCAATGGCTACGTGCTGGCCGACCGCGGCACCTGGCTGTCGTTCAAGAACCGGGGCGAACTGGCCGTGTTGGTGGAGGGCGACAAGGCCTTGTTCAACCAGTACGGCGTGATGGTGGTCAGCCCCGCCAAGCACCCGCACGTGAAGCAGGCCCTGGCCCAGACCTTCGCCGACTGGCTGGTCGGCCCCGCGGGCCAGGCCGCCATCGCCGCCTACAAGATCGGCGGCGAGCAGCTGTTCTTCCCCAACGCCCAGCCCTGAACCATGGGTTTTCGTTCCAGCCTGGCACACAGGCTGGATGTGGTCTGTCCTGAATCAGGGTTAGGCCTAGGTATCTCTTCGTGGTCGCTATGCAGATGATTGCATAGCCTCATCTGGACACCCTCGTCCACAGACCGAACGCGAAGGATCACCCGCCATGCAAAAGAGCCTCCACATCAACCCGGACAAGTGCACGGGTTGCCTGCAGTGCGAAATGGCCTGCTCCTACGAGAACTACGCCGTCTTCGTGCCGGCGAAGTCCCGCATCAAGGTCTTCGAGTTTCACGAGACCGGCCGCAAGGTGCCCTACACCTGCACCCAGTGCGACGAAGCCTGGTGCCTGCACGCCTGCCCGGTGGAGGCCATCACGGTGGACTTCGCCACCGGCGCCAAGGTGGTGAACGACAGCACCTGCGTCGGCTGCAAGGTCTGCACCATCAGCTGCCCCTTCGGCACCATCAACTACGTGCAGGAGACCGGCAAGGTCCAGAAGTGCGACCTGTGCGGCGGCGACCCCGCCTGCGCCACCGCCTGCCCCACCGGGGCGATCACCTACGTGGATGCCAACTGGACGGGCCTCAACAAGATGCAGGCCTGGGCTGACAAGCTGGGCAATCAACCTGCTGCCGCTTAAGTAAAAGGAAGCCAACATGTCCTGGGCTGGAAAACTCCTCCGCGTCGACCTCACGGCCGGCACCGTCAAGACCGAACCGCTCCGCATGGACTGGGCCAAGCTGTACCTCGGCTCGCGCGGTCTCGCCTCCAAGTACCTGGTCGACGAGGTCGACCCCAAGGTCGACCCATTGTCGGCCGCCAACAAGATCATCTGGTCCACCGGCCCGCTGACCGGCACCATGGCCTCCACCGGCGGCCGCTACACGGTCGTCACCAAGGGCCCGTTGACGGGCGCCATCGCCTGCAGCAACTCCGGCGGCTACTGGGGCGCGGAGCTGCGCAACGCCGGCTGGGACATGGTGATCTTCGAGGGCGCCTCGCCCAAGCCGGTGTACCTGAGCATCCAGGATGGCGTGGCCGAGTTGCGCGACGCCGCCCACCTGTGGGGCAAGACGGTCTGGGAAACCGAGGCCACGATCAAGAAGACCCACCAGGACCCGCTGATGCGCGTCTCCTGCATCGGCGGCGCCGGCGAGAACCAGGTGCTGTTCGCCGCCGTGGTGAACGACCTGCACCGCGCTGCCGGCCGCTCGGGCGTCGGCGCCGTGATGGGCAGCAAGAACCTGAAAGCCATCGCCGTGCGCGGCACCCTGGGCGTGGGCAACATCGCCCATCCCGAGGCCTTCATGAAGGTCACCGCCGAGAAGAAGAAGATCCTCGCGGACAACGGCGTCACCGGCCAGGGCCTGCCGGCCTATGGCACCCAGGTGCTGATGAACGTGATCAACGAGATCGGTGCACTGCCCACCCGCAACCACCGCGACGTGCAGTTCGAGGGCGCCAAGGACATCTCCGCCGAAGCCATGGTCACGCCCCGCGCGACCGACGGCAAGAAGCACCTGGTGACCAACCAGGCCTGCTTCGGCTGCACCATCGCCTGCGGCCGCATCAGCAAGATGGACAAGAACCACTTCACCGTGGCCGGCAAGCCCCAGTACCACGGCGCCAGCGGCGGCCTGGAGTACGAAGCCGCCTGGGCGCTGGGCGCCGCGAACGGCGTCAACGACCTGGAGGCGCTGCAGTACGCCAACCTGCTCTGCAACGAGCACGGGATGGATCCGATCAGCTTCGGCGCCACCATCGGCGCCGTGATGGAGCTGTACGAGATGGGCGTTCTGACCCAGGAGCAACTCGGCATCGACGCCAAGTTCGGCTCGGCCGCCGCGCTGGCTCACTTCGCCGAGATCACCGCCAAGGGCGAGGGCTTCGGCAAGGAGATCGGCCAGGGCTCCAAGCGCCTGACCGCCAAGTACGGCCACCCGGATCTGAGCATGAGCGTCAAGGGCCAGGAGTTCCCGGCCTACGACTCCCGCGGCATCCAGGGCATGGGCCTGGCCTACGCCACCAGCAACCGCGGTGCCTGCCACCTGCGCGGCTACACCGTGGCCTCCGAGGTGCTGGGCATCCCGGTCAAGACCGACCCGCTCACCGCCGAAGGCAAGCCCGAGCTGGTCAAGGCCTTCCAGGACGCCACTGCGGCCTTCGACTCCGCCGGCATCTGCATCTTCACCAGCTTCGCCTGGGGCCTGGCCGACGTGGCACCGCAGGTGGCTGCCGCCTGCGGCGACGAGTTCTCGCTGGAGAACATGGAGAAGATCGGCGAGCGCATCTGGAACATGGAGCGCGACTTCAACAACAAGGCCGGCTTCACCAGCAAGGACGACATGCTGCCCAAGCGCCTGCTGACCGAACCGGCCCAGACCGGCCCGGCCAAGGGCCTGGTCAACAAGCTGCCCGAGATGCTGCCCAAGTACTACGCCGTTCGTGGCTGGACAGCCGACGGCCAGCTCACGCCCGAAACGCGGGCGCGTCTGGGCCTGTGACCGTGCCGGGCCGCGCCGCGGCCTGACGACCTACGAAAGGGCGGTTCGCGGACCGCCCTTTCCTTTGTGGAGCAAGACACCATGAAACACGTGATCCTGGGCGCTGGCCCCGCGGGCGTGATCGCCGCCGAAACACTCCGCAAGCACGCGCCCCACGACGAGATCGTGCTGGTGGGCGACGAGCCCGAGGCGCCCTACTCGCGCATGGCCATCCCCTACCTGCTGATGGGCAACGTCGGCGAGGAGGGCACCCACCTGCGCCACACGGCCGGCCACTATGAGTCGCTGCGCATCACGCTGCAACACGGCCGCGCCAAGCGGGTGGATATCGACAAGCGCGAGGTGCTGCTCGACGACGGCTGCACCCTGCCCTACGACCGGCTGCTGATCGCCACCGGTTCTTCGCCCGCCACGCCACCCATCCCCGGCATCCACGGTGTCGGCGTGCACCCCTGCTGGACGCTGAAGGACGCGCGCGCCATCATGGCCCTGGCAAAACCCGGCGCCCGGGTGCTGCAGATGGGCGCCGGCTTCATCGGCTGCATCATCATGGAGGCGCTCGCCGCCCGCGGCGTGAAGCTCAGCGTGGTCGAGATGGGCGACCGCATGGTGCCGCGCATGATGGGCCCCACCGCCGGCGGCATGATCAAGGACTGGTGTGAAGCCAAGGGCGTCACCGTCTACACCGGCGCCCGCGTCGAGGCGGTGGACCGCCCCGGCCCGGACGGCGCCCCGATGGGCGTGCGCCTGTCCACCGGCCAGCACCTGGCGGCCGACCTGGTGATCAGCGCCACCGGCGTGAAGCCCAACATCGGCTTCCTGGAGAACTCCGGCGTCACCTGCCTGGTGGGCGTGCTGACCGACGAGCACCTGCAGACCAACGTGCCCGGCATCTACGCGGCCGGCGATTGCGCCGAGGCCTTTGACAAGGTCAGCGGCCAGACCATCGTCAGTGCCATCCAACCCAATGCCGCCGAGCAGGCCCGCGTGGCCGCGCTCAACATGGTGGGGCAACGCACCGAGCTGAAGGGCGTCACCCAGATCAACGTGCTGGACACGCTGGGCCTGATCTCCGCCAGCTTCGGCAACTGGCTGGGCGTGAAGGGCGGCGAACACGTGGAGCTCACCGACAAGGCCGAGGGCCGGCACCTGAGCCTGCAGTTCGGTGGCGACCAGCTCGTCGGCTGCAACGCGATCGGCTGGACGAACCATGTCGGCGTGATGCGCGGCCTGGTCGAGGGCCAGGTGAAACTGGGCCCCTGGAAGGACAAGCTGATGGCCGACCCCACGCTGCTGATGGAGGCCTACCTGGCCTGCGCGCAGGCGCAGTCCGAGCCGGCGCACTACAAGCCGCACTGAGCCACGGCATCATCCGCCCATGCGCATCACGTTCAAGCTCTACGCCAGCCTCACCGAATTCCTGCCGCCTGAGAAACGCAACGGCAACCTGATGGAGCTGGAGGTCGGCCCGGGCGCCAGCGTGGCCGAGATCATCGAGCCCTTCAATCTGCCGATGAAGATGGTGCACCTGGTGCTGATCAACGGCCACTTCGTGCCGCCCGAGGAGCGCGGCAGCCGCACGCTGGCGGAGGGCGACGTGCTGGCCATCTGGCCACCGATCGCTGGTGGATAGCAACAGCGAATTCGAGCGGGAGCACGGCAGCACGGAGTCCGACTGGCTGCGCTGCCTGCCCGGCGCCGTCGGCCCGCACCGGCTGACGCTGGGCCCGCCCGGCGAGGCCCGGGTCACCATTGGCGATGGCGGCCAACTCCATCTGCGGTGGCAGGTGCTGCCTGAGCGCCGCATCGCTCTCATGCGCATGCCTCGGATGCAGGTGCACTACCGTTTTGCCGGTTCGCTGAGCGACGAAGAGCGCGCGCATTTCCTGCGCTACTTTGACCTGTTCCTGCAGCGCGGCGGGGGTTGAGCCCGCCATCTCTCAGCCGAGCGCCGGGCCGCTCCCAAGCCGGCTGAGCACCCGCCCGGCGGGTGGGGCCGGTATTCCGGCACCGGGTGCCCCAGTTTCACGCCTTCAGGTGGAAGGGCGAGAAGTTGGTGTCGCGGTCGTAGTAGTCCTCGCCCTCCACCCGCTTCAGGAACGACACCGCGCGGTAGGTGAGAGGCGTCATCAGCGCCTCCCAAGAGGTCTTGAACAGGTACTGGGTGATGGTGACGGCGATCAGCTGCTCCTGCGGCCAGATGCCCCAGAAGGCGATCACGAAGAACAGGCTGGTGTCGACGAACTGGCCGACGATCGTCGAGCCGATGGTGCGCATCCACAGGTACCTGCCCTGGGTGAGGATCTTCATCTTGGCCATCACGAAGCTGTTGGCGAAGCTGCCGCACCAGAACGCGATCATCGAGCCGGCGACGATGCGCCAGGTGTTGCCGAACACCCCTTCGATCTGCGTCTGGTAGACCGCCATGAACTCGTTCTTGGCGGGCGGCAGGTTCACCACCACGTAGGCCATGAAAGCCGCGAAGATCAGCGCGCCGAAGCCGGCCCAAACCACACGCCGGTCGCGCCCGTAGCCATACACCTCGGTCAGGATGTCCCCGAAGATGTAGGACAGCGGGAAGAACATCAGGTCGGCACCGAAGGTCACCGTGCCGAGCAGCGGCAGGTCCAGTGTCGCCGCCTTGGCCGCACCGATCAGGTTGGAGCACAGCAGCACGCACACGAAGGCGGCCATGATGAAGTCGTAGTACTTGAAGCTGCGCGGCGCTTTCATGGAGGCCCCTTGTTCGTGATAGCTTGAACAAGCACCATTCGGGCCAAGGCCCGGCGTGACGCAGTGACGGCGGTGGGCGTGGGCGCGCCTGCGGGTCTCGACGCACCAGGAGCTCCGGCCATGGCCACCGATGAATCCCCTCTGACGAACCTGAGCGCTGTGGCCGCCATCGCGGCGATGCGCGGTGGCGACATCCGTGCAGAAGACTACGCCCGCGCCCTGCTGGACCGCGCCGCAGCGACCGAGCCGCTGAACGCGTTTCGCACGCTGGACCGCGAGATGGTGCTGCAGGCCGCGCGCGCTGCGGACCAGTATCGCGCCTCGGGCGCTGCGCTGGGGCTGCTGCATGGCCTGCCGATACCGGTGAAGGACAGCGTCAACACCCGGGCACTGCCCACCTCGAACGGCACGCCCGCACTGCAGAGCTTCCGGCCGCGCGACGATGCTGAGTTGCTGCAGCGGCTGTTCGCTCAGGGTGCGCTGCTGATGGGCAAGACGAATCTGCACGAGCTGTCCTTTGGCTGGACCTCGCACAACATGGCCTTCGGCGCGGTGCACAACCCTTTCGACACCAGCCGAAGCCCAGGTGGCAGCAGCGGCGGCTCGGCGGTGGCTGTAGCCGCGCACGCCGCCCCCTTGGCTGTGGCGGAGGACACGCACGGCTCCATCCGCGTGCCCGCTGCGCTGTGCAGCCTGGCCGGCCTGCGGCCGACCTACGGGCGTTACCCGGTCCGGGGTGTGATGCCAATGACGCTCGACAAGTTCGACCAACTCGGGCCGCTGGCGCGCACGGTGGCCGAGCTTGCGCTGTTCGACGCGGCGGCGACCGGTGACCATGAAGCGGTCGTTCCGGCCCCGCTGAAGGGCGTTCGCCTCGGTGTGCCCGCAAACCACTTCTTCGACGGGCTGGACGCCGAGGTCGAGCGCCTGACCGCCCGCGCGTTGAGCCGATTGCAGGACGCGGGCGCGACCTTGGTGCGTGTCGACATCCCGCCATCGATCCAGGCCGGCATGGGCATCTCGATGGCCATCATCGGCCACGAGCTGCTGGCCAGCATGGCGGCCTTCCTCGCCGAACACGGCGCCGGCATCACCGTCGAGCAGGTCCTTGCCCAGGTCTCGCCCAACATCGCCGAGACCCTGGCAGAGGCGGTGCTGCCACCGAACGGTGTCCCGCGGCACGCCTACGAGCAGGCGCTGCGCCAACGCAAAGTGCTGGTCGCAGACCTTGCACAGCTGTACCGCGAGCATGTGCTGGAGGCGCTGATCCTGCCGCCGGTGTTGTGCCCGGCGCCGCCACTGGACGCCGACGACGAGATCCTGATTGGCGGCCGGCCGGTCCCGGCCCACATTGCGCTGGGGCGCAACAATGCGCTGGGGACCTGCGCCAGCATGGCCTGCCTGGTGTTGCCGGTCGGCTTGACCGCCGGCGGCTTGCCGGTTGGCATCGAGCTGGACGCGCTGCCCGGCCGCGACCGGCGGCTGCTGGCGCTCGGCTTGTCCATCGAGCAGGTGCTCGGGGCCTACTCGCCCTGGCCTTCGGGATCGGGCGACGGCAGTTCCGGCGCTGGAATCGTCCGCAGCGCCCGTTCGGCGCTGTTCAGCGAGCCCTCGATGAAACCCTGGTAATCCGAGTAGGCCTCGCCGACGATGTGCAGGTTGCGGGCACCGCTGCCGAAATCGAAGGCCTGGAACGACTCCATCACCTTCCAGGAGCGCACGCCGGGCTGCCAGCCGTGGTTGGCCGCGCCGTAGGGCGCCCGCGCCCAGTCGCGGATGCCGTAGGTGACGATGGACTGGCGCACATAGGCGGTGGCTTCGGCCAGTGTCATGTGCCCGAACAGGCGCCGCGCCTGCTCGGTCAGCCGCACGCCGGTGTCGCCGTTGGCCGCGGTGGCCGCCAGGGCCCGCTTGACGTCGCGGGCGACGAACAACGCGAAGGCATCCACGATGCGGCCGTTCTGGTCCACCTCGGCGCGGTCGTGGCGCTGCGTCTCGATGACATAGTGGCGCCAGAACTCGGTGGACGGGCGGTCCATGTAGAGCAGCACCATGCCGTGGCCGTCCGGGTCTGCGTCGCGCGGGCGGCGGAAGTAGTGCACCTCGCGGGTGGGCATGCAGTCGGCGTGCTGCTGCGGCGGCTGGTCGTGGTCCCACCAGGGCGCGTTGCTGACCAGGAAGACCTTCAGCATCGGGAAGCCGTTGACGCTGTCGAGCTGCTGCGCGATGTGCTGCGGCAGGTGGTGGCCCAGCTTGACCAGCGGCAGCCGCGGCAAGGCCAGGATCAGGCGCTCGGTGGCAATCTGGGTCACCCCGCTTTGCGTGCGCACGTCGAGCAGCAGGGTCGAGCTGCCGAGGTCGGCCGGCCGAAAGCCCAGCAGCGTGTGGCCGCCCGCCAGCGTCACGTTCGGGTGGCGGCGCAGGTCGGCCAGCAGGCCCTCGGTGAGCCTGGCCGAGCCGCCGGCGATGCTGGCCAGCTCGCGGCCCACCGTCTTGAGCGCCCGCAGCCACCAGACGATCCACTCGATGGCGTTCAGGTTCTCCGGGATCATGTGATAGAAGGTCCCGGTGTCGCGCAGCTTCACCAGCGCCCCATGGCTGAGGATGCCCTGCGCCGACAGCGCGTTCCAGAAGCCGGTGGCCCACAGCGGCTGGCCGTGCAGCTGGGCGTGCTTGCGAAGGCGCGTGTAGTCGGCCTCGGTCAGGCCATCGATCCAGGCCTGGTCATCGGGTTGGCGGCCCATGATCAGCATGATCCCGCGCCGCAACAGGTCCAGCGAGTTCAGGCCCTGTTCCTCGGGCGGCAGGTCCTCGTCGAGCGCGGTGGCGCCGCCGGCGGCCGGGCCGGCGAAGGGCACCAGGCCCACGCCCAGCTCGTCGCACAGTGCGGCGAAGCGCGGTTGCAGCGTCGGCTCGAAGCGCATCGGGCCCATCTCGGCGATGAAGCCGTCGAGTTCCTCGGTCTCGATGCGGCCACCCCAGCGGTCGGAGGCCGTCTCCAGGATCAGCAGCCGGTGCCCGGCCTCGTCCAGGCGACGTGCGCAGTACAGGCCGGCGATGCCGCCGCCGGCAATGACGAGGGGGTGTTCGGTCATGGCGCGCATTGTCCGCAACCCGGCCCCGGCGCGCCATCGCCGTCGTCGCCGGGCGTGCCGGTAAGATTCCCCCATGACCGACATCGACGACACCGACACCCCCGAAGCCCTGCACGAGCCGCGCCTGTGGCGCGACAACGGCTGGACCGCCAAGGTCGTCAAGAACGAGGACGACGACGGCTGGGCGGTGGAGATGTACCTGCAGGGCGAGGCCGAGCCGGCGCTCGTCGGGCCGTGGACCATGGGCCGCGACAAGAAGAACCCCAAGCCGCTGGACACCGCCGCCTTCAACACCCTGGTGAAGACCGCCGCCGAAGTGATCCGCCGGCACGAGCAGCAGCGCCACGCGATGCTGCACAAGCAGGTCACCGTGGAGACGCCCACCGAGCGCATCACGGTGATGCTGGACATCGTGCCCGACGACGACGACCCCTACGCCATGCTGAGCGCGCTCGATGCGGGCGGCGACACCCTGGCGTCGGTTCGAGTGGCGGCACAGTTCAGGCTCACGGCCGCGAGCGCCGGATCCTGGATCGAAAGCGGCTACCGCCGCCCGTCTTGAGCGGGTGAATCCGGGCCCAGCACCGGCAACTCGCGCGCTGTCAGCCACAGCCGCACGTCGAACTCCAACTGGTGGTAGCCCGGCTCCATGTGGGTGCACAGCGCGTAGAAGGCCTTGCCGTGCTCGCGTTCCTTCAGGTGCGCCAGCTCGTGCACAGCGATCATCTTCAGGAACGGCGCCGGCGCCTCGCGGAACAGGCTGGCGATGCGGATCTCGCGCTTGGCCTTGAGCTTGCCGCCCTGCACCCGTGACACCGCGGTGTGCGTGCCCAGCGCGTTCTGGATGATGTGCAGCTTGTTGTCGTACATCACCTTGGACAACGGCTCGGCGTTGCGCAGGTAGCGGCTTTTCAGCTCGCCCACGTAGTCGAACAGGGCGCCATCGGTGCGCACGGTGTGGGTCTGGGCCTCGTAGCGCTCGCTCAGCGTCCGCGCCAGGCGGCCTTCGGCGATCAACGCATGAACCTGTGCCAGCAACTCAGGCGGGTAGCCGGCCAGGTACTTCAGCCGGGGCGGTGCGCCGGTCATCGCGGCGGGGCCGGTGGGCTGCGGCGCTGCTCGCGCAGCATGTACAGGTAGAGCCCCTCCACCTTCTCGCGCGCCCAGGGCGTCTTGCGCAGCATCTTCAGGCTGGAGTTGATGCTGGGCTCGCTGGAAAAGCAGCGCAGCGCGATGCGATCGGCCAGGCCCGGCCAACCGTAATGCGCCACCAGGGCCGTGAGCATGGCCTCCAGGGTCACGCCATGCAGGGGGTTGCGCGCTTGGGCGGGTGGCGTGGTCATGGCGCGATTGTCGCGCCCTGGGGCCTGGCCCGGTCTCAGCCGCGACGCAGGTAGGCCGCTTCGCGCTCGAACTGCGTGGCCAGTTCGGCCGCAGCCGGCGTGAGGGGAACCGCGGCGCGCTGGAACAGGCCCACGGTGTAGGTGGGCGGTTCCTCGGTGATCGGTATCGCCACCAGACGCTCCTTCAGCAGGCCGCTGCGCATCAGCGCCGCCGGCAGAAGCGCGAGGCAATCGCTGCCGGCCACGAAGGCCACGGTGTCCATCAGGCCGTCGGTGTGCAGTTCCACCCGCGGCGGGCCCAGGCCGGCGCGCTCGAACATCTGGTAGATGCCGCCCCCGGGCTGGCCCCGCGGTGCGGCCACGGAGAAGGCGGCCTGCTGCAAAGCCTGCAGGCTGCGTACCTTGGCCTGCGGGTGGTCGCGCCGGCCGACCAGCACCATCTGGCTCTGGATCAGCATGCGCATCGCGAGGGCAGGGTCGGAGACGCCGACCGGCTCGGGGCAGATCACGAAATCGAGCTGCCCGTCGCGCAGTGGCGTCACCAGTGAGTGGTACAGCCCACTGCGGCTGCGCAGTTCGACCTCGGGGAAGGCGCGGCGGAAGCGCTTGACGGCCGACGGCGCCAGCAGCAGTGACGCCGCCACCGAGATCCCGAACTCGACACGGCCCTGGCGTTCACCCAGCAGCTGTGCCATCGAGTCGCGGGCGCGTTCGCTCTCCGCATGCACCCGCCGGGCATGGATCAGGAAGCGCTTGCCGAACTCGTTGGCCTGCATGCCGCGCGCGTTGCGGTCGAACAGCGCTGCGCCGAGATCGGCCTCCAGGCGGCGCAGCGACTTGGTCAGCGCGGGCTGGCTCTGCCCGGTGGCGCGCGCCGCGCCGTGCAGGCTGCCGTGCTGTGCCACCGCGAGAAAGTCGGCGATCTGCTGGAGCGTCATTCCGATGCCATCTGGTTATCGCTCGGTGCATTGTGCTACTACCGGTGCGCTGCCTTCGGGTCTACATTCGGCTCGCCTCAGAAGCACAGCGCAGGAGTGGACATGGCAACTCGTGATCAGCCCGGACAACGCCCCAACATCGTCTTCATCGTGGCCGACGACCTGGGCTACGCGGATCTCGGCTGCTATGGCGGGCGGCCTGCTGCTTTCGGCCCGGTGTCGCCGGTGCTCGACGGAATGGCCGCGGCAGGCATCCGTTTCACCCAGGGCTATTCGAACTCGCCGGTCTGCTCGCCGACCCGCTTCGCGCTGATGACCGGGCGCTACCAGTACCGCCTGCGCGGCGCGGCCGAGGAGCCGATCAACAGCCGCTCGCGCGGCAGCACCACGCTGGGCCTGCCCCCCGGGCACGCGAGCCTGCCGTCCCTGTTGCGGGCCGTGGGCTACCGAACCGCGCTGGTGGGCAAGTGGCACCTTGGATACCCGCCCCACTTCGGCCCGCTGCGCTCCGGCTACGAGGAGTTCTACGGCCCCATGTCCGGCGGGGTCGACTACTTCAGCCACTGCACCAACACCGGCGCCCACGACCTCTGGGAGGGCGAGGAGGAGGTGCAGGACATCGGCTACCTGACCGACCTGATCACGCAGCGGGCGGTGGACTACATCGGGCGCACGGCCGGCGGCGACGCCCCCTTCCTGCTCAGCCTGCACTACACCGCGCCCCATTGGCCCTGGGAGACCCGCGACGACGCCGCGGTCTCCGCGGAACTGGGCGACAAGCTGTTCCACCTGCACGGCGGCAACATCCACACCTACCGGCGCATGATCCACCACATGGACGAAGGCATCGGCCGGGTGCTCGCCGCCCTCGCCGCCCAAGGCGCACTGGAGAACACCCTCGTGATCTTCACCAGCGACAACGGCGGCGAGCGCTTCTCCGACAACTGGCCACTGGTGGGCGGCAAGATGGACCTGACCGAGGGCGGCATCCGCGTGCCCTGGATCGCCCAGTGGCCCGCCGTCATTGCGCCAGGCCGTGTCAGCCGCCAGCACTGTCTGACCATGGACTGGACAGCCACCGCCATCGACGCCGCCGGTACCGCCGCACCGGCCGAGGCCCCGCTCGACGGCGTCTCGCTGCTCGGCCTGCTGCGCGGCGAGGCGGAGTTCGAGCGGCCGATGCACTGGCGCATGAACCACCGCGGCCAGCGCGCCCTGCGGCAGGGCCGATGGAAGTACCTGCGCGTGGACGGCCACGACTACCTCTTCGACATCGACGCCGACGAGCGCGAGCGCGCCAACCGCGGCCCGCACGAGGGCGATCTGCTGGCCGGCCTGCGCGACGACTGGGAGCGCTGGAACGCCAGCATGCCGCCGATCCCGGCCGACGCCACCGTCAGCCTCGGCTACTCGGCCAAAGACATGCCGCAACGCTGACCCGGCCCCCTGCCCCCCGAACACCACCGAAGGAGACACCCCATGCTCGATCACATTGCCGCGCTGCGCCGCACTCCCGGCCTGCTGGCCATGGCCATCGCCGCCGCCACCCCGACACTCGGTTGGTCCCAGGCCGCCTGGCCCGACAAACCGGTGCGTGTGATCGTGCCGCTGCCGCCAGGTGGCCCGAGCGACATCGTGCTGCGCACCGCGCTCGAGAAGATGCAACCGGTGCTCAAGCAGACACTGGTGCTCGACAACAAGCCCGGCGCCGCTGGCAACCTGGGTGCCGCGGAGGCGGCCCGCGCCGCACCCGACGGCACCACGTGGCTTTGGACCACCGACACGCTGATCACTGTCAACCCACATGTCTACCAGCGCCTGGGCTTCAAGCCCGAGGACCTGCAGCCGGTCATGCGCGCCGCCTCGTTCAGCCAGACCCTCGTGTGTCACCCGGCCGTGGGCGTGAAGTCCGTGGCCCAGCTGGTGGCCAAGGCCAAGGCCGCGCCGATGAGCTACGCCTCCGGCGGCGCCGGCTCACCGGGCCACCTGGCGACGGAACTCTTCAGCGCCACCGCCGGCATCACGATGACCCACGTGCCCTACAAGGGCCCGGCCCCGGCGATGCAGGATGTCATCGGCGGCACCGTCGAATGCGGCTTCCTGGCCGGGCCCACGGTGCTGCCGCACGTGCGCTCGGGCCGGCTGCTGGCCTTGGCGGTCTCGGGCGCGCAGCGCTCGGCCTTGTTGCCCGAGGTGCCCACCGTGGCCGAATCCGGCTACCCGGGCTTCGACGCCACGTTCTCGCTGGTGCTCTTCGCGCCGCGCGGCACGTCGGAGCCCATCGTCAACGCGATGCACACCGCGATGGCTAACGCGCTCAGGTTGCCGGACGTGGTCGAGAAGCTGCGGCAAAGCGACCAGGTGGTGGTGGTGGCCAGCCCGGCGCAGACCGCCGCGCGGCTGGCCGAGGACTCGAAGACCTGGGGCGCGGTCGCCAGGCGGATCGGCCTGAGCCAGGACTGAGGGTTTTCCACAGGCGGCCGGGTGGGGCTCGCTACACTGGCTCGACACACCTGCCCGAGACCCCACCGCGCTGATGCCCCATGCCACGCCCCTGATCACGCTGATTGCCGCCGCCTTCGCGGCGGCCCTGGTCCTGGGCTTCGTGGCCGCCCGGCTCAAACTGCCCGCGCTGGTGGGCTATCTGATCGCGGGAATCCTGATCGGGCCGGCCACGCCGGGCTTTGTCGGTGACATCGAGATCGCCAGCCAGTTCGCAGAGGTCGGCGTGATGCTGCTGATGTTCGGCGTGGGCCTGCACTTCTCGTTGGACGACTTGATGTCGGTGCGCAAGGTGGCCCTGCCGGGCGCGCTGGTGCAGATGATCGTCGCCACCGCACTGGGCGCCGGCGTGGCCACCTGGTGGGGCTGGGCGCTGCCGGCGGCCATCGTCTTCGGCCTGGCCCTGTCGGTGGCGAGCACCGTGGTGCTGTTGAAGGCGCTGGAGAGCCGTGGCCTGGTCGATTCGGTCAATGGCCGCATCGCGATCGGCTGGCTGGTCGTCGAGGATCTGGCGATGGTGCTGGTGCTGGTGCTGCTGCCGCCGCTGGCCGGCATGGCCGGTGCGGACGGCGGCGGGTCGGCATCGGCACTGTGGGAAACGCTCGGGCGCACGGTGCTGCAGGTGGCCGCCTTCGTGGTGCTGATGTGGGTGGTGGGCCGGCGGGTCTTCCCGTGGCTGCTGTGGCAGGTGGCGCGCACCGGCTCGCGCGAGCTGTTCACGCTGTGCGTCGTGGCGGCCGCGGTGAGCATCGCCTACGGATCGGCGCAACTGTTCGGCGTGAGCTTCGCGCTCGGCGCCTTCTTCGCCGGCATGGTGCTGCGCGAGTCGGAGTTCAGCCACCGTGCAGCAGAAGAGACCCTGCCGCTGCGCGATGCCTTCGCGGTGCTGTTCTTCGTCTCGGTCGGCATGCTGTTCGACCCGCGCGTGCTGGTCGACGAGCCGCTGAAGGTGCTGGCCGTCGTCGGCATCATCGTGCTCGGCAAGACGCTGGCAGCCGCCGCGCTGGTGCTGCTGATGCGCTACCCGCTGAACACCGCGCTCACGGTCTCGGCTGGCCTGGCACAGATCGGCGAGTTCTCGTTCATCCTCGCCGGGCTCGGCATGTCGCTGGGCGTGCTGCCAGCCACCGGCCAGAGCCTGATCCTGGCCGGGGCGCTGATCTCGATCGCGCTGAACCCGCTGGTCTTTGCCGCCATCGAACCCGCGCTGCGCTGGGCGCGTGCGCACTCCGCATTGGCCCGCCGGCTCGACCGCAGCGACGACCCGCTGGCCGAGTTGCCGATGTCGACCGACGCGAAGTTCCTGCGCCACCAGGTGGTGCTGGTCGGCCACGGCCGCGTGGGCCAGGGCATCGCGGCGGCGTTGAAGACACAGGGCATCCCCTTCGTCGTGGCCGAGGAGAACCGGGAGATCGTCGAGCGCCTGCGCAGCGAAGGCCAGGCCGCCGTGCTGGGCAATGCGGTCGACCCGGCCACGCTGATCCAGGCCCACATCGCCGAGGCCCGGTTGCTGGTCATTGCCACGCCGCAGACAGTGGATGTGCGCCAGATGGTGGAAACCGCCCGCAGCCTGAACCCGACGGTGGATGTGGTCGTGCGCAGCGAGAACGCCGAGGAGGCCGCCCTGCTGGAGCAGGAGGGTTGCGGCACCGTGTTCGTCGGCAAGAACGAGCTGGCGCGGTCCATGACCGCCCATGTCCTGCGCCGGGTGGCCGAGGCCGTCCGCTGAGCGCCTCGTCCGCACCGCTAAGCCGATGACCCGGCCGAACGGGCAGGCTCAGGTCGGGCGGTGCCGCGCAGCGCGGCTGGACAGCGCGTTCGGGAAGTACAGCGCCGTCAGGCTCTTGCTGTGCACCGGCGAGTAGCCGCGGCCGTCGCCGCCCTCGGCCGCGTCGGCATAGCGCCGCCAGTCGCGCACCCAGTGGATGTGGTCGCAGACCTCCAGCAGGCCCATGGTCTCGCGGTCGCCCACCAGCACGCCTTGCACCCGCAGGCCGAAGCGCGCGCGGGCCTCGTCCAGCCGGGCCAGGGTGTGCGGCACGCAGCCGAACTCGCCGTCGCTGACGATCAGCAGATCCGCCCGGGACCAGCGCGCCTCGTGCACCCGCTCCAGCGCGCGCTCGATCGGGGTCTGGATGTCCGTGCCGCCGTCGAAGCCCTGGCCCATCAGCGCCATCAACGCCGCCAGCCCGTCGGCACCCTGCCCCAGCTCACGTTCCACCAGCTCCTGCGGGCCGCCGAAGGCGATCAGCAGGCAGCCACGCTGCTGCTCGTGGGCCAGGCGCAGCGCCGCCAGCGTGACGGCCTTGGCGATGTTCTCCGGCGCGCCGCGCATCGAGCCCGAGGTGTCCAGGCAAACCATCACCGGCCCGCGCGACAAGGCCTCCGGCCGGGGTGGTGCATCGGCCTGCCGCCCGGCCGCCCGCGGGTCGGGCCGCCAGTCGGTCAACACGGCGGTGGTGTCCCAGCTGAGCAGCCGCGCCTCGGCATGGCGGGCGCGCCAGAGCTTCTTCAGCACCGGGTGCTTGAGCATCACCGCCTCGCTGGCCAGCATGCGCTCGGGCTGGGCCGAGAAGCGCACGCCGACGATCTCGCCGGGGGCGTCCGGCAGCAAAGTCTGCACCGCACGCAGCGGCACCGGCTGCGCCGAGCCACGAGGCGGCGGCGGGGCCGGTGCGGGCGGCAGGCGCGCATCGCGCTCGCTGCGCCCGAGTTGGCGGATCAACTCGGCCAGCTCAGGCAGCTGCCGCAACCAATCGGCCGCCCGGCGGGCCGCCTGCCAGGGCCGCGAGCGCAGGTGGCCTTGCAGCTGGTCCCAGCGCAGGTGGGCGAAGTCGCCCAGGCCCTGCAGCAGCGCGAGATCCTCGTCCAGCCCCTGGGTCTGCAGCTGCCAGCGGCCACGGAACTCCTCGGCGACGGTGGCGATGGCCTCGTCGCGGGAGCGGCCCGGTTGCAGGCCGACGATGCGGTCCAGGTGCCACAGCAGGGTGCGCAGCACCTGCTCGGCCAGGGCCGGCGTGGCGCGGGCCAGTGCCGGCAGCCCGAGTTCGCCCACGGCGGTGCGCAGCGGCGCACTGGCCGCCGGATCCCCGAAGTCGGCATCGGCCGGCGGCAGCTCGCCGCAACCGAGCGCGGCCAGCCACGCAGCCGTGTCGTCCAGGCGCCGGCCCGGCGACCCGATGCTGGTGACCAGGCTCGGCAACCACACCGTGCGCGGCAGGGCCTGCAGGCGGTCGAAGGGCTGGTCGGCGGGATGCGCGGTGGGCATGGCCGCGCTCAGGCTGCCAGGTCGTCCAACGCCACCGGCTCGGGCGCCGGGGCCACCGACTGCGCATCCTCGGGCAGCGTGGCGAAGCCTGCACGCACCGCCTGCAGGCGACCGGCCAGCGCCTGCAGGCGTGCCAGCGATTCGGCGTGCGCGGCGTTCCAGCGCGCGGCCAGGCGTGACGGCACCCAGAACCGTGTGGCGAGTTGCGCCGCCAAGGTCTCGGCCCGCAGCCCGAGTGCCTCGCGCTGCGCCGTGACGTGGGCGATCAGGCCCTCCACCTGGGCCACTCGCGCGGCGATGTGCACCGGGCTGAAGTGGCGGCGCAGCTGGGCCTCGAGACCGGCGATGGTCAGGCGTGGCATCACCACGGCGGCTGGTTCGCCGCCCGACCCGTCGCCCAGGCCGATCGCCCGGGCCAGGGCCAGCTTGCCGGCGGTGTCGCTCTCGGCGCCCTCGGCCTGCGCGCTCTGTTCCAGCTCCAGCTGCTTTTCGAAGGCCTCCACCGCACGACCGAGCCAGGCCAGTTCCAGCGGCACGGCCTGCAACCAATCGGCCTCGAACCACTGCGCCAGCGCCTCGGCCTCCTGCGGAGTGGCCCCGGCCACGTAGGGTGCCAGCCAGAGGTCCAGCCCGTCGACCTCGGCCCGGCCTTCGGTGGCGGCCGCCGTGCGCATCAGGCCCACCCACTGCCGCCAGCGCCGGTCGGACAGGCCCTGCCCGCGGCTGGCCAGCCACTGGCGCAGCGCCGTGCAAGCGGCCACCGCCTCGTCGCCCAGCCGCACCGCGGCGGCGGCCTGCATGATCGCCCGACGCTCGGCCTCGTCGAGTGGGGGTGCCGAGCCGGGCTCGGCGGCCGGCAGCCGAAGCAAGGCCTCGAACGAGGCATCCCCCACCGGCGCCACCGGCACCCGCAGCAGGAAGCGGTCGAAGAAGGCCAGCAGCGCATCGTCGGCCGGCAGTTCGTTGCTGGCGCCCACCACGCTGATCAGCGGCGTGGGCTGGCGGCCGCTGCCGTTGTCGAACTCGCGCTCGTTGAGCAGGGTCAGCAGCGCATTGAGGATCGCCGAGTTGGCCTTGAACACCTCGTCGAGAAAGGCGATGCCCGCGGTGGGCAGGAAGCCGTCGGTCAGGCGCTCGTAGCGGTCGTTCTCCAGCGCCACCAGCGACAGCGGGCCGAACAGTTCCTCAGGCGTCGAGAAACGGGTCAGCAGGCGCTCGAAGTAGCGTGCTCCGCTGAAGGCATGGTGCAGGCGGCGCGCCAGTTCGCTCTTGGCGGTGCCCGGCGGGCCGATCAGCAGCACATGCTCGCCGGCCAGAGCTGCCAGCAGCACCAACCGTGCGGCGGTGTCACGCTCCAGCAGGCCGGATTCGAGCTGGCGTTGCAGCGTTAGGAGGCGAACGGGGGTGGGCAGGCTCATGACCGGCATTGTCCTGGAGCATCACCGCGCTTGCCGATCATCGCATGGCCTCTGTCGGTGGGCACACGGTGATCGCCACCGGCCGCTACCGGCCACTGGGGAACGGCGGCATGCGCAGGCGCCCTTCGTCGTCGCCTGGGATCGGCGGAAAGGCGCCAGTCTCCCAGCGGTAGGCGGCAGCCTCCAGCAAGCCACGCTGGCTCGCCACGAAGTTCCACCACATGTGGCGCGGCGTGTGCAGCCGCTCCCCACCGATCACCACGCAGCGGCTGCCGGCCGGGCCCGCCAGTTCGATGGCATGCGTACCGTCCGGCACCGCCATCACCTGCGGTGGCAGCACCTCGCCATCGACCAGCAGCGTGTGCTCCGGGCTGTAGACGGCCAGCTCCTCGGCCAGGCCGGCCGGGAGCCGCAGGGGCACATCGCCGGTCAAGGTCAGGTCCAGGTACAGCGTGGGGCTGGCGGTGGCCACGGGCGACGCCCGGCCGAAGGCAGCACCCACCAGCACGCGCACCACCGCGTCGGGAACGGCCACCTCCGGGATCGCCTCGGCCGGCACATGCTGGAAGCCTGGCTCGCCCTCTTCCTGGGCCTCGGGCAATGCCAGCCACAACTGCAGCCCATGGATTCGGCGCTCGCGGCCTGCCAGTGCCGGCGGCGTGCGCTCGGAGTGCACGATGCCCCGGCCGGCTGTCATCCAGTTCACGGCACCGGGGCGGATCTCCTGCACCGTGCCCAGGCTGTCGCGGTGCAGGAAGGCGCCTTCGAACAGGTAGGTCACCGTCGCCAGGCCGATGTGCGGGTGCGGGCCGACATCCGTATCGGCCTCGGCGGGCAGCGTCACCGGGCCGAAGTGGTCGAAGAAGACGAAAGGCCCCACCGAGCGCTGCGCGGCAGCAGGCAGCAGGCGCCTCACCTGGAAGCCATCGGCCAGGTCCTTGATGTGCGGTGTCAATCGGATCATGAGGTGGCTCCCTCAGGCTGGGCCTCAAGCGTACGGCATGATGGATGCCCGTTCCACGCCCTGCCCGGAGTCCCCATGCCCTTGGTGACACTCACCGTTCGTGCCCCGAAGGCCCCCGAGTTCAAGACCGGCGTGCTCGACGCCGTGCACTCAGCCCTGCTGGCCAGCGGCGTGCCACCCACCGACCGCTTCCACCGCGTGCTCGAGCTGGGTGCCGAGGACTTCCGCTTCGACCCGCGCTACCCCGACCTGGGCTCGGACCGCGGTGAGGATTTCGTGCTGATCGAGATCCTCTGGTCGGTCGGCCGCAGCGTGAAGGTGAAACGCCAGTTGCTGGCCCACCTGATGGGCTCGCTGGCCACGCTGGGCCTGGACACCGAGCAGGTGATGGTCGTGTTCAAGGAAACGGCCTGGGAGAACTGGTCCTTCGGCGGCGGCCGGTTGCTGCACACCTGAGCTGCACGGCTCAACCGAGCGCCGGGCCGCTCCCAAGCCGGCTGAGCACCCGCTCGGCGGGTGGGGCCGGTATGCCGGCACCGGGTGCCCCAGCTCAGCTGGTCGTCAGCGGCACCCGCCCGCTGTCGGTGGAGAGCGCCTGGTTGCAGTGGTAGGGCAGCTCGATGCCCTTCGCGGCATCCTCCATGGCCCAGGCGCGGATCACCGGGGCCTGGGCCCGCACGCCGCCGAAGATGGTGGCAAAGGCCACGTCGGCCGCGTCACGCCCGGTGCCGAAGCGCACGAAGGCCATTGGGATCGCCGTGCCGGAGGGGTCGAAGATGTACCAGCGGTGGCCCAGGTAGACCTCCACATAGGCATGGAAATCCGGTGGGCCCAGCGCCGGGTCGGCCCCGAAATCGGTGCCGGTGGCGAAGCGCGCCGGGATGTTCACCGCCCGGCACAGCGCCACCATCAGGTGCGCGAAATCGCGGCACACCCCCACCTGCTCGATCAGCGTGTCCACCGCCGAGGTGTTGGAGTTCGAGGTGTTGGAGGTGAAGGTGACGTGCCGGCGCACCCAGTCCTGGATGGCCTGCACCCGGCCGTGGCCTTGCCAGAGGCGGCCGAACTCGTTGATGGCGAACTTCACCAGCCGGTCGCTCTGGCAGTAGCGGCTGGGGTAGATGTAGCCGATCACCTCCTGCGGCAGGTCGCGCACCGGGATCTCGGCCAGCGTGGCCGGGTCCGCCCGGTGGTGGGTCAGGTCCACGGTGGCGGCGTACCAGAGCTTGAGCCAGCCCGGTTGCGCGGTGAGCCGCATGTAGCGGTTGCCGGTAGCGGGGTCGGTGTGCACCTGCGGGGTCAGCGGCTGGCTGATCATCAGGCTCTCGGACGAGATCGCCTGGGCCGGCGTGTGGGCGGCGTGGATGTTGAAGACGAAGTCGGCGCCGTTCGGGTCGGTCACCTCATAGGCCAGTTCGATCTGCAGCTGGATGCGGATCATGCCGTGGTCCGGTCGAGGGTGGAGCAAAGGGTCATCGGTAGAGTATGCATGGGTGTCTGGCCTGGCGGGCAATCTCCCTCGAAGGTATGGCAGCGCACAGATGGGCGCCGCTGAAAGCGAGTAGGCTAGGGCCAGCAAGCGGCGTGCCCGCGAAGGGCGACCATGACCGAACCACTGCTTCTGACTGCGACGCAGATCTCCACTTTCGACGGACCGCGGCTGTTGACCAAGGCCAGCGGCTTCTTCTTCGCCCGAGGGGAGAAGCTGTTCCTGGTGACCAGCCGGCATGTGGTGGTGGATGAACCGAGCAAGCACTTCCCGGACCGCATCTCCATCGAGCTGCACGACGACGCGGTCAATTTGACGCGCTCGACGCACTTCCTGGTGATGCTGTACCGCAACGGCCAGGCCATCTGGCGCCAGGGGCGCGACAAGGCCGGCGAGATCGACGTGGCAGTGGTCGAGCTCGAGCGCACCCAGATGCCGCCCACGGTCATCCTGCAGGCGTTCACCCCGGCCCATCTGCAGGCCTCGCTGAGCGAGATCGAGGTCGGCTCGTCGCTGCTGATCGTCGGCTTCCCGCTCGGCTTCCACGACACCCTGCACCACCTGCCGGTGGTGCGCCACGCGGTGATCGCCTCGGCCTTCGGCGTGCGTTTCCAGGGACAGGGCAGCTTCCTGACCGATGCCCGCACGCACCGCGGCACCAGCGGCGCGCCGGTGGTGATGCGCGCGGCGCCCTCCGGCGGCCCGGGCGACCCGCTGCCCTGGAAGCTGCTGGGCGTGCACTCGGCCCGGCTGGACATGCGCACCCGCGACCTGGAGCAGGACGAGTCGCTGGGCCTGAATTGCGCCTGGTACGCCGACATCCTGATGACCCTCACCGCACCGGCCCCGGCCCCGGCCGCGGCTGCCGCATCATGAGCGCCTCGGACCGCACCGAGAGCGACAGCTTCGGCCCCATCGCCGTGCCGGCCGGGGCCTTGTGGGGCGCGCAGACCCAGCGCTCGCTCGAACACTTCGCGATCTCGACCGAGTGCATGCCGCGAGAGCTGGTGATGGCGCTGGCCCGGGTGAAGCGCGCCTGCGCCTTGGCCAACGCCGAGCTGGCGGGCCTGGACAGCGCCACCGCCACGGCCATCGCCCAGGCTGCCGACGAGGTGCTGGCCGGCCAACACGCCGGCGAGTTCCCGCTGTCCATCTGGCAGACCGGCTCGGGCACGCAGACGAACATGAACATGAACGAGGTGCTGGCCAACCGCGCCTCCGAGTTCCTGGGCGGCGGCCGCGGCGCTGAGCGGCTGGTCCACCCCAACGACGACGTGAACCGCGGCCAATCGTCGAACGACATCTTCCCGACCGCGGTGCACGTGGCCGCCGCGGTGGCGCTGGACCGCGATCTGCTCCCCGCGCTGCGGGCCCTGCGTGCCACGCTGGCGGCACACGCCCATGCCTGGGCCGGCCTGGTGAAGATCGGCCGCACCCACCTGCAGGACGCCACCCCGCTCACGCTGGGCCAGGAGGTCTCCGGCTGGGTCGCCCAGCTCGACCACGCCGAGCGGGCGCTGGCCGCCACGCTGAGCCCGCTGCACGAACTGGCCGTGGGCGGCACGGCGGTCGGCACCGGCCTGAACACCCACCCGAAGTTCGGCGAGCAGGTCGCCGCCCGCCTGGCCGAGGAGTGCACCCTGCCCTTCACCCCGGCGGCCAACAAGTTCGCGGCGCTGGCCGCACACGACGCGCTGGTCGGCACCCATGGCGCACTGAAGTTGCTGGCAGTCGCCCTGATAAAGATCGCCAACGACGTGCGCTGGCTGGCCTCCGGCCCGCGCTGCGGGCTGGGCGAGCTGCAGTTGCCCGAGAACGAGCCCGGCAGCTCCATCATGCCGGGCAAGGTCAATCCCACCCAGTGCGAGGCGCTGACCATGGTCTGCTGCCAGGTGATGGGCAACGATGTCGCCATCGGCATCGGCGGCGCCTCGGGCCACTTCGAGCTCAACACCTTCAAGCCGCTGATCGCCCACAACCTGTTGCAGAGCATCCGCCTGCTGGCGGGTGCCATGGCCAGCTTCGACCACCACTGCGCGCAAGGCATGGCGCCCGACCGCGAGCGCATCGCGGATCTGCTGGGCCGCTCGCTGATGCTGGTCACCGCGCTGGTGCCTCACATCGGCTACGACCGTGCGGCGGGGATCGCCAAGCAGGCGCATGCGGAAGGCCTGGGCCTGCGTGAGGCGGCGCTGTCACTTGGCGGGATCACGGCCGAACAGTTCGACGCCTGGGTCCGCCCCGAGCGCATGGTGTAGCGCGCCGGTGGTAAGGTGGGATCACACCCGAGTCGCCGCCGGGCCGCCCCAAGGCGACAGCGCCCCCTTGGGGGGCCGACGCCAAAGGCGTCTTGGGGGCCAACAGGAGACCACTGAATGTCCAGCTTTCCCGATGCCCCGCCCGTCCTTCGGCGTGAAGCGCTCCGCGATGCCCTGCTGGCCACCGTGAGCCTGCTGAAGAACCACCGGGCGGCGGAGATCGACGCCAGCTTCATCGAGGACTACGTCGCCCTGAACTGGCTGGAGTGGAACGGCGGCGGCCTGCGCCTGACCATCACCGGCAGCAACGTCTGCAAGCAGCTCACCGTGCGCCCCGTCTGAGTACGCCGGCACGCCGGCGCCGGAGCGGCATGAAAGCGATATATTGGCTGCGGGCTCACAGAAATGAGCCCGCCCCAAGAACATGCCGGAGACACCCATGCCGAAGGATCTCGCTGCCAGGCTCGACCTTCCCCGCCGCGCCATCGCGCTGGTCCTCGCCGGCGGCCGGGGGAGCCGGCTGCACCACCTGACCGACCGGCGCGCCAAGCCCGCGGTTTACTTCGGCGGCAAGTTCCGCATCATCGACTTCGCGCTCTCCAACTGCCTGAACTCGGGCATCCGCCGCATCGGCGTCATCACCCAGTACAAGAGCCACAGCCTGCTGCGCCACCTGCAGCGCGGCTGGGCCTTCCTGAAGAACGAGATGAACGAGTTCGTCGACCTGCTGCCCGCGCAGCAGCGCATCGACGAAGAGAGCTGGTACCGCGGCACCGCGGACGCTGTCTCGCAGAACCGCGACATCCTGGACAGCTACCACGCCGAGTACGTGGTGGTGCTGGGCGGCGACCACATCTACAAGATGAACTACGCGCTGATGCTGGCCGACCACGTGGCCAAGGGCCGCGAGTGCACGGTGGCCTGCATCGAGGTGCCGCGCGAGGAGGCCAAGGGCTTCGGCGTGATGGCGGTGGACGCCGACTGGAACATCACCGATTTCGTCGAGAAGCCGGCCGACCCGCCCAGCGTGCCCGGCAAGCCGGGCCATTCGCTGGCCAGCATGGGCATCTACATCTTCAACGCCAAGTACCTGTTCGACGAGCTCGAGCGCGACATGGCGGATCCGAACTCCAGCCACGATTTCGGCAAGGACATCATCCCCCGCGCGGTGCGGCTGGGGCAGGCCGCGGCCCACCCCTTCGAGCTGAGCTGCGTCGGCACCCAGCCGGGCCAGGTGCCCTATTGGCGCGATGTCGGCACCATCGATTCCTACTGGGACGCCAACATCGACCTCACCGCCACCGACCCGCTGCTGAACCTGTACGACAGGAACTGGCCGGTCTGGACCTACCAGCCCCAGCTGGCGCCGGCCAAGTTCGTGCACAACGAACCGGAACGGCGCGGCAACGCCATCGAGTCGCTGATCTCCGGCGGCAGCATCATCTCCGGCCAGGTGCTGCGCTCGGTGCTGTTCTCCAGCGTGCGGGTGCACTCGCACTCGCTCGTGGAGTGGTCGGTGCTGCTGCCCGAGGTCGAGATCGGCCGGCATGTGCGCTTGAACCGCGTGGTCATCGACCGCGGCTGCCGCATCCCGGACGGCATGGTCATCGGCCATGACGCGGAGGCCGACGCGAAACGCTTCTTCCGAACCGACAGCGGCATCACGCTGGTCACCGCCGCGATGCTGGCGGCCCTGCCCGCATGAGGGTCCTGCAGGTCGCCTCCGAGATCTTCCCGCTGGTCAAGACCGGCGGCCTGGCCGATGTGATGGGCGCGCTGCCCCAGGCACTGCAAGCGGCGGGCGCGGATGTGCGCCTGCTGCTGCCGGGGCTGCCCGCCATCCTGGATGCCGCGTTGGATCGCCAGCCCGTCTGCACGATGGGCCCGCTGTTCGGCGCGGGACGCGTCACGCTGGTGCGCGCCCGCCTGCCCGGCAACCCGGTGCCGGCCTACCTGATCGAGGCGCCCTACCTGTACCGCCGCCCGGGCGGGCCCTACCAAGCCGCCGACGGCGCCGCCTGGAGCGACAACCTGCAGCGCTTCGCCCTGTTGGGCTGGATGGCCGGCCAGATGGCGGCCGGCGAGATCGACCCCGGCTGGGAGCCCGAGATCGTGCACGCGCACGACTGGCACGCCGGCCTCGCCTGCGCCTACATGTCGGCCCACCCGGCCACCACCGCGAAGAGCGTCTTCACCATCCACAACCTGGCCTTCCAGGGTTTGTTCCCGGGCGCCGAGTTCGGCCACCTGGGCCTGCCGCCGCGCTACATGCGGCCGCAGGGCCTGGAGTTCTACGAGCAGCTGTCGTTCATGAAGGCCGGCCTGATGTACGCCGACCGCATCACCACGGTCAGCCCCACCTACGCGCAGGAGATCGCCACGCCGGAGTTCGGCAGTGGGCTGGACGGCGTGATCCGCCAGCGCGCCGATGTGGTCTCGGGCATCCTCAACGGCGTCGACCCCGAGGTATGGAGCCCCGCCACCGACCCCCTGCTCGCCGCCCCCTACGACGCCGCCCACTTGGCCGGCAAGGCGCGCTGCAAGGCGGCGCTGCAGGCCGAGTTCGGCCTGGCGCCGCATGCCGACGCACCGCTGTTCTGCATCGTCAGCCGGCTCACCGCGCAGAAGGGGCTGGATCTGGTGCTGGCCGCCCTGCCCGCGGCGCTGCAGGCCGGCGCCCAGTTCGTGGTGCAGGGCACCGGCGACGCGGCCCTGGAGGCCGCCTTCGGCGCCGCCGCCCAGACCCACCCGGGCCGGGTGGCCGTGTTCCTGGGCTACGACGAAGACCGCGCCCACCGCCTGATCGGCGGCGCCGACGCCATCATGGTGCCCTCGCGCTTCGAGCCCTGCGGCCTGACCCAGCTCTACGGCCTGCGCTACGGCACGCTGCCGCTGGTGCGCCGTGTCGGCGGCCTGGCGGACACCGTCGTCGATGCCGATGCCGGCGAGCACGGCACCGGCTTCGCCTTCGGGGAAGCCAGCGTGCCGGCGCTGGAGGCCACGCTGCGCCGCGCCATCGACACCTTCCGCCAACCGGCCCGCTGGGCCGCGCTGGTGCAGCGCGCCATGGCCCAGGATTTTTCCTGGCGCGAAGCCGCCCAGAAGTACCTGGCGCTGTACCGCCTAGCCTGAACCCCAGCCCCCCGATGCAATCCCGCGGCGTCCACCTCCAGTACACATTCCAACCCGACGGCCAGCGCGGCGCCGACCTGCACAACCCGCTGTTCGACCTGCTCAGCGGCCTGCGCGAGCACGGCTCGATCCAGCATGCCGCCAAGGCCATGGGCGCCTCGTACCGCCATGTGTGGGGTGCCCTCAAGCAGTGGCAGGAGGTGCTGGGCGAACCGCTGGTCACCTGGGTCCAGGGCCAGCCGGCCCGGCTGACACCCTTTGCCGAGCGCCTGCTGTGGGCCGAGACACGGGCCCGCGCCCGCCTCACCCCGCACATCGAGGCCTTGCGCGCCGAGCTGGAGCGGGTGCTGGCCGATGCGCTCGACGGCGACCAGCAGGTGCTCACCGTCTACGCCAGCCACGACCTGGCCCTGCCGCTGCTGCGCGAGCAGGCCAGCGCCGGCCAGCGCCTGCACATCGACCTGCGCTTCGCCGGCAGCATGGACGCCCTGCGCGCCCTCGGCGAGGGCCGCTGCCTGGTGGCCGGCTTCCACGTGCCGCCGCTGAACGAGGGCGGCAATCTGTTCGCGAGCGGCCTGAAGCCGCTGCTCAAGCCCGGCCGCCACAAGCTGCTGGGCTGCACCCGGCGCAGGCAGGGCCTGATGGTCGCCCCGCACAACCCGCTGGCCCTGAACAGCCTGGCCGACGTGGTCTCGCGCGGCGCCCGTTTCGTGCAGCGCCAGCCGGGCTCGGGCACGCGCCTGCTCACCGAGCACCTGCTCAAGCAGCAAGGCCTGCCACCGCCGGTGGAGAGCGAGCTGCACCCCGCCGAAGACAGCCACAACGCGGTGGCCGCCGCGGTGGCCAGCGGGGCGGGTGACGCCGGCATGGGCATCGAGGCCGCGGCGCGCGCCTTCGGCCTGGAGTTCGTGCCGCTGCTGACCGAGGACTACTTCCTGGTCTGCATGAAGGACGCGCTGGACCACCCCGGCGTGGCCCTGCTGCGCGAGGCCCTGCAGGGCGACGCCTGGCGCCAGGCCGTGACCACGCTGCCGGGCTACACGGTGCACCCGCAGAGCGGCGAGATCCTCTCGCTGACCCGCGCGCTGCCGTGGTGGCGCTACAAGGCGCCCAAGAGCAAGCTCACGGCATGACCGGATGTCACGTCACGCAGCCGGCCTCGGCAGCGAGGGCCACCGTGCCGGTGAACACCGGCTCCAGGATGCGCCAACCGTAACGCACCGCCGTCAGCTCGGCCAGGATGGACACGGCGATCTCCGGTGGCGTGCGGGCACCGTTCTTGATGCCCACCGGGCCGTGCAGGCGCTCCAATGCCTCGGCGCTCATGTCGAAGTGCTCGGCCAGCCGCTGCTTGCGCTTGGCCTGGTTGACACGCGAGCCGATGGCGCCCACATAGAAAGCCGTGGAGTGCAGCGCCTCCATCAGTGCCAGGTCGTCCAGCTTGGGGTCGTGGGTCAGCGCGATCACGGCGGTGTGGGCATCCGGCTTCAGCGCCTGCACCGCGTCGTCGGGCATGTCCTGGCGGTACTGCACGCCGGGCAGGCGCTCGAACTCGGCGTATTCCTCGCGCGGGTCGATCACCGTCACCTGGTAGTCCAGCGCCTGCGCCATCTGCGCCAGGTACTGGCTCATCTGCCCAGCACCGACGATCAGCAGCCGCCAGCCCGGCCCGTGCGTGGAGACCAGCCTGTCGCCGTCGACGATGGCCAGGTCCGCGCTGCCCTCGGCCGCCGACAACACCACCGCGCCGGTGGCCAGGCTCAGCTCGCGCCGCACCCGCTCGCCGCTCGCCAGCCTGGCCAGCAGCGGCTCCACCTGGCTGGCCGTGCTCAGCGGCTCCAGCACCAGCTCCAGCGTGCCGCCGCACGGCAGGCCAAAGCGCGCCGCCTCGTCGCCGCTGACGCCGTAGCGCACCACCTCGGGCCGAGCCGCCGCCAGGGCCTGGGCGCGCATGCGGGCGATCAGGTCGTCCTCGATGCAGCCGCCCGAGACCGAGCCGGCGATCTGCCCGTCGTCGCGCACCGCCACCACCGAGCCCACCGGCCGAGGTGCGGATCCCCAGGTGCGGGTGACCGTGCCCAGCACCACCGCGTGCCCAGCATCCCGCCACGCCACCACCTGGCGCAGCACATTCAGATCGACGTTGTCCATGGTTTCGAAGGTAGGGATTCGCGCGCCGCTTGGCGCTTGCAAGGTTTCCCTTATGCCATGAGATTCATAGGTGTAAGTGACAGCGAGCCAGCGCGGTGGCTGGTCCCTAGGATCAGCAGCACTCGGAGACCCTCTTGCGTCCCCGGTTCCCACCCCTCAGGAGACACCATGACGACGATCACCTTGAAGGTCAACGGCAAAAACCTCAGCCGCGAGGTCGAGCCGCAGACCCTGCTGGTGCAGTTCATCCGCGAGACCCTGCAACTCACCGGCACCCACGTGGGCTGCGACACCGCCCAGTGCGGCGCCTGCACCGTGCACCTGAACGGCCGCGCGGTGAAGAGCTGCAACATGCTCGCCGTGCAGGCCCAGGGCGCCGAGGTGACCACCATCGAGGGCCTGGCCGCCGCCGACGGCACGCTGCACCCGATGCAGGCCGCCTTCAACGAGTGCCATGGCCTGCAATGCGGCTTCTGCACGCCCGGCATGGTGATGAGCGCGGTGGACCTGGTGACCCACCACAAGTGTTCCAACGATGAACAGGTGCGCGAGGGCCTGGAGGGCAACCTGTGCCGCTGCACCGGTTACCAGAACATCGTCAAGGCGGTGCGCACTGGCGCCGCCGCCATGAAGTGACCGCCAGCCGAACGAACACCCGGAGACACGCACCATGAACGCACGCCAAGGTTTCATCGGCCAATCGGTCAAGCGCCGCGAAGACACGCGCTTCCTGACCGGCAAGGGCCAGTACACCGACGACATCACCCTGCCGGGCCAGACGCACGGCCACTTCCTGCGCTCGCCGTATGCCCACGCGACCATCAAGTCGCTGGACACCAGCGCCGCGGCCGCCGCGCCGGGTGTGCTGGCCATCCTCACCGGCGAGCACTTCAAGGCCGTGGGCGGCCTGCCGTGCGGCTGGCTGATCAACAGCCTGGACGGCACGCCGATGAAGGAGCCCAAGCACCCGGTGCTGGCCGACGGCAAGGTGCGCTACGTGGGCGACCGCGTCGCCCTGGTGGTGGCCGAGACACTGGAGCAGGCCAAGTCCGCCGCCGAGCTGATCGAGGTCGACTATGAGGAGCTGACCCCGGTGATCGACGCCGCCCAGGCCAAGAAGATCGCCTCCTCGGTGCATGTGGAGGCGCCGGACAACCAGTGCTACCACTGGGGCATCGGCGACAAGGACGGCACCGAGGCCGCGTTCAAGACCGCCGCCCACGTCACCACGCTGAAGTTCCGCAACAACCGGCTGGTCCCCAACGCGATGGAGCCGCGTGCCGCCAACGCCAGCTACAGCCGTGCCGACGACAACTACACGCTGTACGTGTCGAACCAGAACCCGCACGTCGAGCGCCTGCTGATGTGCGCCTTCGTGCTGGGGATCCCCGAGCACAAGATGCGTGTCGTCGCGCCGGACGTGGGCGGGGGCTTCGGCTCCAAGATCTTCCTCTACGGCGAGGAGACCGCGCTGGTGGTGGCCAGCAAGATGGTCGGCCGCCCGGTGAAATGGACTTGCGACCGCAGCGAGGCCTTTCTCTCCGACGCCCACGGCCGCGACCACGACAGCGTGGCCGAGCTGGCGCTCGACAAGGACGGCCACTTCCTTGCGCTGCGGGCCACCACCACGGCCAACATGGGCGCCTACCTCTCGACCTTTGCGTCCAGCATCCCGACGATCCTGCACGCCACGTTGCTGGCCGGCCAGTACAAGACGCCCAAGATCTGGTGCGAGGTCACCGCGGTGTTCACCAACACCGCGCCGGTGGATGCCTACCGCGGCGCCGGCCGCCCCGAGGCCACCTACCTGCTGGAGCGCATCGTCGAGACCGCCGCGCACGAGCTGAAGGTCGATCCGGCCGCGCTGCGCCGCCGCAACTTCATCACCACCTTCCCCTACGCCACCCCAGTGGGCCTGACCTACGACACCGGCGACTACGAGGCCACCCTCAGCCGCGCCATCGAGCTGGCCGAGGTGGGCGGTTTCGCAGCGCGCAAGGCGGCCTCGGAGGCCAAGGGCCTGAAGCGTGGCCTGGGCTACTCCTGCTACATCGAGGCCTGCGGCATCGCACCCTCCAGCGTGGCCGGTGCCCTGGGCGCCCGGGCCGGCCTGTTCGAGGCCGGCGAGGTGCGCGTGCACCCGACCGGCAAGGTCACCATCTTCACCGGCTCGCACAGCCACGGGCAGGGCCACGAGACCACCTTCGCGCAGGTGGTGGCGGATCGGCTCGGCATCCCGATGGAGGACGTGGTCATCGAGCACGGCGACACCAGCAAGGTGCTGTTCGGCATGGGCACCTATGGCTCGCGCTCGCTCGCAGTGGGTGGCACCGCCATCGTCAAGGCGGTGGACAAGGTGATCGCCAAGGGCCGGAAGATCGCCGCCCACCTGCTCGAAGCCGCAGACACCGACATCGAGTTCGAAGGCGGCGTGTTCAAGGTGGCCGGCACCGACAAGAGCGTGCCCTTCGCCGCGGTGGCGCTCACCGCCTACGTGCCGCACAACTTCCCGCACGACAAGCTGGAGCCGGGCCTCAACGAGAACGCGTTCTACGATCCGAGCAACTTCACCTACCCGGCTGGCACCTACATCTGCGAGGTGGAGGTCGACCCCGCCACGGGCCGCACCCGGGTCGACCGCTTCACCGCCTGCGACGATTTCGGCAACGTGGTCAACCCGATGATCGTCGAAGGCCAGGTGCACGGCGGTCTGGCGCAGGGCATCGGCCAGGCCCTGCTGGAGCACGGCATCTACGACAACGAGACCGGCCAGCTGCTCACCGGCAGCTACATGGACTACACCATGCCGCGCGCCGACGACTTCTGCCACTTCACGGTGGAAACCGTGAAGGGCACGCCCTGCACCCACAACCCGCTGGGTGTGAAGGGCTGCGGCGAGGCCGGTGCCATCGGCTCGCCGCCGGCGGTGATCAACGCCATCTGCGACGCGCTGGACCTGAAGGACATGCCGATGCCCGCCACGCCGCACGCCGTGTGGCAGGCCATCCAGAACAACCGCTGACCAGGCCCCAGGAGACACACACCATGCAAGCATTTGCCTATCAAACCCCGGCCTCGGTGGCCGACGCGGTGCGCGCGGCCGGCGCGGCCGACGCCAAGATCGTGGCCGGCGGCCAATCCCTGCTGGGCTCGATGAAGCTCGGCCTGGCGGCGCCGTCCGCCCTGGTCGACCTGGGCGGCATCGCCACGCTGAAGGGCATCACGGTGGCCAACGGCCAGGTGACCATCGGCGCGATGACCCCGCACGCGGTGGTGGCCGCATCCAAGGAAGTGGCCGCCGCCATCCCGGCCCTGGCCGAGCTGGCGGGCAAGATCGGCGACCGCCAGGTGCGCAACCGCGGCACCCTCGGCGGCAGCCTGGCCAACAACGACCCGGCGGCCTGCTACCCGGCCGCCGTGCTGGGCCTGGGCGCCACCATCCACACCGATCGCCGCAAGATCGCCGCCGACGACTTCTTCAAGGGCCTGTACGAGACCGCGCTGGCCGAGGGCGAGATCATCACCGCGGTGAGCTTCCCGGTGCCGGAGAAGGCCGCCTGGCAGAAGTTCAACCAACCGGCCTCGCGCTTCTCCATCGTCGGCGTGTTCGTCAGCAAGGGCCCCGCGGGCGTGCGCGTGGCGGTCACCGGCGCCGGGGCCTGCGTGTTCCGCGCCAAGGCACTGGAGGATGCCCTGGCACACAGCTGGGCGCCCGCCGCGGTGGCCACGCTGAAGGTCAGCGCCGACGGCTTCAACACCGACCTGCACGGCTCGGCGGCCTACCGCGCGGCGCTGATCCCCGTGCTGGCCTCGCGCGCCGTGGCCGCGAGCTGACACCATCTTGAGCACCACCGCCCTGCCGGCCAGCATCGACGACACGGTGGCGCGCCTGGTCGCGCACGACTACGTGCCCAGCCGCGAGCTGGCCACCACCGTGTACCTCGCCCTCCGGCTGCAGCGCCCGCTGTTCCTGGAGGGCGAGCCCGGTACCGGCAAGACCGAGATCGCCCGCACCCTGGCCACCATGCTGGGCCGGCCTCTCATCCGCCTGCAGTGCTACGAGGGGCTGGACCTGGCCGGCGCCGCGTACGAGTGGAACTATGCGCGCCAGATGCTCGAGATCCGCCTGGCCGAGGCGGGCGGCGCCAGCCACCAGGCGCTGGCCACGGAGCTGTTCAGCGAACGCTTCCTGATCCAGCGCGCGCTGCTGCAGGCCATCGACCCGCACCAGCCCGTCGCGCCGGTGCTGCTGATCGACGAGCTGGACCGCGCCGACGAGCCGTTCGAGGCCTTCCTGCTGGAGGTCCTGTCGGAGTTCCAGATCACCATCCCCGAATTCGGCACGGTGAAGGCCGCCGTGCCGCCCATCGTGGTGCTCACCAGCAACCGCACGCGCGAGATCCACGACGCCGTCAAGCGGCGCTGCCTCTACCACTGGGTCGATTTCCCCGACCTGCAGCGCGAGCTGGCGATCCTGGCGCGCCGTGTGCCGGGTGCGCCGCGCGCACTCTCGCAGGAGATCGTCGCCTTCATCCAGCGCCTGCGCCAGCTCGATCTCTACAAGCTGCCCGGTGTCGCCGAAACCATCGAGTGGACCCGCGCCCTGCTGGCGCTGGATGCGATGGTGCTGGACCCGGAGGTCATCAGCCACACCCTGGGCGTGCTACTGAAGTACCAGGACGACATCGCCAAGGTGCAGGGCTCGGAAGCCGCCCGCCTGCTGAACGAGGTGCGCGACACGCTGCGGGGCCTCGGCCCGGCCTGACCGTGCTGCGCGCCCCCGAGGTCGACAGCCTGCCCGGCCACCTGGCCGACAACGTGCTGCACTTCGCCCGCGTGCTGCGCCACGCCGGCCTGCCGGTGGGCACGGACCGCGTGCAACTCGCGCTGGCCGCCCTGCGCCACGCCGGGCTGGAGAGCCGGCGCGACTTCCGCGCCACGCTGGCCGCCTGCTTCGTCGACCGCAGCGAGCACCGCGAGCTGTTCGACCAGGCCTTCCACATCTTCTGGAAGGATCCGGATCTGGAGGGCCGCATGCGCGCCCTGCTGCTGCCCCAGGTGCAGACGCACGAAAAGGCCGCCAACGCGCCGCCCGAGCACCGCCGCCTGGCCGGCGCGCTGTTCCCTCATCTGCCGTCCCACGCCGCACCCGAACCGCCGCGCGAGCAGGTCGAGGTGCAGGCCGCCTTCACCTTCAGCGACCGCGAGGTGCTCAGGCAGAAGGATTTCGAGACCCTGAGCGCCGACGAATGGCGTGAGGCCAAGGCCATGCTGCTGCGCCTGCGCCCCTTCTTCGAGCCGCTGGCCACCCGCCGCACCGAGCCTGCCGCGCACGGCCGCGCTGACTGGCGCGCCAGCCTGGCCGCGATGGGGCGCCACGGTGGCGAGCTGTGGGAGATGCGCCACCGCCGCCCGCGCGCCCGCCCGGCGCCGCTGGTGGTGTTGGCGGACATCTCCGGCTCCATGAGCAGCTACTCGCGCATGCTGCTGCACTTCGTGCACGCGCTCTGCCACGCAGACCTGCGGGTGCACAGCTTCGTCTTCGGCACCCGGCTCACACCCATCACCCGCGCCCTGCGCCAGCGCGACCCCGACATCGCCGTGGCCTCGGTGGCCCGCACGGTGCAAGACTGGTCCGGAGGCACCCGCCTGGCGCAGAGCCTGCACCTGTTCAACCGCCACTGGGCCCGTCGCGTATTGGGCGGCCGCGCCACCGTGCTGCTGATCACCGACGGCCTGGAGCACGGCGACACCACCCAACTGGCCTTCGAGGCCGAGCGCCTGGCCAAGAGCTGCCGCCAGCTCGTCTGGCTGAACCCGCTGCTGCGCTTCGACGGCTTCGAGCCGCGCGCCGCCGGTGTGCGCGCCCTGCTGCCGCATGTGCACCGCTTCCTGCCCGCGCACAACATCGCCAGCCTGAAACAGCTCGCCCGCGTGCTGGCCGGCACCGGCGATCCCGCCCCGCGCCCACTTCATTGAACCGAGAGACACCGCTCATGGAACTCACCAGCCAGCAAGCCCTGCCCGTGGCCCAACAGATCGCCTGGGAGGCGCTGAACGACACCGCCATGCTGCAGGCCGCGATCCCCGGCTGCGAAAGCCTGACTCCCGGCGAGCCCGGCCACTACGATGTGCAGGTCACCGCCGCCGTGGGCCCGGTGAAGGCCAAGTTCAAGGGCAAGCTGCGGCTGGAGGACATCGTGGCCCCCACCAGCTACACCATCCACTTCGAGGGCCAGGGCGGCGCCGCCGGCCACGGCAAGGGCCACGCCAGCGTGCGCCTCGAATCCACCGGCCCGCACGCCACGATGCTGCACTACACCGCGCATGCCACCGTGGGCGGCAAGATCGCGCAGATCGGCTCGCGCCTGATCGACATGGCCGCCCAGAAGATGGCCACCGAGTTCTTCACCCAGTTCAACGCCGCACTGGAGGCCAAGTACGGCCCGACCCCGGCGCCGGCCGCGCCGGCTCCCGAAGGCTTGCTGGCACGCATCGTGGCCTGGCTGAAGCGCCTGATGGGCAACTGACGAGCTGCTTGGGCTCGCCCGCGGCCAGCAGTGCACGTGCCGGCCGCGCCGGGACGCTGTTCCACCTGCGCTCGAATCCCTGCTCGACCTCCTGCACCACCGAGCCGATGGCGATGACATCCAGGTCGACAAACAGCGATTGCTCCGCGGCGCCAAAACACTCGTCGCCCACGTTGCGGCCGCCGATGATGGTGGACTGCCCATCGGCGATGAACGTTGTCGTCGTCGAGCACCAGCCGTACGCGCACACCACGATCGGCCGCGGCGCTAAGGCATCGACGCCGTCCGCCGGCGTGTAGATGCCCGACAGCCCCGGGTGCGCCTGCACCAGCGGCTCGATCGAGCGGGCGAGGAGGCTCAAGCCGGTGGTGGTGGTGGGCGGGGGGGTTGGCCGTCATGCGGGGTGCGAGTGGGCGAAGGCCATTCTGCTGCAGGCGTCGTACCGCTCGGCTGACTGCGGATTGGGCGTCGCTTCACTCCACTCCGGTGCAGTTGATCCGCTGACTTGTGGATGACGCGCGTCGTCGGCGCGCGCAACAGTTGGGAGTGTGTGCACTGCCCCGCTGGTGGCAGGCGGCACGTCGTCTGGAGGTACAGACCATCATGGACATCCAAAAGCTGCCAGCCTGGGTCATCGCGGTAGTCGCCCTGGCCATTGCTTTCGTGATTGGGCTCCTGTTCTTCTCAAAGAATCCCATCAGTTGCTCCAAGAACGAAGACGGATTCGCTTGCGGGTTCGTGAGGCCGCTCGATGCTGTCACCGACAAATACTACGGATACTTCTCCGACTTGGATGAGAAGGGCAGTGTCTATTGCTCCCACGAAAGGATCGACGTGAGCTTCCTGTCCGACGACGTGTCGGTCAGGGCACGTTCAGTGGCGAAGGTCAAGGACCGAGACGGCAACCTGGTCGAAGAGAGCTGGATCATCCAAGGCTACAAGTACGGCGAAAAGCTCGCCCTGGCCTACATCACCGAGCATCCGCCAAGATCCGGAAACGGCGTTTACTACCTCATCGCGACGCAGGGCGAGTACGCCGGGTTCTGGCTCGGCGTTGATTCCCCGTCTGGCAAAACCATCCGCTGCCCCTACGTGCTCACTCGAACCGAGAAGCCGGAGGTTCTGTCCTGCGAACAGCGATGGCCAAGTGTGTTCTCCAGCACAAACGCTTGCCGGGAGATTTCATTCCCCTCCAAGTAGCCCACTCAACAGTGCCTGTGAGGGCAGCGTGGATGCCAGGCGTCGGGCCTGAACTGGCCGGCCATTCACCGTGGCGAAACCGGGCGGGGGTCACGGCCCGGGTGGAGTGCTCACCCGGCGAAGGCGAACGATGGTGCCGGCGTCAAAACTGCCGCCTCGGCTCGTGGTGCTGTAGATCGCATCATCCTTGGCGCTCAACAAGGCCCCGCGCGGCTCGCAGCCATCGGACCCGTTTTCCGCGAAGGCGTGGTGCACGCCGACCTTGTTGGCCTTCGACATCGCAAAGACGGTGCCGCAGCCTTCGCAAGAGAGGAACGGGACATCCCAGAACCTCGTCGTGCCAAAGACAACGTCCCCCTTCAGCGCGAGCCCACCTCAAGACAATTGAGGCTGCCAAGTCGCTCCCCTGATTAGGGCTTGCAAGTACAACCGAAGGTCCAGAAGTGGCCGTAGCTGCCGGCCACCTTCTACTCGACGGGCTCCACGGTCACCCCCACCTTCGGCTGCGCCTTCCCGCCCCCGCGAACCGGTCTTCAGCGCCGGGTCAGGCCGAAAAGTATCCCGGATGGGCCTGCCGGATCGTGTCGATCTGGCCCAAGGTTCCGGAGAGGTGCTCGCGCAGGCTGGCCTGCGCCGTCGCGGCGTCGCCGCTGGCGATGGCGTCGACGATGCGCCGGTGATCGCGCACGATCGCCCGCTGCTTGCCGATCGAAGGCAGGTTCAGCATGCGCAGGCGGTCGACATGGCCGCTGCGCTGGCGCACCAGGTCGAACAGATCCGGCACGCCCGCCGCGACGTACATCAGGCGATGAAAGGCCCTGTCGGCGGCGATGAACTCGAGGTATGCCGCGCTGCCCATCAACGCCGTCTGCACATCGATCTGGGCCCGCAACTGGCGAAGCAGCGCCGCGTCTGGCTGGCTCGCCAAGGTGAGCACCACCTCGGCCTCGATCGATCGGCGCAGGAACTGCGCTTGCGTGGCGGCATCCGCGTCGATGTGGCTCACCACCGTGGCGTGCTGAGGAAAGATGTCGACCAGGCCCTCTTCGCCGAGCCGGATGAGCGCATCGCGGATGGGTGTCTGGCTGAGACCGAATTGCGCGGCCAGCTCGGCACGCGACAGCACCGTGCCGGGGACCAGTTCCAGGGACAGGATCATGTCGCGCAGCCGCTCGAACACCTGGGGGGACGCCTGGCGGGAGCGATCGAACGGGATGGGGCGGCTGGCTGACGGGGTGGGCATGGCCGAAATTCTAGCAACAGGCCATGCTGTTGACATACTAATACATTAGTGCTTTACTGCAGTCCATCGAGTCGCGCCCCGGAAGCACGGCCGTTCCAGCCACACCAGGAGACCTGCCTTGAACCGTCGACACCTCGTGCCCTGCCTCGCCCTATCGGTTGCCCTTGCCGTTGCCGGTTCTGCCGCAGCGCAGACACCGGACTGGCCGCAGGCCAAGCCCATCACCTACATCGTTCCGTTCACCGCCGGCGGCTCCACCGACGTGGTCGGCCGCACCCTCGCCGAAAAGTTGCAGGGCGCACTGAAACAGACGGTGGTCGTCGACAACAAGCCGGGCCAGGGCGGCGGCATCGGGGCGGCCTTCGTCGCCAAGTCCGCACCCGACGGCTACACGCTGTTCGGCGGCACGATCAGCACGCACGCGATCAACGCCAGCCTGTACAAGAACCTGAGCTATGACCCGGTGAAGGATTTCGAGCCGGTGGCGCTGGTGGCCACGCTGCCCAACGTGCTGCTGGTCGATCCCAACCTCGGCGTGAACTCGGTGGCCGACCTGATCGCCCTGCTGAAGAAGGACGAGAAGCGGCGCACCTTCGCATCGTCCGGTGCGGGCACCTCCACGCACCTGGCCGGCGAGTTGTTCGCCGACCTGATCGGCGTGCCGCTGGCGCACATCCCCTACAAGGGCACGCCGCCGGCCATGGTGGATGTGTCGTCGGGCCAGGTCACCTTCATGTTCGACCAGATGACGGCGGCCTTGCCCCTGCTGCAGGCCGGCAAGCTGAAGCTGCTGGCGGTGACGACCGGCAAGCGCATCGCCTTGTCGCCGAACACGCCCACGATGGTCGAATCCGGCGTGGCCGGGTTCGAGATGTCGTCGTGGCAGGCGATCTATGCGCCCAAGGGCACGCCCAAGGCCATCGTGCAGAAGCTGCACGAGGAGATCGCCAAGGCGCTGAAGCTGCCCGATGTCCAGGCCAAGCTCGGCGGGCTCGGGATGGATCTGGTCGGCGGCACCCCGGAGGAACTGGCGGCCCTGATGGCCAGGGAGATCCCGCGCTGGGGTGCCCTGGTGAAGAAATCCGGCGCCTCGGCCAATTGAGGGCGAAGCGATGAGCCGAGACACCAAGATCACCGCCATCCGCATCACGCCGATCGCCTTCCGGGACGGGCCGCTGCTGAACGCGGCCGGCATCCACGAACCTTGGGCGCTGCGCGCGATCGTCGAGTTCGAAACCAGCGACGGCCGCGTCGGGATCTCGGAAACCTATGGTGACGAGCCGATGCTGCGTGTGCTGGACCAGGCCAAGGCCCTCGTGCTGGGCCTATCGCCGTTCGAGCTCAACCGCATGGAAGAGCGGGTGCGCGCCACCATCCGCCCCCAGCCCGGTGCCATCGAGTTCGAGCTCGCGCCGGGTTCGCACACGGCGAAGAACGCCGCCAAGGTGACCAGCACCTTCGAGGTGGCCATGCTGGATCTTCAAGGCCAGATGGTCGGCGCCCCGGTGGTGGACCTCCTGGGTGGCGCCGTGCGCGACGCCGTGCCCTACAGCGCCTACCTGTTCTTCAAGTACGCCGAGCACATCGACAGGCCGTACTCGCCCGACGCCTGGGGCGAGGGCATCAGCCCGGCCCAGATCGTCGCGCAGGCGCAGCGGATGATCGCGCTGTACGGGTTCCAGAGCATCAAGCTCAAGGGCGGGGTGTTCGAGCCGGCGCATGAGATCGCCTGCATGCGTGCACTGCATGGGGCCTTCCCGGGCCTGCCCTTGCGCCTGGACCCGAACGCCAACTGGTCACTGGAAACCAGCATCCAGGCCGCACCCGAACTCGATGAACTGCTCGAGTACTACGAGGACCCGACACCGGGGCTGAAGGGCATGGCCGAGCTCGCCCGCCACACCCGGCTGCCGTTGGCCACCAACATGGTCATCACGACGCTCGACGATTTCCGCAAGGGTGCGGAGATGGGCTCGGTCAAGGTGCTGTTGTCCGACCACCACTACTGGGGCGGGCTGCGCGTGACGCAGACGCTGGCACGCATGTGCGCGCTGTGGGATCTGGGCATGTCGATGCACTCCAACTCGCACCTGGGCATCAGCCTGATGGCGATGACGCACGTGGCGGCCAGCATCCCGAACCTGACCTATGCCTGCGACACCCACTACCCCTGGCAGGAAGAAGAGGTGGTCAAGGGTGGCCGCATCAGGTTCGAGCAGGGTTCGGTGCGGGTGCCCACCACGCCGGGCCTGGGTGTCGAGCTCGACCGCGAGAAGCTGGCGGAACTGCACGAGCAGTACCGCAGTTGCGGTGTTCGCAACCGGGACGACCTGACGCAGATGCAAAAGTACGACGCCAGTTTCACCGGCCAGAACCCGCGGTTCTGAGGGCCGAGTCGGGCCGGCTGACGGCAGATGCTCAGGGCGGCGGCAGAAACTCAGACGGGTCGAGCGCCACGTCCGAGACCCGCACCTCGTCGATGCAGCCGCGGAAGTACAAGGGATCCGGGCTGCCCTCGAAGTTGGCGCCGATGGCCAGACCCGGGTGGTTCATCTTTCTCAGCTCCGCGAACGGCCGCAGATCCGTGACCGTGGAGGCGATCAGCGAGCCGTTGACATACAGGGCCTGGACGCCGGTGGCGTCGTCCAGCGTCGCCGCGACGTGCAGCCACTGTCTCTTGGGCAGTTCGGTCGGCGACGCGAGTTGCGAGCCCACGCCGCGCGCCTGCTCGATCAGGAAGAACAGGCGGCCCCCGCCCACGATCAGGTAGTAGGGGTCGTAGTCATAGCGGTTGTCGCCCCGGAGGACGATCACGCCGCCGTCCGTGTCGTCCCGCAGGTACACATAGGCCTCCAGGGTCAGGCTGTGCGTCAGCTGCAGCAGGGGGTCGTCCGGAACGAACACGCCCGCCGTCGTGCCATTGAACCGCAGGGCGAGCGTGCTGTCGGGGTTGCCGGTGGCCTCGTACCGGGGCCGGCCCACGGGGGTGCCGTTCAGGCCGTTGCCGGAGCTGTCCAGCACGCTGCCCTTGCCGCGGGCCTTCTCGCCCGCCGTGCCGTTCTCGAACCGGTAGTGCACCACGGTCGCCGCACCGGCGGCCGCCGCGCCGATGAGGCAGGATGCGGCGACGACCAGGGGGGCGAGACGGGACAGTGTCGGGGTCATGTGCATGCTCCTGGAACAGGCCGTTGAAGGCGGGCGCCACCAATATGGACCTGCTGGCGCACCGCGTCTTGCGTTCGATCAAGTGCCAACATGTCGGTCTGCCGGGGGCAGCGGAGCCGGGCTACAGCGCCATCGACGGCCGCTGCGCCATCGCCGCGCGCCAGCGCAGCAGCTGCGGGTGCTGCTCGCCGGGCTTGCACTTCACGATGCGCGCAAAGTCCACCGCCACCACGGCGGTGATGTCGGCGATGCTGAAGTGGCCGGATGCGATGAACTCGCGCCCGGCCAGGCGCTCGTCCAGCGTGTGGAAGAACTGCTGCACCCGGGCCAGGCCGCGCTGCGCCAGCTCGGGGATCTGCGGGTAGTCCACCGGCCCGGGCAGGGCCCGGTTGGCCATGGCGGGTGCGCTGTTGCGCAGGGCTTCGGCAATCGCCATCAGGCCCTCGAACTCCACGCGCCAGTTCCAGCTGGCGATCTCGGCCTTCTCGGCCGGCGTGCGGCCCATCAGCGCCGGCTCGGGGTAGCGCGCCTCCAGGTAGGCGGCGATGGCGGCGTTGTCGGTGAGCAGCAGGCCCTCCTGCGTGCGCAGCGCGGGCACGGTGCACTGCGGGTTGAGCTGGCGGTAGGCATCGCCCAGTTGCTCGCCGCTGCGCAGATCGACCTGCACGGTCTCGTGCGTGAGGCCCTTCTCGGCGAGCAGGATGCGGGCGCGGCGCGGGCTGGGGGCGGTGGCGCAGTCGTAGAGGGTGATCATGGGGTGGGTCTCAGGCGGCAGGTGCCAGCTTGTCCTGCGTGCGGGTGTCGAAATCGCTGGCCTCGTGCCGCTCGTGCAGTTGGCTGGCGGGCTGGCCCCAGGTGCGGTTGACCATGCGGCCGCGCTGCACGGCCGGTCGCTCGGCGATCCGGTTCGTCCAACGCAGCACGTTCTGGTAGTCCTGCACCTGCAGGAACTCGCCGGCCTCGTAGAGCTGCCCCTTGGCCAGTGTGCCGTACCAGGGCCACACCGCCATGTCGGCGATGGTGTAGTCATCGCCCGCCAGGTAGGGGCTCTCGGCGAGACGGCGGTCCAGCACGTCCATCTGGCGCTTGGCCTCCATCGCGTAGCGGTCGATGGCGTACTCGATCTTGGTGGGCGCGTAGGCATAGAAGTGGCCGAAGCCACCGCCCAGGAAGGGCGCGCTGCCCATCTGCCAGAACAGCCACGAGAGGCACTCGGCCCGCTCGGCGCCGCCGGCCGGCAGATAAGCGCCGAACTTCTCGGCCAGGTACAGCAGGATCGCGCCGGACTCGAACACCCGCGCCGGCGCCGGGCCGCTGTGGTCCACCAGCGCTGGGATCTTGGAGTTTGGGTTGGCGGCCACGAAGCCGCTGCCGAACTGCTCACCCTGGTTGATCCGGATGAGCCAGGCGTCGTACTCGGCGCCGGGATGGCCCAGTGCCAGCAGCTCCTCCAGCATCACCGTCACCTTCACGCCGTTGGGCGTAGCCAGCGAGTACAGCTGCAGCGGGTGGCGGCCCACCGGCAGCGCCTTGTCGTGGGTGGCACCGGCGACCGGGCGGTTGATGCTGGCGAACTGCCCACCGTTCTCCTTGTTCCAGGACCAGATCTTCGGCGGGGTGTAGGCGGGCGTGTCGCTCATGCAGGCGTCTCCGGGATGGCAGCCGCGCACGTTAACCGCGCCGGCGCTTTCCTGCAGCCCGCATGGATTAGGCTTGTCGATGTCGGGGCACCCGGTTCGTCGTGGTGTCAGGGCGCGCACGGTCGGGCGCGCATTGGGGCACCCGGTGCCGGCGTACCGGCACCACCCGCCGAGCGGGTGCGCGACCGCTTCGGAGCGGCCGTACGCTGGCCGCGCATTCACTCAGGAGAGCAGACGATGCGTGTCATGGTGATGGTAAAGGCCACGCGCCAATCCGAGGCCGGCGAGATGCCCAGCAGCGAGTTGCTGGCGGCCATGGGCCAGTTCAACGAGGAGCTGGTCAAGGCCGGCGTGATGCTGGCCGGCGAGGGGCTGCACCCCAGCGCCCGCGGCAAGCGGGTGCGCTTCTCGGGCGCCCAGCGCAGCGTGGTGGACGGGCCGTTCGCCGAAACCAAGGAGCTGGTCGCCGGCTTCTGGCTGTGGCAGGTGGCCTCGATGGAGGAGGCAGTGGCCTGGGTGCGCCGCTGCCCCAACCCGATGATGGAGGACTCCGACATCGAGATCCGCCCCGTGTTCGAAGCGGCGGATTTCGGGGCCGAGTTCACGCCCGAGCTGCAGGCGCAGGAAGAGCGCCTGCGGGCCGAGGTGGCACGACGAGGCTGACCCCTCAGCGCCAGCGCTCGGCGCGCTTCACGCCGTAGTGCGCCCACACGTGGCGCCAGGGGATGATGAACGGGATGATCACCCCCATCAGGCAGGCCGACGCCGTGGCCCAGGTGGCGGCGTCCATCTGGCCGGCTTGCCACAGCGGCAGCGCCACCACGAGCAGCCAGATCGATTTCCAGCCCAGTTCCCAGAGCAGCAGCGGCAGCATCTGCACCGGGTAGCGCAGCCCCAGGATGGACAGCGCGGAGAACGCTGCCAACATGCAGGCCACCACGCCCTCCATCAGCTCCCACGGCTGCTCGCGGTGGATGACGCCGGGCCACACCACGATTCCCAGGCCCACCACCACCAGCAGGTACAGGGCGCGCAGCAGGTACAGGCGAAACAACGACAGCTCGTTCATGGCGGGCTCCTACTCGACCTGCTTGAGGATTTTCTCGACCGCGGCGAGGCGCGCCTGCAGGTCCGTCAGCGTGGCGCCGATGGACGACAGCGCGCTCGCCGTCTGGGCCTGCGTGGCCGCAGCCTCGGCGGCCAACTGGCGGTAGGCCTCGTCGTTGGCCAGCCGGGCCCTGGCCTGCTGGGTGGCCGCGAAGTAGCGCATGCCGAAGACGAGCACGATGGCCCCCAGGGGCAGGCAGATCGACAGGAGGTACAGGCTTTCGGACATGGTGGCCTCTATTCAAGGGAGTGGGTCAGGGTCTTCGCCGCTTCGGCGATGGCGGCCGGCGTGAGCGCGAGATCGAAGGCGACGGCGTCGTAGTAGTTGAGCGCCTTGCCGTCGCGCGAGAGCTCCAGCTGGCTGCTCACCAGGCCCGCCGCTTCGAGCTTCTGCAGGTGCAGGTGCAGCAGCGGCCGGCTGATGCCGATCTCGCGCGCCAGCTGGCTCACGTAGTTGCGGCCGCCCAGGGACAGCGCCGCGATGATGCGCAGCCGGTGCGGGTTGGCCAGCGCAGACAGCATGGCCAGCAGCTGGTCACCGTCGATAGCCGAGGTTCTTGTTTTCACATGACAACATTATCTGACATGTGAAATGCAGTCAAGCGGATGTGGTTGCCTACCCAAGGCCGCGCAGCCAGCCGAGGCCGGCGCTGGTGGCTCCCGCCACGGTGCCGCGTGCTGGCCGGTATTCGCAACCGACCCAACCAGCCCAGGCGCACTCGGCGGCCACCTCGTCGATCACCTGGAACAGGTAGGCATGGTTCAGCTCGCCGATGTCCGGCTCGTGGCGTGCGGGCACGCCGGCGACCTGGATGTGCCCGACGCGCCCGGTGGGCAGGTACTGGCGGATCTTCGTCGCGACATCGCCCTCGACGATCTGGCAGTGGTACAGATCCATCTGCACCTTCAGGTTCGGCGCACCGATGGCCTGCACGATGCGGTGAGCCTCGTCCTGCCGGTTCAGGAAGAAGCCGGGGATGTCACGCGGGTTGATCGGCTCGATCAGCACGTCGCGGCCCGCCCCGGCGGCCAGCTCTGCCGCCCAGGCCAGGTTGGCCTCGTAGGTGGCCTGCAGGCGCGCACGCTCGGCGCCCTGAGGTGCCAAGCCCGCCATCACATGCACCCGCGGGCAGCCCAACGCCTCGGCATAGGCCAGCGCCTGGGCGAAGCCGCCGCGAAACTCGGCCTCGCGCCCGGGCAGGCAGGCCAGGCCCCGTTCGCCCGCGTCCCAGTTCCCGGGCGGGGCGTTGAACAACACCTGCTGCAGGCCGTTGTCGGCCAGGCGCCGTGCCAGTTCCTGCGGTTCGAACGCGTAGGGAAACAGGTACTCCACGGCCCGGAAGCCGTCGGCCGCCGCAGCGGAGAAACGGTCCAGGAAGCTGTGCTCGTTGTAGAGCATCGACAGGTTGGCGGCAAAGCGGGGCATGGCGGGGGTGTCCTGATCCGGGGTTTACCAGATGGCGCCGAAGTGCTGGCGCAACTCGGCGATCTGCTCGTCGTTCAACGGGGCCGGGCGTGTCATCAGCCACAGCCGGGCGGTTTCTTCCAGCTCCTCGAGTACTGCGCTGGCTTCGGCGGGGCTGCGGTGCCAGACGTTCGGCCCCAGCCGGTCCAGCATCACCGCCCGGATCGGCGTGCCCGCCTCGCGCATCGCCACGACGCGCTGGGCCACGCGGTCGGCAGCGGCGGGGTCGCCCGGGCGGTGGTAGGGGATCAGGGGCACGTGGCCGACCTTCATCACGAAGTACGGGGTGATCGGCGGCAGGATGTCGTCGTCGCTCCAGACGCCGGCCAGCGTGAGCGCAACCAGGTGGGTCGAATGGCTGTGGATGACGCAGGCCGCGGCAGGATCCTCAGCGTAGACGCGGCGGTGGAGGGCCAGCGTCTTCGAGGCGCGGTCGCCGCTGGTCTGCTGGCCTTGCGCATCCACGGCGGCCAGGCGCGACGGGTCCAGCGCACCCAGGCAGGCGTCGGTGGGGGTGATGAGGAATCCACCGTCAGGCAAGCGCACGCTGATGTTGCCGGCGCTCGCGTGCACGTAGCCGCGGGCGTACAGCGACGCGCCCACGCGGCAGATCTCCTCGCGAAGCGCGGCGGTCATGTCCTTCCCTGCAGCATCGCGAAGGCCTTGGTGAAGAAATCCGTGCTGCCGAAGTTGCCCGACTTCAGCGCCACGTGCAAGGTCTCGCCGGGGCAGGCGGGCGACTGCACCGCCGTCCACGGCACACCGGGGTCGATCTGCGGGCCGATGGCCATGCGCTCGACACCCAGGGCCTGCACCACCGCGCCCGAGGTCTCGCCGCCGGCCACCAGCAACTGCCGCACACCTGCCTGCACCAGCCCCTTGGCAACGGCCGACAAGGCCTGCTCGACGATCTCGCCCGCTCGCGCCACGCCCAGGCGCGCCTGTACCGCCTGCACGGCAGCCGACTCGGCGGTCGCGTAGACCAGCACCGGCCCCTGTGCCAGCAGCGGCCTCGCCCAGGCCAGTGCGGCGCCCACCACGTCGTCCCCGGCGGCCAGCGCCAGCGGATCGACGGCAAAGGCGGGCCAGCCGGCTTGCTTGAAGGCCAACACCTGGGCATTGGTGGCCAGCGAGCAACTGCCCGAGACGACCGCGCTGTGCCCGCTGGCGGGCGGCAAGGCGTCGGCCGACGCCCCCGTGGCCAGGCGCTGCGCGGCAGGCCAGTTCTGCGGCAGGCCGATGGCGATGCCCGAGCCGGCGGTGACCAGCGGCATGCCGGCCAGCGCCTGGCCGATGCGCAGCAGGTCGTCGTTGCCGACCGCGTCGACCACGGCTACGCCCACGCGCTGCGCCTGCAGCGCGGCGAATCGCTCGCGGATCGCGCCGGCACCACGGGCCACCACGTCCTGCGCCACCAGGCCGACGCGGCGGCGGGTCTGGGCCTGCAGCACCCGCACGAGGTTCGCATCGGTCATCGGCGTCAGTGGGTGATGCCGCATGCCGCTGTCGCTGAGCAGCTGGTCGCCGACGAACAGGTGCCCCTTGAACACCGTACGCTGGTTTTCCGGGAACGCCGGGCAGGCGATGGTGAAGCCCTGGCCGGGGCCGTGCAGCGCGTCCAGCAAGGCGTCGGTGACCGGGCCGATGTTGCCGGCCGGCGTGGAGTCGAAGGTCGAGCAGTATTTGAAGTAGATCTGCTGCACGCCCTGCGCCTGCAGCCAGCGCAGGGCGGCCAGCGATTGGCCCACCGCGTCGGCGGCGGCGATGGTGCGGGACTTGAGTGCGACGACGACGGCGTCCGCATCGATCGGCGCCACGGCATCGTCCGGCAGGCCGATGGTCTGCACGGTGCGCATGCCGGAGCGCACAAGGTTGTTGGCCAGGTCGGTGGCGCCGGTGAAGTCGTCGGCGATGCAACCCAGCAGGGGCCGAGTCATGGGCGTGTCTCCTGGAGGTTGCCGTTGAGCGGCAGGCTCACGGCGTCGGGGTGATCGGCCACGTAGGCGGCCAGCAAGGCGCCCACCGACGCGTCGGGCAGCAGGCCCATGGCGCGGGCCCGCGCCGCGTCGAAGCGGCTGGGCCAGCCGCCGACGATGCCGGCCACGCGTGCGTCGGGCTGCCAGTCGAGCAGGTCGGTGGCGGCCGGCCCGGCCAGTTGCGCCAGCGCTGTGGCGATCTCGCCGACCGTGGTCGCCAGTGCCGGCAGGTTGACAGCGGTCCGAGGGCCCCACACGGACGCCCCGGCCCGCAGGGCCATCAGCAAGCCTTCCACGGTGCGCCCCGGTGAGGCCAGCGCCACCGGTGTTTCAGGCGCCACCGGCACCACGGCCCGCTGGCCGGCCAGCGGCTCGCGCACCATGCCGCTGAGGAAGCCCGACGCGGCGCCATTGGGCCTGCCCGGGCGCACGGCCACCGTCATCAGGCGCACGCTGCGGCCCTGCACCAGGCCGCGTCGGGTGAAATCGGCCACCAACTGCTCGCCGATGAACTTCTGGATGCCGTAGCTGCCTTGCGGTGTCGGCAAGGTGTGGTCCTCCACCACGGTGGGCAAGGGCTGGCCCGGCATGCCGCCGAACACGGCCACCGAACTCGCGTAGATGAACACCGGCGCCTGGCCCTGCCGGCGCGCGCCCTGCAGCAGCGCCAGCGTGGCATCGATGTTGCTGCGAAGGCCGAGGTCGAGATCGGCCTCGCAGTCGCCGCTGACGGCCGCCGCCAGGTGGACGACAGCCACGACGCCGTCCAGTGACAACGTACCGGCGTGCAGCAAGGCGTTGAGCTCGCCACCGACGAAGCGCACCCGCGGATCGGCCTGCAGGTCGGCAGGTGGCGGTGCCAGGTCGGTGAGCCAGAGCTCGTCGATCGCTAGCGTGGCCGCACCGGCCATCTCGATCGCGCCCATCGACAGCAGGGTTCGCGCCAGGCGCGCGCCAAGGAAGCCGCTTCCACCAGTGATCAGGATGCGCATCTTGTGCCCTCAGGCGGCGGCAGGCAACTCGATGCCCGGGAAGATCTTGATCACGGCCGAGTCGTCTTCGCGGCCATGGCCGGCCGTCGAGGCCTGCATGAACATCTGGTGAGCGGTGGCCGACAGCGGCAACGGGAACTTGCTGGCCCGCGCGGTGTCGAGCACCAGGCCGAGATCCTTGACGAAGATGTCCACAGCCGACAGCGGGGTGTAGTCCCCCGCCAGCACATGGGCCATGCGGTTCTCGAACATCCAGCTGTTGCCCGCGCTGTGCGTGATGACCTCGTAGAGCGCCGCGGCGTCCACGCCCTCGCGCAAGCCCAGGGCCATGGCCTCGGCGGCGGCAGCGATGTGCACGCCGGCGAGGAGCTGGTTGATGATCTTCACCTTGCTGCCGTTGCCGGCCTGGTCGCCGAGCCGGTAGACCTTGGCGGCCATCGCGTCGAGCGCCGCGCCAACTTTGGTGTAGGCCTCGGGGCGGCCGGCGGTCATCATCGTCATCTGGCCGGCGGCGGCCTTGGCCGCGCCGCCGGAGATCGGCGCATCCAGGTACATCACGCCGCTATGCGCCAGCCGGGCCTCCAGCGCCACCGACCAGCCCGGATCCACGGTCGAACACATCACGAACACACTGCCTGGCCGCATCGCGGCGGCGGCGCCGTGCTCGCCGAACAGCACGCTTTCGGTCTGCGCCGCGTTGACGACCACGCTGACGACGATCTCGCAGCTTGCTGCCACCTCGGCCGGGTGGGCGCAGGCCAGGCCACCCTCGGCCGCGAAGGCTGCGGCCACGCCGGGCCTGGCATCGCAGGCATGCACCTGGTAGCCGGCACGCCGCAGCGAGCGGGCCATGCCCAGGCCCATGGCCCCGAGGCCGATCACACCGATGGATTGCGTCATGGAAGAGAGTCCTTTACTTGAAGCCGAACGCGCGGGGCGCCCAGGTCGAAAGCGCCGGCACGAAGGTCAGCAGCATGAGGATGGCGGCGTGCGCCCAGAGGAAGGGCTTGAGCTCGCGGGTCAGCGCCGCCAGCGGCACCTTGGAGACGTTGGAGGTGACGAACAGCAGCCCACCCACCGGCGGGGTGATCATCCCGAGCGTCAGGTTGTAGATGACGACCATGGCGAAGTGGATCGGATCCACCCCGAGCTTGGCCGCCACGGGGGCCAGAATCGGCACCAGCACCATCACGCCGGGCAGCGGCTCGATGAAGATGCCGAACACCAGCAGCAGCAGGTTCACAGCGATCAGGAAGCCGACCACCGAGAACTGCTGCGCGGCCATCCACTCGGCCAGCTTGATCGGCAGGCCGTCGATGGTGAGCACCCAGGCAAAGGCGTTGGAGGTGCCGATGATGATGAGCACCGACGCGGTCAACAGGGCCGAGCGGGCGAGGATGTCCGGCAGTGCCTCCCAAGCCAGGGTGCGGTAGACCCACTTGCCGCAGACCAGCGCGTAGAACACCGCCACCACCGAGGCTTCGGTGGGCGTGAACCAGCCGGCACGCATGCCACCGAGGATCAGCACCGGCAGCAGCAAGGCCGGCAGCGCCTTCCAGCTGATGAGCAGCTTGTCCTGCCAGCTCGCCACGTCGTCGGCGCCGCGGTAGTGGCGCTGGTTGGAGACCCACCAGTTGACGGCGGCCATGCCGACCGCGATCAGGATGCCGGGCACGAAGCCGGCGACGAACAGCGCGCCCACCGACACGTTTTCATCCTGCAGCGCGTAGATGATCATGATGATCGACGGCGGGATGATGGGCCCGACGATCGCCGTGGCCGCGGTCAATGCGGCGGCGTAGGCGCGGTCGTAGCCGGCCTTGTCCATCATGCGGATCATCATCGACCCCGGCCCCGCCGCATCGGCCAGGGCCGATCCCGAGATGCCCGAGAAGAAGGTCAGCGAGACGACGTTGGTGTAGCCCAGGCCGCCGCGCTTGTGGCCGACGAACTGCGACGCGAACTTCAGCAGCACCTCGGTCAATGAGCCGCCGCTCATCAGCTCGGCCGCCAGGATGAAGAAAGGCACGGCCATCAGCGGAAAGCTGTCGACCCCCTCGTAGGTCTGCTTGAGCAGCACGAACAGCGGGAAGTCAGCGGCCAGCAGCAGCGCCGTGAGGGTCGACAGGCCGAGCGCAAAGGCCACCGGCATGCCGATCGCCAGGTAGATGCAGACGCTGGCCAGCAGGATCAGACTCAGGTTCATCGTGGGCTCCTGCTGGCTCAGAGCGAGGCGCTGGCATTGGCGTCGAAGTGCGCGTCGGCCGCGAAGCCGCGATCACGGATGTAGCCGCGCACGATCAGCAACCAGTGCACGAGCAGCAACAGGCCGCCGACGGGCATCGCCGCATAGACCCAGCTCATCGAGATCTGGGTGGTCGGTGTCATCTGGTACTGCGCGCGCTCGACATAGAGCACGCCGTACCAGGCGATGAAGGCGAAGAAGGCTGCGAGCAGCAAGGCCACGAGGCCGCGCAAGGCCAGCGCCACCGGGCGGGGAACGCCGTCCTGCAGGTTGTCGATGGCGATGTGACCTCCGTAGCGCAGCACCGGCCCCGCACCGAGGAAGGTCAGCCACACCATCATGTAGCGCGACACCTCCTCGGCCCATTCGATCGACGCGCTGGTGGTGTAGCGCAGCACGACGTTGGCGAAGATGATCACCGCCATCGCCCCCAGCAGCGCGATCAACGCGGCGCGGTTGACGCGCATCAGCGCTCGCTCGAAGTTGTCCACGGGGCTCTCCTGCCGCGGGCCGGTCAGCGCACGCCCTGGATGGCGGCAATGCGGTCGGCGCCGAACTCCTTGGCGTAGCTGGCGTAGGCGGGCTTGAGCGCGTCGCGGAAGCTGGCGCCGTTGACCTGCTCGACCACCTGCATGCCGTCCTTCTTCAGCTGGGCGATCCCACCGGCCTCGTCGTCGTTGACCTTCTTGCGTGTGGCCACCACGCTCTTGGCCGCGGCGTCCTTGAAGGCCTTCTTGTCGGCGTCGGACAGCTTGCCCCAGATGCGCGGTGACGTCAGCAGCAGGGCCGGCGAGTAGACGTGGCCGGTCATCGACAGGTATTTCTGCACCTGCGAGAACTTCGAGGCCAGGATCACCGGGATCGGGTTCTCCTGGCCGTCGACCACGCCCTGCTGCAGCGCGCCGAAGACCTCCGGGAAGGCCATCGGGGTGGGCAGGATGCCGAAGGTGCGGTAGCCCTCCATGTGGACCTTGTTTTCCATCGTGCGCATCTTCAGGCCGGTGGCGTCGGTCGCCTGCACGATGGGCCGCTTGTTGTTGGTCATGTGGCGGAAACCGTTCTCGCTCCAGGCCAGAGCCACCAGGCCGTGGTTGGGGAACTTGGCCAGCATGTCCTGGCCGATCGCGCCGTCCAGCGTCTTGCGGGCGTGCTCGTAGTCGCGGAACAGGAAGGGGATGTCGACGACCTTGATCTCCGGCACGAAATTGCCGACCGGGCCGGTGGAGGTGATGACCAGATCCTGCGTGCCCAGCTGCACGGCCTCGATCTCCTCACGCTCGCCGCCCAGCGCGCTGGCCGGGAAGACCTGGCACTTGTAGCGACCCTGGGTGCTCTTGTCGAGCTCCTCGCAGAACACGTTGGCGCCAACGTCGTAGTGCGAGCCCTTGGCGAGCACGTGGCCCAGCTTCAGCACGGTCTGCGCCTGGGCAGCGGTGAGGGCACCCGCCATCATGGCGGCGGTGACGGCAACGTATCGGATCAGCATGTTGTCTCCTGGGTCGGTTGAGGTGGGGTCGGACCCGGCCTGGTTTATTTGTCAGGCTGTCAGGTTGTATGACAAATTATCGAGCCCGAACCTGGATCCGGAACCCGGGCTTTCCCTTAGGGCCGATTCAGGCCCGGCGGGAGCGCGCGGCTCGCGGCGGCGAGCCCACAACGCTGGGCGCACCCAGTTCGCCGCGCAGGCGATCAGCGAGGTGCAGCCCCTGGGACCGCCAGAACGAGGCGTCAGCCCGGCCAATGCGCTCAGCGGCGTTTGCCATGTGGGCGGCACCGGCCTGCCGGGCCGCGGCCACGTCGCCGGCCTCGATGGCCGCGACGACGGTTTCATGCTCGTGGCGCACCTGCTGCGCCAGGTCGTCGCGGGTGGCCTCGTTGGCCCGCGTCACGCGGGTGGCGTCGAGCAGGAACTGGTTCAGGTAGGCCAGCGTGGCCAACAGGAACGGGTTGCCGGTGGCCTGGGCAATGGCCGCGTGGAAGGCCACGTCTTCGGCGACGCCGTCGCCTCCGGCCGCCACCGCCTTGTCGATGGCAAGCATCGCCGTCTTGATCTGCTTGACGGACTTGGGCGTGCGGCGCGCAGCGGCCAGGGCGGCGGCCTCGGCCTCCAGCGCGCGCCGCACCTCCACCATCTGCAGCACCGCCGCCACCGAACCGTCGGGCGACAGCACCAGGCGCTCAGCATCACGCTGCCCAGGGTCGCGGATGTAGGCACCCGAGCCCTGCCGAGACTCCAGCAGGCCCAGAGTCTTCAGCCGCGACAGGGCCTCGCGCACCACCGTGCGGCTGACACCGAACCGTTCGACGAGGGCGGCCTCGGTCGGCAGCTTCTGGCCGGGCTGAAGCTGCCCATCGCGGATGCTGACAATCAGGGCATCGGCCAATTGCTCGGACAGCCGTGCCCCGACGCGGAGCGCCGGGATGCCATCCAGACCAGTGGTCGGGGTCTTGGTCGCGGGCATGTGGAGGTGTCCTGGGCGGTTGCTTGTATGACAACAATATAACCTTCCCAGCGCCCTGCCCTGTTGTGGCAGGCGGATGCGGCACGGCCCTCAGGTCACCGGCGCCGGGTTGAACAGCACCAGCGCGTTGTGCAGCTTCCAGTGCTCGGCCCAAGTCTTCTTGCGGCCGCTGGCCACCTCGAGCATCAGGTGGAACAGTTCCCAACCGACCTGCTCGATGCTGGCCGAGCCGTCGGCGATGGTGCCGGCGTTGACGTCCATCAGGTCATGCCAGCGGCGCGCCAGGTCGCTGCGGGTGGCCACCTTGATCACCGGCACCGCCGCCAGGCCGTAGGGCGTGCCGCGGCCGGTGGTGAACACATGCAGGTTCATGCCGGCGGCCAGCTGCAGCGTGCCGCAGATGAAATCGCTGGCCGGGGTGGCGGCGTAGGTCAGGCCCTTGGCCTTCAGCTTCTCGCCGGGCGCCAGCACGTTGGAGATCGGCGACGAGCCGGATTTGACGATCGAGCCCATGGCCTTCTCGACGATGTTGGACAGCCCGCCCTTCTTGTTGCCCGGCGTGGTGTTGGCGCTGCGGTCCGCGCTGCCGCGCTTCAGGTAGGCGTCGTACCAGGCCATCTCGCGGATCATGGCCTCGGCCACCGCGGGCGTGGTGGCGCGCGAGGTGAGCTGGTCGATGCCGTCGCGCACCTCGGTCACCTCGCTGAACATCACGCTGGCGCCGGCGCGCACCAGCAGGTCGGTGCAGAAGCCGACCGCCGGGTTGGCGGTGACGCCGGAGAAGGCGTCGCTGCCGCCGCATTGCACGCCCACCACCAGCTCGCTGGCCGGCACCGTCTCGCGGCGGCGTGCGTTCAGGCGTTCCAGGTGCTCTTCGGCCTGCCGGACGATGCTGTCCACCATCGACATGAAGCCCACGTGCGCGTCGTCCTGCAGGCAGACCACATCCAGCGGCGTGTCGGCGTTGGCGCCGGTGTCGGCCACGTTGCGCTCGTCGACGATCGAGAAGGTTCCGGGCGGCAGCAAGCGCTCGGGCTGCAGCTTCTCGCAGCCCAGGCTGACCACCATCACCTCGCCGCCGAAGTTCGGGTTCAGGCTGATGTTGCGCAGCGTGCGGATCGGCACCACCGCATCCGGTGCGTCGATGGCCACGCCGCAGCCGTAGCCGTGCTCCAGCGCCACCACGTCGTCCACGTTCGGGAAGCGCGGCAGCAACTCGGCCTTGATGCGCCGGACGGCGACATCGGTGACGCCGGCCACGCACTGCACCGTCTGGGTGATGGCCAGGATGTTGCGCGTGCCCACCGAGCCATCCGCATTGCGGTAGCCCTCGAAGTGGTAGCCCTCCAGCGGCGGCAGCGGCTCGGGCTTCACGGTGGCGATCGGCAGGCTCTCCAGGCCGCGCGCCTCGGGCATCTGCAGCAGGCGTTCGTGCACCCAGCTGCCGGCCGGGATGTCCTTCAACGCATAGCCGATGGCGATGCCGTAGCGCAGCACCGGCGCCCCGGCAGCGATGGCCACCAGCGCCACCTTGTGCCCCTGCGGCACGCGGTCGACCAGCACCGGGCCGGCGGGCAGCGCGGTGCCGGAGGCGAGGCCACCGTCATTGGCCACGATGGCGACGTTGTCGCGCTCGTGCATGCGGATGGTCAGCGGGGCGGTGTTCATGGCGATGTGGCACCGTCGATGCGCCTGTCGATGACGATGGCGCGGAAGTCGTTGACGTTGGTCAGCGTGGGGCCGGTGACCACCGAGTCGCCCAGCGCCTGGAAGAAGCCATGGCCGTCGTTGGCATCCAGGCTGGCACGGGGGTTGATGCCCTGCCCCCAGGCGCGCTGGAGCGTATCGGGCGTGGCGATGGCACCGGCGATCTCCTCGGCGCCGTCGACGCCGTCGGTGTCGCCGGCCATCGCGTGCACGCCGGGCAGGCCGTCCAGCGCGATGGCCAGCGAGAGCAGGAACTCGACATTGCGCCCGCCGCGGCCGTTGCCGCGCATCGTGACGGTGGTCTCGCCACCCGACAGCAACACGCACGGCGGCGCGAAGGGCTGGCCGTGCAACGCCACCTGCCGGGCGATGCCGGCCAGCGCCTTGCCGATGTCACGCGACTCGCCTTCCAGGCTGTCGCCCAGGATGTGGGCGTTCAGGCCGGCGCCGCGGGCCACCCGGGCGGCCGCCTCCAGGGCGATCTGCGGCGCGGTGATCATGCGGGTCTCGGCGCGGGCCAGGCGCGGGTCGCCCGGCTTCAGGGTCTCGCCCTGCGGGCTGGCGAGCAGGCTGCGCACCGCCTGCGGCACGGCGATGCGGTAGCGCTCGATGATGGCCACCGCCTCGGCGCAGGTGGTGGGGTCTGCCACGGTGGGGCCGGAGGCGATGTCCTGCGGGGCGTCGCCCGGCACGTCCGAAATCAGCAGCGTCACCAGCTTCGCGGGGTGGCAGGCCGCCGCCAGGCGCCCGCCCTTCAGCGACGACAGGTGCCGGCGCACGCAGTTCATCTCGGAGATGGTGGCCCCGCTCTTCAGCAGCGCGCTGTTGATGGCCTGCTTGTCGGCCAGCGTCAGCCCCGGGCCGGGTGCCACCAGCAGCGAGGAGCCACCGCCGGAGATGAGCGCGATCACCAGATCGTCTTCGGTCAGGCCGGAGACCAAGGTGCGGATGCGCTCTGAGGCCTGCAGGCCAGCGGCGTCGGGCACCGGGTGCGCCGCCTGCACGATCTCGATGCGCTGGCAGGGCACCTCGTAGCCGTAGCGGGTGACCACCAGGCCCTCGAGCGGGCCGTCCCAATGGTCCTCCAGCGCCCGGGCCATCGCCGCCGACGCCTTGCCGGCGCCGATGACCAGCGTGCGGCCCTTGGGCCGGGCCGGCAGGTGCCCGGGCAGGCACAGCGCGGGCTGAGCCGCCGCGATGGCGGCGTCGAACATGGCCCGCAACAGGGGACGGCGGTCACCCATGTCGGTCAACCCGCGGCAACTTCGTGGTGGGCCATCAGCTCCAGCGCCTTGACCAGCGCGGAGTGGTCCAGGTCGGCCAAGCCGTTGGCGGCGCAGGCCTGCATCAGCTGCGCGGCATTCGCCGTCTGCGGCAACGACACGCCGAGTTCGCGTGCACCCTGCAGCGCCAGATTCAAGTCCTTCTGGTGCAGCCGGATGCGGAAGCCCGGTGCGAAGGTGCGCTTGATCATGCGCTCGCCATGCACCTCCAGGATGCGACTGGAGGCGAAGCCACCCATCAGCGCCTGGCGCACCTTGGCCGGGTCCGCCCCGGCCTTGCTGGCGAACAGCAAGGCTTCGCCGACCGCGGCGATGTTCAGCGCGACGATGATCTGGTTGGCCACCTTGGTGGTCTGGCCATCGCCGTTGCCGCCGACCAGCGTGATGTTCTTGCCCATCTTCTCGAGCAGCGGCCGGATGGTCTCGAACACCGCCTCGTCGCCACCACACATGATGGTCAGCGACGCGGCCTTGGCGCCCACCTCGCCGCCCGAGACCGGGGCATCGATGTAGTCGGCGCCGGCCGCGTTGATCCTGGCCGCGAACGCCTTGGTCGCCATCGGCGAGATCGAGCTCATGTCGACCACGATCTTGCGCGCACCGCCGCCCAGGCCCGCCGCCACGCCGTTCTCGCCGAAGAGCACGGCCTCCACATCCGGCGTGTCGGGCACCATGGTGAAGACGACCTCGGAGCGGCGGGTCACTTCGGCCGCATCGGCGCAGGGCGTGGCCGACGAGGCGGCCACCGACTCCGGAACCTGGCCCCGGGTGTGGACGAAAAGCGTGTGGCCGGCATGGACCAGATGCAGCGCCATGGGCGCTCCCATGATGCCGAGGCCGATGAATCCGATGTTCATGAAGAAATCTTTCTGAAGTGAGATCAGTAGCTGCCAGCCGACGGCGACGCGGGCTGCGCACGCATGCGGGCCATCACCTGCTGCGCGCCAGCGGCCATCAGGCGAGCGTCGGAGCTGACGGTGACGAACTGGAAGCCCTTGGCGATGCGCTTCAGCGCCGCCTCCGGGCTGCCGTTGTGGATGCCGGCGACGACGCCGTGGGCCTTGGCGCGGGCCAGGATGTGGTCCACCGCCTCGGCGGCCTTCGGGTCCAGGTCGTCGAAGGTGGGGTTGCAGCCCAGGGCCAGCGACAGATCCGACGGGCCGATGTAGATCGCGTCCAGGCCCTCGACCGAGAGGATGCTGTCCAGGTTGTCCAGCGCGGCCGCCGTCTCGATCATCGCGAAGCTGACGATGGTGTCGTTGGCGTGCTGCGGGTAGTCGGCACCGCCGTACAGCAGCGCCCGCACCGGGCCGAAGCTGCGCGTGCCGCGTGGCGCGTAGTGGGTGTAGGCCACCAGCTTCTGCGCGTCTTCCCGGGTGTTGACCATGGGGCAGATGACGCCGTAGGCACCGGCGTCCAGGGTCTTCATCAGGATGCCGGGCTCCAGCCAGGGCACCCGCACCACCGGCACCGTGTCGGTGGTGGAGATGGCCTGCAGCATGGTGACCATGGCCTGGTAGTCCACCACGCCGTGCTGCAGGTCGATGGTCAGCGCATCCCAGCCCTGGTGGGCCATGGTCTCGGCCGAGAAGCTGTTGGGGATCGCCAGCCAGCCGTTGACGGCGGCGCCGCCGGCTTGCCACAGGGTACGGAGCTTGTTGGGTCTCATGGGGTGTGTGCCTCAGCGGTCCAGCGCAGGGCGCTTGGGGTTGAAAGTCCAGCCAGGCATCAGGGCCTGCATGGCCACCGCATCATCGCGCGCGCCCAGGCCATGCTGCTTGTAGAGCAGGTGGGCCTTCTCGACCTCGGCCATGTCCAGCTCGACCCCCAGGCCCGGCTTGGGGGGCACCTTCACATGGCCGCCGACGATCTGCAACGGCTCCTTGGTCAGGCGCTGGCCGTCCTGCCAGATCCAGTGGGTGTCGATGGCGGTGACCTTGCCCGGGGCCGCCGCGCCGACATGGGTGAACATGGCCAGCGAGACGTCGAAGTGGTTGTTCGAATGCGAGCCCCAGGTCAGGCCCCAGTCGCGGCAGGTCTGCGCCACGCGGACGGAGCCGGCCATGGTCCAGAAGTGCGGGTCGGCCAGCGGGATGTCCACGCTCTGCAGCGCCAGCGCGTGGCTCAGCTGCCGCCAGTCGGTGGCGATCATGTTGGTGGCCGTCGGCAGGCCGGTCGCGCGCCGGAACTCGGCCATCACCTCGCGGCCGGAGAAACCGTCCTCGGCGCCGCACGGGTCTTCGGCATAGGCCACCACGCTGCGCATGTCGCGCATCAGGCGGATCGCGTCTTTCAGCAGCCAGCCGCCGTTCGGGTCCAGCGTCACCCGGGCCTGCGGGAAGCGCTCGTGCAGGGCCGTGACCGCGGCGACCTCGTCGTCTCCGCGCAGCACGCCGCCCTTCAGCTTGAAATCGTTGAAGCCGTAGCGCTCGCCGGCAGCCTCGGCCAGGCGGACCACGGCCTCGGGGGTCATCGCCGCCTCGTGGCGCAGGCGGAACCAGTCGTTGGCGGCACCGGGGTCGCTGGCGTATGGCAGGTCGGTCCGGCGCCGGTCACCGACGAAGAACAGGTAGCCCAGCATCTCCACCGATTCGCGCTGCTGGCCCTCGCCCAGCAACGCGGCCACCGGCACACCGAGGTGCTGGCCCAGCAGGTCCAGCAGGGCCGACTCGATGGCGGTGACCGCGTGGATGGTGGTGCGCAGGTCGAAGGTCTGCAGGCCGCGCCCGCCGCTGTCGC
>JADMKA010000127.1 GCA_018780145.1 Vitreoscilla sp. | reverse complement strand
CGAATGGGCCGACACCTCGATGGTCGCCAACGACGTGCAGGTCAAGTTCAAGCTCACCGTCACCGGCATCGCGCCGCTGTGACCCCCAGGTTCCCACCCCACCTCCCCAGGAGAGTTACCGCATGAAGACCCCGCTGATCGCCGCTGTTACCGGCACCCTGATCTCGTTGCTGGCCACCGGCGCCCAGGCTGCCACCTATGCCATCGACCCGACCCACACCTTCGTCGTGTTCGAGATCGACCACTTCGGCACCTCGACCAACCGGGGACGCTTCGACAAGAAAGAAGGCACGGTCGAGTTCGACCGCGCCGCCAAGACCGGCAAGGTCGAGATCACCATCGACACCACGTCGATCAATTCCGGCACCGCGCCGTTCGACAAGCACCTGAAGAGCGACGAGATCCTGAAGACCGCCGCCTTCCCGACCGCCAAGTTCGTGGCCGACAAGTTCACGTTCAGTGGCGACAAGGTCACCGAAGTGGCCGGCACGCTGACCCTGCTGGGCAAGACCAACCCGGTCACCCTGAAGGCCGGCAAGTTCAACTGCTACATGAACCCGATGCTCAAGCGCGAGGTCTGCGGCGGTGACTTCGAGACCACCATCGCCCGCAGCCAGTACGGCGTCAACTACGGCTTGGACTGGGGCTTCTCGGACACCATGAAGTTGATCGTCCAAGTCGAAGCCGTCAAGCAGTAACGCGCAGCCCTTGTGAGACGATGCCGGCCATGCGTTGCATGGCCGGTATTTTTTTGGGGGTGTGGGCGGTGGCGGCCGGCGCCCAGCCGACCACCTACGAACTGGACCCGGCCCACAGCTGGGTGCAGTTCGAGGTGGAGCATTTCGCCACCTCGACCCTGCGTGGCCGCATCGGGGCGGTCCGCGGCGAGGTGGTCTGGGACCGCCGTGCCGGCCGCGGCGCAGTCGGCCTGACGATCCCCACCGCCAGCGTCGATACCGGGCTGAAGATCCTCGACACGCGCTTGCGCTCGGCCGACCTGCTGGACAGCGCCGCCTTCCCGGACGCCTGGTTCGTCGCCACCGTGTTCCGCCACGACCCGGCACGCCAGGTGATCACGGCGGTGCGCGGCGAGTTCACGCTGCACGGCGTGTCCCAACCCCTGGAACTCACAGCCGAGCGTTTCGCCTGCCGAAAGCCGGCCGATGGAAGCCCCGAGGTCTGCGGCGGCGATTTCGTGGCGGAGCTCAAGCGCAGCGATTTCGGCATCACCTTCGGCCTGCCGTTCGTGGCGGACCGGGTGGTGCTTCGGGTTCAGGTCGAGGGCATCGCCCGGCCATGACCACTCATGACTTGCAGACCAGGTCGAAGTGCTCGACGACCGGCGGGCCCGCGAAGAACGGGCCGACGATGGCGCGCCAGTCGGCGAAGGCCGGCGACTGGCGGAAGCCCACCATGTGGTCGTCCAGGCTGTCCCAGAAGATCTGCAGGATGTAGCGCTCCGGGTTCTCGATGCCCTTGTTGACCTTGTAGCCTCGGTAGCCCTTGGCGTGGGCGATCACGGTGGTCACGCCGCGTTCGATGGCGGCGTCGAAGGCGGCCTGCTGGCCGGGCTGGATGCGGATGTCGGCGAGTTCCAGGATCATGGGGCGTCCAGGGGAGGTGTAGCGGTGCCGTCAGTGTGCCATCGGCCCGGCATCGATAATCGACAGTCCGTTTCCCAGACCCGAAAGCCCCTGACGTGAACCGACCCGACGACTGGCAGCACGACCACGAGGTGGGCAACGCCGCCCTGGCCACACACGACTCCACCCGCGTCGACGACGTGCGCATCGGCGCGGTGCGCCCGCTGATTTCGCCCGCCCTGCTGCAGGACGAGATGCCCATGCCCGAGGCCTCGCAGGCCCTGGTCGAAACGGCGCGGCGCGAGCTGGCCGAGGTGCTGTCCGGCCGAGGCGACCGGCTGATCGCGGTCGTCGGGCCCTGCTCGATCCACGACCACGGGCAGGCGCTGGACTACGCCCGCCGGCTGAAGGCGCTGGCCGACGAGTTGAAGGGCGAGCTGCTGGTCGTGATGCGCGTCTACTTCGAGAAGCCGCGCACCACCGTGGGTTGGAAGGGCTACATCAACGACCCACGGCTGGACGGCAGCTTCCGCATCAACGAGGGCCTGCGGCGCGCCCGCGCCCTGCTGCTGGAGGTGGCCGAGCTCGGCCTGCCGGCCGGCACCGAGTTCCTCGACCTGCTCAGCCCGCAGTACATCGCCGACCTGGTCTCCTGGGGCGCGATCGGCGCTCGCACCACCGAGAGCCAGAGCCACCGCCAGCTCGCCTCGGGCCTGAGCTGCCCGGTGGGCTTCAAGAACGGCACCGATGGCGGGGTCAAGGTCGCGGCCGACGCGGTGGTGGCGGCCCAGGCCTCGCATGCCTTCATGGGCATGACCAAGATGGGGCAGGCGGCGATCTTCGAGACCCGCGGCAATGCGGATTGCCACGTCATCCTGCGCGGCGGCAAGCAGCCCAACTACAGCGCGGCCGATGTCGAGGCCGCCTGCACCGTGCTGCGCACGGCCGGCCTGCGCGAGCAGGTGATGGTGGACTTCTCGCACGCCAATTCGAGCAAGCAGCACCGCCGGCAGATCGAGGTCGGTGCCGACGTGGCGGGCCAGATCGCCGGCGGCGAGCACCGCATCACCGGCGTGATGGTCGAGAGCCACCTGGCCGATGGCCGGCAGGATCTGGTGCCCGGCCAGCCGCTGAAGCCCGGCGTGTCGATCACCGACGCCTGCCTGGGCTGGGCCGAGACCGAGCCGGTGCTGCGCCAGTTGGCCGCGGCGGTCAGCGCGCGGCGCGGCCGTGCCAGCTGACCCGGTTGCCGACTATTGCACGCCTTGAGCGTGCAGGAGTTGGTCGATCCCGAAGCTTAGGGGTAAGCGCGGGCCGCTGCTGGGCCCCAATGTTGCTTACATTCGTGGCTGTAAACCTGATCGAGACGGAGAGCTGGAATGTCGATTTCTCTGAACCAAGTCGAAGACGTGCAGGAACACCTGATGGGGGTGTTCGAGCGGTCGGCCCACCATGCGGGGGAGGTCAACGAGGTGCTGCTGTCCCTGGTCGGGGCGATCATGTGGCGAAAGAACCCGAGTGACCCCCTCAAGGTCAATACCAAGGAGGGAGCCGGCGGCAACGTGATCTGGTTCAAGGTCGACGACACGCGCTACGCCCTTCTCTACAGCCACGAGGACAAGCACATCAAGTTGATGGCCGGTGGCCGCAAGGGCGAGCTGGTGCAGACCTTCACCAATGCCAACACGACCAACGAGGTGGCCAAGGTGTTCGCCGGCCTGGGCAACTCGGTGCCGGAACTCTCCGCGCAACGCAAGATCCGCAAGGAAGACCGCGACCCGAACGCCCCCAAGCCGCCCAAGGATCCCCGGGTGAAGAAGGCCCGCAGGCTGGCCAAGGCCGCGGGCAAGGAGCCGAAGAACCCGGAGGCCAAGGCCGCGCGCCTGGCGGCCCGGGCCGACAAGCCGCCCAAGGATCCCGCGGTCAAGGCCGCTCGCCTGGCCGCCAAGGCCGACAAGGCGCCGAAGGATCCGCAGGCCAACGGCACGCGCGACCCGCAGGCCAAGGCGGCCCGTGCCCAGGCCCGTGACGCCAAGGTCACGGCGCAGCGCGAGCAGCGCCGCAACACCCGGGTGGCCGACAAGGAGGCCAAGGCGGCGGCCGCCGAGGCGGCTGCGAAGGCCCAGGCCGACCTGGCGGCGGCCGATCCCGCCGCCGCTCAGGCCCTCCAGCCGGCCGTGATCACTGCCGCCAACTGACGCCGACCACCACGCTCACTGCAGCGTGGGCGACGCCGCGGCGTAGATCGAGGGCCGGAAGTCCGGCCCGTGCAAGCCCTCTTCGCCCATCGCCCACAGCGTGAGCCTGTCGGCGGCCATCGGCTTGGCGTAGAGGTAGCCCTGCAGCTCGTCGCAGCGCAGGGCCAGCAGCATGTCGCGCTGCGCGTCGGTTTCCACGCCCTCGGCCACCACCCGCAGGCCCAGCGCATGGGCCATCTTGACGATGGCGTCGACCACCGCCAGCGCGTCGGCGCTGTGCTGGATGTCGCTGAACAGGCTGCGGTCCACCTTCAGCTGGGTCACCGGCAGCTTGCGCAGCAGCGCGAAGTTGCAGTAGCCGATACCGAAGTCGTCGATCGACAGCGCCACACCGAGCTGGGCCAGGCCCGAGAAGGCGCGGATGGCCGCATCCTCCATCAGCACCGATTCGACGATCTCCAGCGTCAGCAGCGCGGGGTCGATGTCATGCGCCTGGATGGACTGGCGCAGGCGCTGGACCAGGTTCTCCTGCCGCAGCTGGTGCGCCGACAGATTGATCGAGACCCGCATGCGCAGGCCCTGGTTCGTCCACTCGCGGACCTGGCGGCAGGCCTCGTCGATCACCCATTGGCCCAGCGCGCTGATCAACCCGAAGCGTTCAGCCACCGGGATGAAGACGCCCGGCGCGATCATGCCGCGTGCCGGGTGCTGCCAGCGCACCAGCGCCTCGACGCCGGTGACCTGGCCCGAGCGCCCGTCCACCTTGGGCTGGTAGTACAGCACCAGCTCGTTGCGGTCGATGGCGCCGCGCAACTCGTGCTGCAGCTCCAGCTGAGCGCGCGCGTCGTGCTCCATGCTGGGCTCGAAGATGGCGAAGCCTGCGCCGCCCGCGCGTTTGGCCGCGTACATGGCCGCGTCCGCGTTCGCCAGCAGCTTCGGGCTGGGCCCGTTCTCCGGGTACATCACGATGCCGATGGAGCAGGACAGGTGCACCTCGGCCCCGTTGGGCAGCCGATACGGCTTGGCCACCGCCTGCAGCACACGCTGCGCGACCTGACCGGCCCCGGCTTCGCCGCCCGGCCGCTCGGCCAGCAGCAGGAACTCGTCGCCGCCGACGCGGGCCACCACGTCGGTCTGCCGGGCCAGGTTGTGCAGGCGCTGGCCGACCTCGCGCAGCACCGCGTCGCCCGCCGCGTGGCCGAAGGAATCGTTGACCGGCTTGAAGCCGTCCAGGTCGATGAACATCACGGCCAGCGCCGCATCGCCGGCGTTCGGCGCATCGACGCGCTCCAGCGCGGCCTCCAGCCGCTCCTCGAACAGCAGGCGGTTTGGCAGACGGGTGAGCGGGTCGGAGAGGGCCTGCTCGCGCAGGCGCCGGTTGGCCTCGCTGAGCGAGCTGGCAAGTTGCCGGTTGCGGCTGGAGGCGCGGGTATCGATCAGCGCGCCGAAAAGGCCCAGCAGCAGCGCCAACGCGCTGGCGCCACAGGCCAGCTTCAAGGTGCCTTCGCCGATCAACAGCACGCCCAGCGGCCGCGCCGATTCCTCGAAACCCAGGCCACCCAGGGCCAGCGCCTGGGCCAGGCCGGAGACGAGGCCGAAACCCACGGCACCGACCCACAGCCGCAGTTCGAAGGGCCCCATGGCGGCCCAGCGGGCGCTGAAGGCGATCCACAGCGCGGCCAGCGCCGCTGCGGCCACCAGGGCCACCGGCAGGCCAGCCCAGGCCAGCACGGCCGTGGCACCGCTCACGACGGGCTGGTCGCCGAGGCTGGCCAGGGCCATCGCCTGCAGCAGGGCCCACAGCACACCGACACCCAGGCCTTGCACGGTCTGCCGGGTGGTGTCGGCCCAGGACAGGCGGGCGCTGGCCATCACCAGGAGCATGCCGGTCACGGCGACCAGGCCCGCACCGGCCACGGCCCAGCCGCGAAAGCTCACGCTCCAGGGCAGGCCCAGGCCGGTGAGGGCGGAGAACTGCACGGCCCACAGGCCGGCACCGGCCGCCACGGCGCCTGCGGCCCACCAGCCGATGGCGGTGAGCGCGTCGGTCGAGCGCATCTTGCGCAACGCATGGCCGAGCAGGCCGAAGAACAGCACCGCGAGCAGCGCCGCGGCCGCCAGGGTGGGCCCGTGAAGCTGCGGCGTGGCCAGGGCGCTGGCGAGGGTCGGGGCGTTCGCGGGCATCCCGTCGAGCTTATCGGGGGACGGGCCGGCCGGGACAGCGGGTAACCCGCAAAATTACCGGAAAGCGGCGGGAATGCGGTTCGCCGGAATCAGGCGTGGCGCGAGAAGCCGATCTCGCGACGCTGCCGCACCTCGGGCTTCACGCGGTGCTCGCTCTCCAGCTGTGCCAGGAACTCGTCGGGCAGGAAGCGCTCGCCGAGGATGTCCACCTGGCGCTGCACGGCGGCGAAGTCGCCGGGCGTGAGCTGGTCCAGGCTCGCCAGGCGCTGGCGCTGTTCGTCGCTCAGCTGCTCGGCCGCGCCGCCCAGCGCCTCGGTGACGAACATCGCCAGCCGCTGCCCGGGTTGCAGCGCCTTGAAGCGGATCTTGAAGGTGAAGCGGCGCAGGGCGGCTTCGTCCAGGTCCTCGAACAGGTTGGTGGTGCAGATGAAGACGCCGGCAAAGCGCTCCATCCCCTGCAGCATCTCGTTGACCTCGCTGACCTCGTAGTGGCGCTCGGCCAGGCGCCGGCTGCGAAGGAAGCTGTCGGCCTCGTCGAGCAGCAGCACCGCCTCTTCGCTGGCCGCTTCCTCGAACATGCGGGCCATGTTCTGTTCGGTCTCGCCGACGAACTTGCTCATGATGTCGCTGGCCTGGCGCACCAGCAGCGGCCGGCCCAGCGAGCTGGCGATGTGTTCGGCCAGGGCGGTCTTGCCGGTGCCCGGCGGGCCGAAGAAGCACAGCGCGCCGTGGCTGCGCCGCTGCAGGGCCTGGACGATCTGCGGCACGCCGAAACGCGTCTCGACGTTCAACAAGGCCGGGTCGTAGGTGGTGACGGCCGGCCGGGCGCCGCGCTCGCGGCTCGCGCTGCCGCCCAGCGCGTGGTCGGCGTTGGCGAGTTGGCGCTCGACGAGGGACTCCAGTTCGTCCGGCTCGCCCGCCAACTGCGCAAAGCGCACCGCGGTGCGGATCTGCGCCGGCGTCAGGCCGCGCCGGCTGGCCAGCTTGGCGGAGAAGCCCTCGCTCACTTCGCTGCCCGCCAACGCGCGCGCCACCAGGGCTTCGCGCGCCCCGGGAGGCGGTGATTTGAGCTCCAGGTGGTACTGGAAGCGGCGCCGGAAGGCGGGGTCGATCTGCTCGATGCGGTTGGTGATCCAGATCACCGGCACCGGGTTGGTCTCCAGGATCTGGTTGACCCAGGCCTTGCCGCTGACGCTGGAGGAGCCGCCCGGGTCGCCTGCGTCCAGCCGGGCCATCAGCTGCGCAGTGTCGCTGGGGATGGGGGGAAAGACATCCTCGACCTCGTCGAACAGCAGGCCCACGTTGGCGCTGCCCTTCAGGAAGACCTGGCTGATCTGCAGCGAGCGGTAGCGGTCCCGCCCGGTCAGCGAGTTGCCGTCGCGGTCGGCGTACTCCACCTCGTAGAGCTCCAGTCCGGCGGACTCGGCGCAGACCTTGGCCAGCTCGGTCTTGCCGGTGCCCGGCGGGCCGTAGAGCAGCACGTTGACGCCGGCGGCCTTGCGCGCCACGGCGTTCTTCAGCAGGGCGCCCAGCACCTGCACCTCGGCGGCGACGAACTGGAAGTCGTCCACCGTCAGCTCGCTGCGGCTGGCCGGGCGGGTGAAGACGGCCATCAGGTCGCTCGGGTCGCGGTACTCGCGCATCAGCACCGGCGGCAGCTGCTCGCTGACCTTCATCAGGTCCGCCAGGTCGGTGATGTTGTGCTCGGAGATCAGGTTCTCGACCATGCCGATGCGCTCCAGCCGCGAGCCGGCGCGCAGCGCCTCGGCCACCTCGCGCTCGTCGACACCGGCCACGCGGGCCAGCATGGCGAACGCCTCCTGCGCGTTCGAGACCTTGAACTCCACCAGCAGCCCGCGCAGCTCGCGCTGGTAGCGCGCCAGCGTGCCGTACAGCAGCAGCGCGCGCTCGGCCGGGTTGAGCTGCAGCAGCTGGCCCAACGCGTCGATGTTCTTCTCGACCAGCGTGGCGTGCTTCTTCAGGTCGCGCTCCAGCCATTCGGCGGTGGCATTCAGCGTGGCCAGCAGGTCCTTCGGCGCGTCCTTGATGTACTCGTCGATGTAGAAGAACAGCGAGCCTTCCTCGTACGGCCCGCGCCAGGCGCCGTGGCGTTCGACGAAGGCCGGGTCGCTCAGGCCGTCATGGCCGGCCCAGTGCTCGTTGGCGGCGCAGCGCCGCTGCAGGAAGGCGCGCACCCGGTGCAGCACCGGCACCGGCCAGACCAGGTGGCGCCCGGTCAGGCCGAGCAGGCTGCTCCAGTCGCGCCGCAGGTTGAAGCGGCCAGCCTGTGCCAGCGTGAGGGTGAGCACGAAGTGCGAGCACAGGCGATCGAGCACCGGCGCTTCGGCCAGGCCCGGGGACAACACCATGCGTGCATCGGCAAGACGCTTGACCACTCGGCTCCTCCTCGCGGTGGCCGCAGTGCCAGCGTGCCCGTGTCACCGTCGAAGTGAGGGCGATCTTGTCCCAGGGGCTGGCCGAGGGCAAGCCCCTGCCAGGAATGGAGCCCCTCGCCCGGCCTATGGGCCTTAATGGAGGACGAGAGGCGACTGGGCCAGCTGGGTGTAGCCGGCGATGTAGTCGTCGATCTCCTCGGTGCTGGGCTCGCCGGCCTGGGCCAGCGCCTCGACGCCCTTGCGGAAGCGCAGCGCCAGAGCCCCTTCGATGAAGATGCCCTTCTTGGCGAATTTGTCGACGATTTCGTAGCCGCCAGGGGCCGCAGCCGTCTCGGCCGCCCCTTCTGGCGCCGGGGCATCGTCGCGCTGCAGCGTGATCTGCACGACGGCGAAGCTGTCGGAGTTGTAGACCAGGTTCATGCGGCGTCCTTCCGGCGGCGGCCGGAAGATCCCGGCCCGATGTACCCCAGGTGAAGGCCCCGGGGCGGAATTCAAGGTGCCTTCGGCCGCGAAGCGGGCGCCGGCGGCAACGCGCCGCGCAACCAGAACGACGAACTGGCCTTCCCGGGAACCGGCGTGAAGCGCAGTGCCACCGGCACATGGCCGGCCTGGGGCGCCAGCCACAGCTCGACCTGCTGGTCATACGGCCGGGCCGGCTCGCGCACCAGATGCACCGTGTCGACCGAGCCGCCGTCCAGGCTCAGCCGCTCGGTGCCGGTGACCTCGAAACGCCACTCGTCCGCCTGGCCGCGGGTGCCGGCCACCTGCACCCGCACCCGGTCGCCGGCCTGCAGGCCGCCTGGGCGGGCCTGGGCGATCGCCGCGAGCTGCCACAGCACGCTGACCCGGTCCTGCGCGCCGGCATACAGCGGCACCGCGCGGCCGGACCCGGAAAAGCTGATCACCCCTTGGTCTCGCTGGAAGTTCACGGCCCGCACCTCGACACCGCGCTGCCGCTCGACCATGCGCTCGGGCGCCAGGCCGGTCGCGGCCAGGCTGCCGCGCGACACCCAGTCCATCAGCGCGCTGTTGCCGGCTTCGCCCCAAAAGCGGGCACGGTAGTGGCCGTCGGGCTGGGGCTCCCAGCTCAGTTGGCCGGTGCCGGCGTCGTCACCACGCTCCACGCGGTAATCCAGCTTCATCGGTTGGTCGGTGGGGGTGGCGGCATAGGTGGGCGGCCGGCGCCCGCCGTCGTCGCTGGCGGCGCCGTCGGCCGGGCCCGGGGGCGCTGCACCGCGGCCGGCCTCGTTGCCGCGCTCCGGGGTCGGCGCTTCGGCTGAAGACACGGCCTCCGGCGCCAACGGGCCGGCGGTCCAATCCACCGGCCGCGTATCGGGCGCGGTGGCCGGCGCCGGGTCGGGTGATGGGGCCGCCAGCAGGGGGGGCGGCGCGGCCGGCACGGGAGTCTGCATCGGCACCTGCACCGGCGTCGGTACCGGCAATGTCGGGTCCTCGGCCACCCGGTTCACCGCGGACGGCGGCAGGGTCACCAGCTGCATGGCCGGTGGGCGGCTGGGCCGGCGCCCCAGCGGCTGGGACACCGGGCCGATCAGCACGCCATGCAGGATCGCCACCAACAGGACGAGCGCGCCGAGGCGGCCGCGCCTCCGCCAGACCGGGCCCGGGGGCCAGTCGGGCAGGCGCAGGGGCAGGCTCGGCACGCTCATCGGACAATGGTGCCATCAACCGCGACACCCCCGGACCCGAATGAAACTCGCCACCTACAAGGACGGCTCGCGTGACGGCCAGCTGGTCGTCGTCTCGCGCGACCTCGCGACCGCGCACTTCGCGAACGGCATCGCCACCCGCCTGCAGCAGGTGCTGGACGACTGGAACTTCCTGTCGCCGCAACTGGAGGACCTGGCCACCACGCTGAACCACGGCAAGGCCCGGCACGCCTTCCCGTTCGACCCGGCGATGTGCATGGCGCCGCTGCCGCGCGCCTGCCAGTGGGCCGTCGGCTCGGCCTACCTGAACCGTGCCGAGGGGGCACCCGGGGCGGCCCCACAGGACGGGGCCGCCCCGGGCGACCCGCTGGTCTACCAGGGCGGCAGCGACGACTTTCTCGGCCCCTGCGACGACGCACGGTTCGCCAGCGCCGACTGGGGCATCGATTTCGAATCCGGGATCGCGGTGATCACCGGCGATGTCCCGATGGGCACGCCACCGGCGCAGGCGCTGGAGGGGGTGCGCCTGTTGATGCTGGCCAACGCCTGGACGCTGCGCCACCTGGTGCCGGCCGAGCTCGCCAAGGGCCGTGGCTTCTTTCAAAGCAAGCCGGCCACGGCTTTCAGCCCGGTGGCGGCAACGCCGGACGAACTGGGCGAGGCCTGGCAAGGCGGCCGGGTGCACCTGACCCTGCAGTCGGTCTGGAACGGCCGCACCGTGGGCCTCACCGACACCGGGCCGGAGATGACATTCCACTTCGGCCAGTTGCTCGCCCACCTCGCGACGACGCGCAATCTGCGCGCCGGCAGCATCGTCGGCTCCGGCCCGGTCGGCAACCAGGACCCGGCCAAGGGCTACAGCTGCATCGCCGAGCAGCGCGCCCGAGAGACCCTCGAGCACGGCGAGCCGCGCACCCACTTCATGCAGTACGGGGACACCATCCGCATCGAGATGAAAGGGCGCGACGGCCACAGCGTTTTCGGCGCCATCGAGCAGACCGTCGTGGAGGTGGTGTGACCCTGATGGGCTGGCGCCGGCTACTGGGCGCCGCCCTGCTGGGCCTGGCGTTGATGGGCCTGGCGGTGCCGGCCTGGGCCGCCGGGACGGCCTGCCCGCCTGAGCCGGCGCCGCTGCGGGCCGAGCAGGTGCAGGAGGGCCAGCGCCAGGCCCTCGACCGCGGCTTCCTGTGGGCCGTCAAGCAGGGTGGGCGCACCTCCTGGCTCTACGGCACGGTTCACGTGGCGCGGTTGCCCTGGATGTTCCCGGGGCCGGCGGTGATGAAGGCGCTGAACGCCTCTCGCACCGTGGCGCTGGAACTGGACATGCTGGATCCGGACATCGCCCGCCGCCTGACGGCCGCCGTGGTGGCGCCCAAGGGCCAGCCCCCGCTGCCGGCCCCGCTGGCCCGCCGCCTGGCGCAGCAGGCCGAGGCGATGTGCGCCGGCCCGGCCCTGGCACCACTGCGCCCGGAGATGCAGGCGATGACACTGGTCGCCCTGGCCGGCCGCCGGTTGGGCCTGGAGCCCGCCTACGGCATCGACGGCTTCCTGGCCGGCATGGCGCGCGGCCTGGGCAAGCCGGTGATCTCGCTGGAAACCCCCGAGTCGCAGATCGCACTGCTGCTGCAACCCACCCGGGCCGCCAGCGAGGCGCTGATCGCCAGCACCCTGGACGAGCTGGAAAACGGCCGCGCGCTGCGCACCATGCAACGCCTGGCCGAGGCCTGGGGCGCTGGCCAGCTCGACGAACTGGCCAGCTACGCCCAGTGGTGCGACTGCATGAACACCGCCGAGCAACGCGCCTTCCAGCGCCGGCTCATCGACGAGCGCAACCTGGTGCTGGCCGACAAGCTGGCGGCCCTGCACCGCGACAGCGGGCCGGTGTTCGCCGCGGTCGGCGCGCTGCACATGACCGGGCCCGAGGGCCTGCCGGCCCTGCTGGCCGCACGCGGCTTCGAGGTCGAGCGGGTGCCCTATCCGGCCGCGCTCGGGTTCACCCGGTAGCGCCGGGCGTGGAAGGCGGGCGCACAATCGTTGCATCCGGGTCAACGAACACGAGGCACGCATGGCAGACGCCGCCGCTTTCACCAAGCTGGTTCCTGGTTTCGACTTCCTTCAGGGGCTGGTGAAGAACGCCGGGGCGTCGCTGCCCAACATGGGCCAGTGGATCGCCCCCACGCTGAACCCCGAGGAGCTTGAAAAGCGCATCGAGGAGTTGCGCACGGTCCAGTTCTGGCTGGAGCAGAACGCCCGCATGCTGGGCGCCACCATCCAGGCGCTGG
>JADMKA010000066.1 GCA_018780145.1 Vitreoscilla sp. | reverse complement strand
ACCCGAACGCCCTCAGTGGCTGCCCCTCGCCTGATCGGCGAGGCGGGTCTCTTCCCTTTCTGAAGCCCGTTCGCGCCTGAGTGCGCGCCAGTTGACGTTCGTGTCAGTGGCGACGTGCGAGGCCCGATCCGACTCTGAGTTGCTCAGCGTCGCCCCTTGCCGATCTCCCGTGGGTTGTTTTCAACACTGGAGCATCGGATGCACCGAAGAAGATTCCTGGCTGCCGGGCAGTGGCAACACGCCGCCCGCGCCAACCTGACCCTGGCACTCGCCGCTGCACTGACCGGCGGTCTGATCGAGGCGCACGCACAAACTGCGGCAACGCCCACCGTTCAGGACCGTCCCACGCTGCGTGCGGCCTTCGAAGCCGCCTGGGCGCGTCAGCCCGAAGCCCAAGCGTTGGCAGCGCGACGCGACGCGGCACGCGCGCAGCAGCAGGCGGCCCGATCGTTGACGCCCGAACCGGTGGCGATGGAGCTGTCCACCAAGACGGATCGTCTGAACCGCAACCTCGGCACCCGCGAGTACGATATCGGCGTGGCGATCCCGTTATGGCTGCCGGGCGAACGCGGCCGCAGCCAGGCCCTGGCCGATGCCGAAGGGCGTGCCATCGAGAGCCGCACCACGGCGGCCCAACTGCGCGTGGCAGCCACCGTCCGCGAAGGCTGGTGGACGTGGCAGCGCGCCCGCGTGGAACTCGATGCCGCGCGCGGCCAGCTCGACAACGTTCGCCGCATCGCGGCCGATGTCGGCAAGCGTCTGAAGGCCGGTGACTTGGCCCGTGCCGACCAGCATCAGGCCGACGGCGCCGTGGCAGCGGCCGAAGCCGCCGTGGCGCAAGCTGAAGGTTCGCTCACGGCCGCCTGGCAGCAGCTTCGTCCACTCGTCGACATGCCAGGCGCTGCCGCACCCAGCCATTCGCCTAGCGCCGACGCAGAACCCGAGCCGTCCACGGTGCCCAGTGCTGCGGACGGCCTGGAGACGCATGCCGAACTGCTCTCGTTGAAGGACCGCTCCGCCGTCGCAGACGGCGTGGCTGCACTCGCGGCCACGCAGTCTCGCGCCAGCCCCGAACTCACAATTGCCGCCACCCGCGACCGGGGCACGTATGGCGAGTCCTACCAGCAGACCTTCACGGTCGGTGTGCGCATCCCCTTCGGTGCCGGTCCCCGCCACGATGCTCGCGTCGCCTCGGCCCGCGCCGAGGTGGTCGAACTGCAGGCGCAGATGGCATTGGAACGTGCCCGCCTCGCAGGCGAGCGCGAAGCCGCCCGCGCACGCGCCGACGCGGCTCGGACGCAGTTGGCCGCTACCGAACGCCGCGCCCAGCTGGCGCGCGAATCGCGGGGCTTCTTCGACAAGTCTTTCCGCCTGGGCGAGTCCGACCTGCCCACGCGCTTGCGCATTGAGGCCGATGCCGCAGACGCCGAGCGACAGGCGCTGCGTGCCCGCATCGAACTCGCCGCAGCCATCTCGGCGTGGCGGCAGGCCTTGGGCCTGCTGCCGCAGTGAGCCGCCAGAACACGCGCAACGAACACGCTCAGCGAACCCCTTTCAGGAATCCCATCCCATGAAGTCCTCCCTCTCCCTGACAGCGCTCGGTCTCGCGGCCGTGCTGATCGGCTACAGCCTGCCGGCCATCGCCGGCGATGGCCATGACCACGGCGACGCCGCCCCGGCCGCCACGGGTACGGCGCTGCCCCGTTTTGCGGCGGTGTCCGAGACCTTCGAGCTCGTCGGCGTTCTCGACGGCAAGCAGGTGACCCTCTACCTCGACCGATTCGCCGACAACGCCCCGGTGCGCGGCGCGCAGATCGAACTCGAGATCGCAGGGGTCAAATTCAAGGCCGAGGCACACGGTGACGACGCCTACGAAGTGGTGCTCAAGGAGGCGCCCAAGCCTGGCGTGCTGCCGATCACGGCGACCGTGACTGCAGGCGCCGAAGTCGATCTGCTGGCCGGCGAACTCGATCTACACGAGGCCGCCCATACCGACGAGCCAGCGCATGAGCACTCCTGGAAGGAGTTCGCCGGGTGGGCCGCTGGCGGCCTGGCCGCCCTGGCCGTGCTGGTGTTCGGCGGGAGACGCCTGATGGCTGTCCGCCAGGTTCGCGCCGGAGGTGCAGCATGAAGCGCGCTTCTCTGCATCGCCTGGCCTGGCTCGGCGTGGTGCTGGCACTCGTGGGCCCACTGAATGCGCAGGCCGGGGAAGGCCATGACCATGGCGACGGACCCGCTGCGCCGAGCGCAAACGGCCCCCAACGCCAGCCCGACGGCAGCGTGTTCCTGCCCAAGCCGGCCCAGCGCCAGCTGGGAGTACGCACGATGGTGGCTGCTGAGGCCGAGCTGCCGCGCTCGGTCGAGCTGAACGGCAAGGTGCTGATGGATCCCAACGCCGGCGGCAAGGTGCAGCCGTTGAACGCCGGCCGCATCGAGCCCGGTCCGCGCGGCCTGCCCAACCCGGGACAGGTGGTGCGCAAAGGCGAGGTGCTGGCCTACGTGGTGCCCTCGACGGCGCCCATCGAGAGATCGAATCAATCCGCGCAACTTGCCGAGCTGCGTGCGGCCAAGTCGCTTGCCGTCAAGCGTGTGACGCGGCTGAAGGAATTGTCGGATACCGTGCCGCGCAAGGACATCGAGGCGGCCGAGAGCGAAGCAGCCAGCCTGGCCGAACGCATGGCGGCCGTTGGCGGCGGCCTGGCGACGCGGGAAGCGCTGGTGGCCCCGGTGTCGGGCGTGATCGCGTCGGCCTATGTGGTCGCCGGCCAGGTGGTCGACGCCCGCGAACTGCTGTTCGAGATCATCGACCCGAGCCGCTTGCGCATCGAGGCGCTGGCTTTCGAGCCTTCGCTCGCGGCCAATGTGGGCAGCGCCACGCTGGCGGTCGGTGACCAGCGTGTGCCGCTGGAGTACCTGGGCGCGGCCCGCAGCCTGCGCGAGCAAGCGCTGCCGCTGGGCTTCCGTGCCCAGGGTGCGGCACTCAACAGCCTGGCCGTCGGACAACCCGTGCGCGTATTCGTGCAGACAAAGCAGAAGGTCAAGGGCATTGCGGTCCCAGTCGCATCGCTGATGAAGAACCCGGCCAACCAGACCGTTGTCTGGGTCAAGACCGCACCCGAGCGCTTCAAGCCTCGCAGCATCACGACCGAGGCCCTCGATGGTGTGAACGTCGCGGTCACGTCGGGTCTGAAGGCCGGGGACCGCATCGCCACGCAAGGCGCCACCCTGATCAACCAGGTGCGCTGACATGTTCAAGTGGCTACTCGATAACAGCCTGACGAACCGGCTGCTGGTGATCATCGCCAGCGTCGTTCTGATGGCCTATGGCGCGTTCACGCTCTCGCGCACCCCGGTGGATGTGTTCCCTGACCTGAACAAGCCGACCGTCACCATCATGACCGAGGCCGGCGGCATGGCCGCCGAGGAGGTGGAGCAGCTCATCACCTTCCCGCTGGAGACGACCATGATTGGTCTGCCCGGCGTGGAGAGCGTGCGCTCAACCTCGTCAGCCGGCCTGTCTTTCCTCTACGTCACCTTCGACTGGAGTACGGACATCTTCCGCGCCCGGCAACTGGTGTCGGAGCGGTTGTCCTCGATGGAGGAAGGCATCGCCGAAGGCGTGGTGCCGCGCATGGGCCCGATCAGCTCGATCATGGGCGAGATCATGCAGATCGCCATTCCGGTCGATCCGAGCAAGATCAGCCCGATGGCCGTGCGCGAGTACGCCGACTGGGTGCTGCGCCCTCGGCTGCTGTCGGTGCCCGGCGTCGCACAGGTCATCCCCATCGGCGGCGAGGTGCGGCAGTTCCAGGTGCAGCCAAACACCACGCGCATGGCCGAGCTGGGCATCACGCATGACCAGCTGGAAGGCGCGCTGAAGGGCTACTCGTCCAACACCTCGGGCGGATTCCTGGAGCTGAACGGCCGCGAGTACCTCATCCGCAACCTCGGTCGCACCTCGCGCCTCGATGACCTAAACAACCTGGCACTGACATCCAAGGGCGGACAACCCATCCTGATGCGCCAGATCGCCGAGGTGACTTTCGCCGCCGCACTCAAGCGCGGCGACGCCGGATATGAAGGCAAGCCGGCCGTGATCCTGGGCATCCAGAAGCAGCCGACCGCCGACACCATCGCGCTCACAAAGTCAATTGAAGACGCACTGGTGGGGCTGAAGGCCTCGCTGCCGGCCGGCATGGAGGCACCGCGCGTGACCTTCCGCCAGGCCAGCTTCATCGAGGCCTCGATCACCACGCTGCAGGGCAAGCTGATCGGTGCCTCGATCTTCGTGGCGGTGATCCTGTTCTTCTTCCTGGGGACCTTGCGGCCGACCATCATCGCGTTGACGGCCATCCCGGTGTCGATCTTCATCACCGCGCTGGTCTTCAAGTACTTCGGCCTGTCGATCAACACGATGACGCTTGGCGGATTGGCCATCGCCATCGGCGGCCTGGTCGACGACGCGGTGGTAGGTGTGGAGAACGTGCTTCGGCGGCTGAAGGCCGACCGCGCGAACCATCCGCACAGTCGTCTGCACCCGATCGAGATCGTCGCGCACGCCACGATGGAAGTGCGGTCGGCCATCCTGTATGCGACGGTCATCATCGTGCTCGTCTTCATCCCGCTGTTCGCGCTGCCGGGGCTGGAAGGCAAGCTGTTCGTGCCGCTGGGCATCGCCTTCATCGTCTCGACGCTGGCCTCGCTGATCGTCTCGGTGACGGTGACGCCCGTGCTCAGCTTCTACCTGCTGCCGCGCATGAAGAACCTGGACCACGGCGACACCAAGGTCCTGGCCTGGCTGAAGGCGCGCTACAGCAGCAGCCTGCAGGGCGTGCTGGACCGGCCCAAGGCTGCCATGGCGGCGGCCGGTGCTGCCGTGCTGGTGGCCGCAGCCGCCGTGCCGTTCTTCCCGACGACCTTCCTGCCGCCGTTCAACGAGGGAACGCTTCTGATCGGCCTGCGCCTGAACCCCGGTGTCACGTTGACCGAATCGTCGGCGCTGGCCCGCCAGGCCGAGGTGCTGGTCAAGCAGGTGCCCGAGGTCACGCACGTCGGCCGCCGCAGCGGCCGCGCCGAACTGGACGAACACGCCGAGGGCGTGCACGTCAGTGAACTCGACGTGGGCCTCAAGCCCACCGCCGAGCTGACGCGCAGCATGGACGAGATCAAGGCCGACATCCGTGCGCGCCTGGTCAATCTGCCGGCCGCGCTGGAGATCGGTCAGCCGATCTCGCACCGCATCGACCACATGCTCTCGGGCGTGCGCTCGCAGATTGCCATCAAGATCTTCGGCGAGGACCTGGACGCCCTGCGCGGCCAAGCCGATGCCCTGCGGGCCAAGCTGGCTGCGATCCCAGGCATTGCCGACCTGCAGATCGAGAAGCAGGTGCTGGCACCGCAGATCAAGGTGCGCATCGACTACGCCGCGGCGGCGCAGTACGGCGTGCCGGCGCCACAGGTGCTGTCGGCGCTGCAAGCCCTGGTCGAGGGCGAGAAGGTGACCCAGATCGTCGAGGGCAGCCGGCGCTTCGCGCTGGTGGTGAAGCTGCCGGAATCGGCGCGCTCCGTCGAAGGGCTGGGTCAGATCCTGATCGAGACGCCGAACGGGCGCATCCCGCTTTCGAAGATCGCGACGATCGAGGACGGCGACGGGCCCAACCAGATCAGCCGCGACGACGGCAAGCGGCGCATCGTGCTGTCGGCCAATGCCTCGGGCCGTGCGCTGTCGGAGATCGTGGCTGACATCCGCAAGGTGGTCGCCGAGACGAAGCTGCCCGAGGGCTACTTCATCACCCTGGGCGGGCAATTCCAGGCCCAGGAGGAGGCCTCGCGGCTCGTCGGCCTGCTGTCCATCGTGTCGCTGACGCTGATGTTCGTGGTGCTCTACAGCCGCTACAAGTCGGCGGCGCTGTCGGCGCTGATCATGGTGAACATCCCGCTGGCCCTGGTCGGCGCGGTGATCGGCCTGTGGCTGTCGGGCCAGCCGCTGAGCGTGGCAGCCCTGGTCGGCTTCATCACGCTGGCTGGCATCTCGGTGCGCAATGGCATCCTGAAGGTCAGCCACTACATCAACCTGATGCGCTTCGAGGGCGAGTCCTTCGACCAGAAGATGATCCTGCGCGGCTCGCTGGAGCGGCTCAGCCCGGTGCTGATGACCGCGCTGGTCACGGCTTTTGCGCTGGCCCCGCTGCTGTTCGAGGCCGAGCAGCCCGGCACCGAGGTGCTTCACCCGGTGGCCGTGGTGATCTTCTCCGGACTGATCAGTTCGACCCTGCTCGACACCTTCCTCACGCCCGCGATGTTCTGGCTCTTCGGGCGCAAGCCGGCCGAAGCACTGATGGACGACAAGGACGCCGAGGCGCTTTGATGCCGCTTTGATCTCAGTTGCTGTTCACACCCACCAACCCGAAAGGACTCCCATGAAAACGCAAGCCTTCCTCGCCTCCGTCACCCTCGCCCTGGCCGGTTCTGCCTTCGCCGCCGGTGACAAGCACGACCATGCCCACGAGCACAAGCCGCTGCATGGCGGCGTCGTGGTCGAGGTCAAGGACATGGACTACGAACTGGTGGCTAAGGCCACTGTGATCCAGCTCTATTTGCGCGACCACGGCAAGCCGGCCGACGTGTCCAAGGCTACCGCCAAGGTCACGCTGCTGACCGGCACCGAAAAGCAGGAGGTCGAGCTGAAGCCGGCTGGCGACAAGCTCGAAGCCACTGGCAGCTTCAAGGTCGGCCCCGGGACGAAGGCCGTCGCGGTCGTGACCGTCGGCGGCAAGCCGGCCACTGCACGCTTTACCGTGAAGTGACCGCCATGACTGCCAGCCGACTGACCTGTGCCTCGGTGGTCTTGGTGGCCGGGTTGCTGGCGGGCTGTGCCACGCCGCCCGCACCCGATCCCACCGCCGAGATCCCGTACTGCCACAAGACCAACAAGGGCCGCGTGATCACCTGCACCGCGGCCCCGGTGCCGAGTCTGAACGCCGATGCGCAGGCCAAGCAGTTCGCGCCTGACCCGAACGCGCTCACTGTGTACGTCGTTCGGCGCAACTGGGGCGACGGCCGCAACTTCGTGAAGGTCCAGGCAGATGACGGAGCCACCGTCGAGACCCTGCCGAACACGATGGTGCGCTACCGGCTGAAGCCGGGTTCACACACGATCGCGTTCGATTTCGAGGGGCAGCGTCCAGTGACGACGGTCGCGGGCAAGGCAGGCGAAGTGCGTTTCGTCCGGCTCGACGGCATGGTCTGGGCGTGGAAGAGCACCTTCACCTGGGCGACCGAGTCAGAGGACGCGATCCGCGAGCGCGCACTGAAGGCGAGGCTGGTGGCCGACTTGGCGGTACGCTGACCGCATGAGGACATTTGCCCTGTTCATCGCCACGGCCCTGGCCGAGATCGTTGGCTGCTATCTGCCCTATCTGTGGCTGAAGCAGGGCAGGTCCGCATGGTTGCTCATTCCAGCGGCGGCGAGCCTGGCCCTCTTCGCCTGGCTGCTCACATTGCACGAGACTGCGGCGGGGCGTGTGTATGCGGCGTACGGCGGGGTCTACATAGGCGTCGCGCTGCTGTGGCTGTGGATCGTGGACGGCATCAGGCCGACGGCATGGGACGTGGCGGGCGTCGCCGTCGCGCTGACTGGTATGGGTCTCATCATGTTCCAGCCGCGCTGATGAACAGTTCGATGCCGCGGCGTGCCGCTCTTTTCCCAGTCTGCGAGCGGCCGACGCCGCTTGATTGACTCCGCCGCGGTCAATCGTCAGGTACACGCGATTCGCGAGCTAGAGCGACTTGCGAACGTCTGCTTGGTCGCGATGCGACTGACTGCAACGGGTCGGGAGTACCCGTTCACCGCCCGCGAGAGCAGCCGTAGACCGGGCGTGGTCATGGCTGGGTTGGCTTGCCGCTCCGCCCCGCCGCATCGAATGGCAAGTTCCGAGGTGCAGCGGACAGCCGCCCGAGGAGCCGGCCAAGGTCAGGTATCGGTGCCCGCAGCCACTCGCGTGCGAATTCTGACCGACTGCACCCAGTCTGAAGCTGGCTTCGGTTCCTGAGTAGATGGAAGATCCGCGGACCCTTGCGAGGGTGCCAGTCGCTCGTCTTTCTGTGGCCCAATGAATCAGGCTCGCGCGCGATGGGGGAGACCCAGGTTTTGAACGCCTCTTGCTGCAGTGGTGTCACCTTCCTCGCTGGTGATTGATGTCGATTGGCTTGGATTTCGGCGCCTGCTCAGGCCCAGCCCGTTGCGGAGCAGCTGCCTGGCTGATCGGCATCTCCTTGATGAACGCCGCGATGGCACCAGCCAACTTGCGTTCCTCCACATTCCCGGACGTGGCCAGCGCCCTGCCCACATGCATCCAGGCTTCGACGGCCTGTGCCCGTGTCGCCTGAGCCGCAGCCGTGGCCTTGGTCCCCAGCCGCGTGGTTTTCAAGCGCCCATCCTGCCGGGCCTTCAGCCTCCACAGGGTGTCGTAGTTCCTATTGCGCCCGCGGGTAGCCTGACGAGTCGCTTCGGCTTCGATACCCTGATCGCGCAGCTTCTCGGCAAAGGTCTCCCGCCACCGGTGCAGGTCGGCCTTCCGCGGATTCAAGCGCTTGCCGTGCCGGGACTCGGCCCGAACGCTGATGTGTACGTGCGGGTTGGCTTGGTGGTCGTGCAACACCATCACGTACTTGTGGTCCGCCAGCTCGACCTTGGCGAACTCGCGCGCCGCGCGCTGCACAGCCAGGGGATCGGTCCCCCTCGGCATCGACAGCATGACGTTGAATGCCTCTCGCCGATCGCCGATGTCATCGATGAAGGTTCCGCCATAGCGCCAGTCGTCCGCCAGCCCGTGCAGTGCTGACTTGCCACGCGAGACGTCGCCGAGGTCGTCCTCGATGTCGAGGCGGCCGTTCTTGCTGATGTATCGGAAGTGCGCGGCGATGGCCTTCATGCCACGCCCGCCGCCCGTGACCTTCACCATCACCTGCGGCGCCCGGCGCACCACGGTCGCCTCGATACGCGCCCGGATGACGGCGGCACGCTGATGTGCGGCGAGCCCGCTTAGCTTGGGCTGCGGCCGGGTGTGCACGATCCGGTTGCCCGGATAGAAGAGCCGGTCGCCCCACTGGATCAGGACGCCGTCGATACTCTGACCTGGTGTCATGGCCGTGCTCCTGCCCGGGTTGCGCTGGGGTGGCGCTGTTGCATGCCGCTGCCCCGGCGGGGCTGCAAGTCAACAAGGGCACGCGTGAGGTGATCGAGGTGCTCGCGCACGTCTTGGCTCAGCGTGGCCAGCATCGGCCGGTACTCCTCGGCTGGCCTGAAGGCACCCTGCCGCAACAGCGACAACAGGTGGCTCAGGTTGCGGCTGAACGTGGACAGCTCGGCACACGCCGCGATCAGCCCCCCGACAGTCTCGGCGCGGTCGCTGGCCGGCATGGGCGCAGGCTGCCCCGCCAGCAGGTCGGCGACGAAGTCGCCCGGAGGTTGACCTGCCAGGCGGGCCGCGGCCAGTACCGCATCGGCTTCGGCGCGAGGCATGCGCAGCGTGAGCCGCACACGGGTCACGCTGGGCGCTTCGAGCCGAGGTGGCCTGGCCTCGCGGGCAGGCTCAGCAGAGCCCCCCAGGGCCTCAGCAAGCGTGGCCCGAACCCAACCCGAGGGAGACGTACCGGCCAGCCGCGCGCGCTCAACGAGCGCGGCCTTCAGACCATGCAGATCGACGCTGAGTCGATCACGTGACGAGGGCGCCATACCCGAGCCTCCTGACATGCCGTGCGTGTCAGACAACGGCGCCACCGCGCCTATCTCTGCACTCACCTACGCATTCAGTATTGGCTCGAATCGAGGCTTCAAGGCCGATGATTCCGAAGCCAGAATCATCGCGGGCCGGGCGAATCGAAGGTCGCGTGTCAATCGGATTGACAAGCCGAAAGGCGAAGCTGGGCCTGGCATTCATGCCGGCTGCGAGACCTTGGGGATGAGGACAGGCGGCGGGTGCGCGGTTGATGTTGTCAATCGGATTGACAACTCGTCGCGGGCCGGACCACTGCGTCAGGGATCGCTGAAGGTCATTCGCTGCTGTTGGGCGGCTTCGACAGGCGGGCGCGCGCGTCGTCGAGCTTCTGCTGCAGCCCAGCGACGACATCGGCGGCATCGACATAGTCACCCATGCGCTTCGCTTCGTCTCGCGAGCGCAGGCCGCGGGCAATGAACTCGGCCTGGACTCGCCGGCGCTCGACACTGGCGCGCACCGCGGCCTCGACGAACTCAGCGAGGCTCTCGCCCTCGGCGAGTACCGATTCGATCTCGGCCAGGAACTCCGGCTCGACAGGAACGGAAGGGAGGCTTGCAGTCTTCATGGGCACAAGGTATCGCAGCGGCGCCGCGTGGTCCAGATGGGGAGCCGCAGGACTCTTCGTGCGGACCCTGTCAATCCGATTGACAAGCCCATCGCCCAGGCCTCACCCGCCCACGAACCCCAGCAGCTTCAGCGCAGCGACAGGTGCCAGGCGGCGCGGTCCACCCGTCAAGGGGCGCACGTACATGCAGCCTGCGTGGTCGGGGACCACCGACACCACCAGCTGATAGTCATGACCCTCGAACTCCACGTGGACGCGCTGATCGGACCTGATGGGGGCGTCGGGCGAGGTCGAGCGGGTAGGGACACCACGAGGGTCAGCCGGTGATGCCAGGGCTCCCGGCAGTGTCTGCATTGCTTCCTCTGCCCCTGGATCGTCGCGGGCCACGTCGGCGGCATCGGGCAGCTGCACCGCACTGCCCGCAGGTGCCGGCGCGGGTGCCGTCCGGCGCTCCAGCGTTGCACGAAACTCCGTTAGCCGGTCTCGGGTGATCGTCGGTTGCTGAGCGGCCCAGGCCTCCACCGCGTCGCCATGTTCGCCATGCAGGCGCCGCAGGTCGTAGAGCTCGTTGGTGCCTCGGCACCGGCCCTCGCGGTAGGCCTGCAGCAGCCAGTCCGGCGGCTCGATAAGTGCGGTGGCCAGGGTCACCCACTGCCGGCTCTTACCGAGGCGCTTGGCGATCTCGGCCTGGTTGTCGCCCAGCGCGATGCGCTTCTGCACGAACAGCGCCAACTCGAGCGGCCTGAGGCCTTCACGCTGCTCGTTCTCGATCACCTGGTCATAGCTGTCGGCCGTGGTGTCAATGAAGGCCGGGATCTCGACCATGCCGGCCATCTTTGACGCACGCAATCGACGCGCGCCGAAGTTGAGCATCCAGCGGCCAGGCGCCTGCAGGTTCGGCCGTACCGAGATGGGTTGGCGCACGCCGCGGCTGCGGATCGTCTCGGCCAGGTCTTCGAGCCGGTTGTCTTCGAATTCGCGGCGCGGCTGCTCGGGATCCTCGTCGATCGACGCCACGGGCAACATCAGCGGCTGGCCCGTGTTCTCCAGGGTTGGCGCATCCAGCGCCGCCAGGTCGTCAAGCTGCAGTGGCATGGTTCGCCTCCGAGGTCCTGGCCGGCGCCATCACGATGTCGCCGATCCGTTGCAGGCTGGGATCGATCTCGCGCCAGGCATCCCGGGCTGCGGTCTTCTTCATCTCCCACAGCACGGCACCTTCGGCCTGGGCCTCGGCGATGCACGAGCGACGGGGCATCGAGGCGAAGTCGCCCGGCCCGTCGCCGATGCGGATCATCAGCGGGTGGTACTGCTGGACAACCTGCAGGAAGTTCGCCTTCTGGAACGGTGTCGGCTCGACCAGCGTCGGCAGCAGACCGATCAGCACCAACTTCGAGTTCAGCACCGCCTTGATCTTGCGCAGGCCAACACGCTCGTGGTTGAGCAGCCCACTGACGCCGTCCATCGCCTCCTGGTTCAGCTGGATCGGCGAGAGCACGAAGTCGGCAGACGCGAGCGCCGCAATCACGCGAATGTCGGGGTTCGGGTTGGTGTCGACCACGCACACGTCGAATGCGCCTTCCACGGCAGCCAGGAAGCTGCGGAAGTTGCGGGCGAATGGCGTGTGCAAGGCCGGCTGCCGCTCCAACCCGAGCAGCGCCCGGTCGCCCGGCACCAGCACGCAGGGCTGGGCCGGCAGTGCCGGCGCGGTGCCGGTCATCAGCGCATCGGCCGCGAAGGCAGCAACTGCAGCCCGGCCAGACAGGCGCAGCGGCTTGGTGAAGTTGCCCTGGTGGTCCAGGTCGATGGCCAGCACGCGCTGGCCACGGTGGGCCAGGTGGTGGGAGAGCAGCGTAGCGACGGCGCTCTTGCCGACACCGCCCTTCTGGTTGCACAGCACCAGTGTCTTCATCGGGGTTCCTCCTGCATGCGCGGGCACATGGCACCGACCCACCAAGTGGGCACGCCGCGGTGGCAGGCGGTGTCTGGTCTGCCCGGCAGCTGGCCCTCGATGGGTCGCTGCCGGGCCGCGCGAGCCGGCCGAAACGAAGTGGAGGCCGGCGAGCGCACGGCTTGTTGAAGACACGCACCGACGCGAACGCGCCATGGCCATGATCGGGCC
>JADMKA010000073.1:31241-104204 GCA_018780145.1 Vitreoscilla sp. | reverse complement strand
TGTACGCCACCAACTTCGGCGGCGGCCAGGTCGACATCACCAGCGGCAAGTTCGTCTTCTCGGCCTCGGAGGCCTTCTGGGTCGAGAACGGCAAGGTGCTCTACCCGGTCAAGGGTGCCACGCTGATCGGCAACGGCCCGCAGGCCATGACCCGCGTCAGCATGATCGGCAACGACCTGCAGCTCGACACCGGCGTCGGCACCTGCGGCAAGGACGGCCAGAGCGTGCCGGTGGGCGTCGGCCAGCCGACGCTGCGCATCGACGGCATCACCGTCGGCGGCACCGCTTGATTGGTGCACCCGGGGCCAGGTGTACCTGGCCCCACCCGCCGAGCGGGTTCTCGGCCGCTTGGGAGCGGCCCGGCGCTGGCCTCGCGTGGGGCACCCGGTGCCAGGCGTACCTGGCACCACCCGCCGAGCTCTCCCGCTAGGGCTCGGGGGGCTTCGCGCGTGGCCGGCTGGCGGTCTTCGCGAAGTCGCGCTCCCAGCCCACTTGCTCGCGCAGGGTCACTGCGGGCGAGCCGCCCACCAAGGTGTTCGGCTGTACGTCATGGGTCACCAGGGCGCCGGCCTGGATGATGGCGCCATCTCCGACGCGCACGCCGGGCATCAACAGGCAACGCCGGTGCACCAGCACGTGCCGGCCCAGGTACATGCGGCGGCGCTCGCCGTTGATCAGCTCGCCGTTGGTGAGGTCGATGAAGGGATGCGGGTCGTTGCACTGCAGGACGCAGTCCTCGATGATCTGGCAGTCCTCTCCGATCACCAGATCGGCATTGCTGACCTGCAGGCGCGACTGGCCGATGGTCGTCCGGTCGCCGATGAAGACGGAGGACTGGCGGAACAGGTGGAAGCCCGCGCGGACGTTGGTTTCGGTGCCGATGAACACCTTGAGGTGGTCATCGCCCAGCAGCAGATTGCACTGACCCTTGGTGCTCAGCACGGTGAGGTGCAGCCCGGTGAAACGCTTCTTGCCCGCCTGCACCGACAGCTTCAGCGGCACCTGGGCCGGGTCCATCTCCTCGGCCACGGTCAGCAGACAGCTGTCGTCGAAGGTGGCACCGTTCAGGCCGGCGGCCAGCTCCGTGTCGCGCAGTCGCACGCTGTACATCCGCCGCCCCATGGACAGCGGGGCGTGACGCTTCAACGACACCGGCAAGGGCATCTCTCGTAACAGGTCCCCCAGCGGCTGGGGTTGATCGTGCATGGAGGTCATACGGCTTCCCCCACGCGGGCGCGGCGGCGCGGGACCGCGAATGTTAGGCCAGATGGGGCATTTCGCGGAGACTGGCCCTGCAAACTAGGGGGTCGCGCGGTCAGGCCTGCTGGCGCCCCGTGCCATGATCATCGGCTTTCAGCCGCCGCACCACCGACGATGCCGCCTCCCTCGATCAAGCCCCTTCAGACCCTGCCTGGCGTACGCGTCGTGGCCAACCTGTCCGCCGCCGAGCGCTACGTTCGTCCCCGCCCCACCCGGCTGCATGTGGGCGATGCCTCTGCCGAGCCTTTCCTGGTGCAGTTCGACAAGGTCCAGGGTCAGTTGCCGGCGCAGAACCTTTACGCACTGCCCGGCGCGCTGGTGATGGACAAGGGCACCATGCTGGTCGGCGGATCGGTGGTCAAAGACAACACCGAAGGCGCCCCCATGGCCCGGGTGCTGGCCGCGCTGGAGGCCAACGTGCCGGCGCCGGTCCGGCACATTGACTTCCCCCTGCTCTACACCAGCCGTTATGGGGTGAAGAACTATGGCCACTGTCTGACCGACATCGTGCCTCGCATTGCGCAGTCCCTGGCCCTCGAACCCGGCCTGAAGGTCGGGTTGCACCCGGAGTTCGTACCAACTGCCCGCGACGCACTGCGCGACCTCGGCGTGGACAGCGACCGGATCGTCGAGCTCGACGAGCAGCCCACGCTGCTGACCCAGGCGCGCTTCGCCAGCCCGTGCAACGCCCACCCGATCACGCACTCGCCGCGCTCGCTGGCGTTGCTGCGTGCCCGCCTGCCGGTCCTGTGCGAGGACGCACCGCCGTCGCCACCACGTCTGTTCGTGACGCGTTCGGATGCCAGCACACGCCACCTGAACAACCACGACGAGGTCGCCGCCGAGCTGCAACGGCTGGGGTTCACCGAGGTGGCGACTGGAGCGATGCCGCATGCCAGGCAAGCCGCGCTGTTCGCCCAGGCCGAGGAGATCGTCGGGCTGGCAGGCGCATCGATGACCAACCTGATCTACTGCCGACCGGGAACCCGGGTCACCGTGCTGTCGCCGGCCACCATGAGTGCCTTGTACTTCTGGGACCTCGCCGCGCAGCTGGGGCTGGATTTCCGCATCGGTTACTTCCCGGCGACGCAAACGCAGCGCGGGATCCACTCCAACTTCAGCGCCAACTGGGCCGAGGTGAAAGCCTTGTGTTCCTCGGTCAGTTGACCGAGCCCACGTGCAGCCGGCGGAAGCTGCCACCCAGCCAGGCAGCACGCACCGCCGCGCCGTCGTTGTAGACCTCCTGGCCGACCGCGGCATGCACCAGGGTCCAGGCCGTCGGGTCGTTCCATCGGGCACCGAAGGTCTCTCGCAACGCCTGCTCCCCCACCTGGCCCGGCGCAACGCGGGCCTTGCTGGCCGCCACCAGGCGCATGGCGTTGCCCAGCTGGTCGAAGGAGATCCGCAGATCGAAAGGCCGGTCGCTGAACGGTTGGTGCTGGGTCGGATGACCGGCGGAGGCGAACAAGGCCAGGCCGGAGGTCTTGTCAAGAACAGTCTGTCCCGGTGACGGGACCTGGCCTTCGACGATGGGCACACTGCCCTGGTCCGCGTCGAACCACAGCCAGCCCTCGCGCGGCGGAGCGAAACGGTCCCAATCGGTGACGCCAGCGCGGTACACGGCCGTGTTGAACAGGTATTGGATCTGGCACGGGCCCGTGGCCCCGCTGCCAGACTTCTGGCAGGCGGTGTTGATGAACTCGACGACGACCTGTTGCTTGACCTGCACGGTCTGCCCGGACGGCGGTGTGCCCAATTGGGCAGCACCCACGCTCTGGCGCGACAGCACCCGCGCGCTCGTCGCCTGCCCGTCGGTCGACGCGGCGAACGGGCGCACCGCATCCTCGGCATACCAGGGCCGGCGGAAGGCCACGAAGCTGCTGAGCCCGTGGGCGTTCAAGCCGTGACCATCGACACCGCCAGCCCCGTAGGCCGCAAAGAACGGGCGGCCGCCGGAGGCCAGCGGCCCGCTGCGGGTGAACATGCCAACACCACCGGCGGTGCCGGCTCGGGGATTCACGTAGACCCAGGACGGCCCGCTGTCGGACTGCGCGGCCGCGTCACAGGCGGCATGTGCCCCGCCGGGTGTCCAGCGCAGGGCACTGCGGCCTGTGGGCATGGCGACACCGGTCAGCGCCTGCGCACCGGCAAACGCATCGTCGCTGCCTGCCACCGTGGGGCCGTTGGAGGCATCGGCAGCGCAAGCGCTGGCCGAACCGAAGAAGGAGACCTTCATGCCCGGTGCCAGCGCCGTTGCTGGATTTCGCGGGTTCCACTCGGCCAGCAGATTCCCGCCGCCCACGCGCTCCAGCTCCGCGACACTGCTCAGGCTGGCATCCACCGCGAAATCGAACAGGTTGGCGCCGCTTCGCGGTTCAGGCACCGCGATGGTCTCGTCCGCCGCGGGAGTCACCGACGTGCCAGCCGTGTCGGTGGTGGCCGGCTGTTCGGTGGCTTGGGGCGTTCCCCCGCCGCCCCCGCCACACGCGGCCAGGATCGCCAGCCCGGCCATCAGGCCGATCACTGCCGTTCCTCGCAGTGGGTTGCCAGCGTGCGTCTGTCGAAGTTCACCGTTCATTGTCGCCGTGCCCTGTCGTCGGCACGCGCTTGCGTGCCTCTGGACAGGACTTCGGCCGGGAACGGGGCGGGCTTGATGCCTAAATCAGGCGGGCGATGGACCTGGGGCTCATCGACCTCACACTTTGGGTACCGCGGCTTCAGGTGTCTTGCCGTACTGGCGTGTCCATGCCACGTTCTCGCGCAGGCAGCGGGCCGGCGCGCCGCCGACCAGGGTGTTGGGCGCCACCTTGTCGGCCACCACGGCGCCGGCCTGCACGATGGCGCCCTCGCCGATGCGAACACCCGGCAGCAGCATGGCCCGTCGCCCGACCCACACGTGCCGCGCCAGGCTGACGCTGGAACGGTGCTCGTGCAGGGGTTCCCCGGCGGCCAGATCGTGCATCTGATGCTGGTGGCTGCATTCGACCAGAACATCGTCCTGGATCTGGCAGTCCGCGCCGATCTTCAGGTCGGCGTTGGAGACAATGAACTTCGACGGGCCGATGGTCGTGCCGTCACCGATGAAGACCGTGGGCTGATGCGACAGATGAAAGCTTGATCGCACACCGCAGCCCACACCGACGAACACACGCTGGTTGTCTCCGCCGAGCAGCAGGCTGATCTGGCCAGCCGTGCTGAGGATCGTCAGGTGCAGGCCGGTGTAGCTTTGCTTGCCACCGGGCAGGGCCAGCTTGACGTTGGTCAGGCGGTCGGCCTCGCCGTCTATGGTCGTCAGGTGGCAATGGTCGTCGAAGCTCGCCTTCAGGTCCTTGACCAGTGGGGTGTCACGCAGCATCACCGTGCGCAAGGGCTTGGTGGCCGATTCGGTGGCGAACCGGACCAGCGCAGGCTGCATGCCCATCAAGCGCAACAGGGGTTCGAGCAGGGGCTGGGCAGTGATGATGGACATGCGGGTCGTCGAGCCCACGTTGCGGGCTCGATGGAAGTTCGGCCAGCGCGAATCCTAGCGCGCCGGGGGCGTCACTGCGGCCCGACGTACAGGCTGCGGAAGCCGCCGCCGATCTGAACCTTGTGGGTGCCACTGGGGTTGTAGACCTCCTGGCCGACGTCGCCAGACAGCAGCACCCACGCGTCGCGGTCGTTCCAGCTGGCACCCCAGACCTGGGCCATCTGGCTGTCGCCCACCGCCGACAGGTCGAGGCCCAGGCTGCGGGCGGTGGTGATGCGCAACGCGTTGTGGAGTTGCGCAAAGCTGATGGTGACGTCGAAGGTCCGGCCCGAGAAGGCCTTGTGCTGGGTGGCCGACCCCTGCGACACGAACAACGGCAGGCGGCTCTTCTCTTCCAGCGTCGACTGGCCACTGGCATAGATGGGGCCGTCGACGATGGGGATGCCGCCCTGCGCGGGGTCGAACCAGACGCCACCGTCCTTGAACCACTTCACGGTGGACCAATCGGTCACCCCGGTTCGCGCAATGGCGGTGTTGAACAGGTACTGCACCTGGCAAGGCCGGCCGCTCATCGTCTGCAGACAGGCCTTGTTCAGGAAGGTGGCCATCATCTGCTGCTTGACCTGCACGGTGCTGCCGTTGGCCGCATCGAGCTGAAAGGCCCCCATGCTTTGCGCGCTGCGCACCCGCGCAGCGGCCGTGCCGGCCCAGGGCTGCAGAGGGTCGGCGGCCGACCACGCTTGGCGGAAGTTGACGAAGGTGCCCGTGATGTGGGCATTGGCGCCGCCGCCGTTCTGCCCGGCCGTGCCATACGGCCCGAAGAACGGCGCTGCACCGTCGTCCTGCGTCCCGGAGGTGGTCAGCATGCCGACAGCGCCATTGCTGTCGTCCGCATTCAGATAGACCGCCGACGCGCCGGAGCGGGTCCGGGCTTCGGCATCGCAGCCGTCGGCGTCGCCGGCAGGTGTCCAGCGCAGAGCCGGCTTCGCGGCCGCCGCGGGCATCAGGGTCAGGTTGGACAGCACCGCCAGGCGGTCGTCGCTCAAGGCGGTCAACGGCCCTTGGGTGCCGGCGCTGCAGCCCCGGCCCGCGCCAAAGAACATGACCTTCATGCCCGGCTTCAGGGCCGTGTTGGGGTCGCTCGGGTTCCAGGCCGCGAACAGGGCGGTGCCACCGGAGAGCCTGTCGAGCGCGCCGGTTTCCGCCAGGTCCGCACGTGGCAGGAAGTACAACGCATCGGGGCCGGCGTGGGGCGCCGGGCCGGTGCTCTGACCGGTGTCCTGCGGCTGCTCGCTGCCGCCGTCGGTCGGGGTGGTGTCCGCACCGCCACCGCCGCCGCCGCAGGCGGCGAGGCAGAGTGCCGAGAAGAGGATCGAGACCAAGGGGGCCCGCCGAAACCCTGATGAGGAACCTGGAAGCTTGTACCCGATAGACCGCATGGCCGACCCCGCTCGCTGTCGCGCGGCACCAAAGCGGCCACGCATGCGAGGGGTTTCGGCCTGTGCGGCCGGGCGCTTGAACGAGAAATGCCGGGCATGCCCGGCCTTTCATCGATTCAAGTCCGACCCAGATCCGCCGATAACAAGGGTCTCAGGGCTTGGGCGGCATCAGTGCGTCCAGTGAGGCCATGACGCTCTCATAGGCGATGTCGCCTGCAAGGTTGTGCAGCTCACCGGGGTCGGCCATCTCGTCGTACAGCTCGCGCTCGCCGCTGGCATAGCGGATGTAGCGCCACTCCCGGGTCCGGATGGCATGGTCGTGCTGGTCCTTGGTGGTCAGCACCGGGTGGTCCCAGGCGCGTGTCGGTTCGGCCAGCAGGGGCCCGAGACTGCGCCCGTCCATGGTGTAGGCCGGGGTGACCTGGCAGGTCTCCAGCAGCGTGGGCGCCAGATCGCGCAGGCTGACAGGCGCTTCGACCGTGGTGCGCGCGCTCTGCCCCGGCGTGCGGATCAGCAGAGGAACCCGTGTGCAACGCTCCCACAGGGCCAGCTTGTGCCAGTGGAACTTCTCGCCCAGATGAAAACCATGGTCGCTCCACAGCACGACGACCGTGTTGTCCGCATAGGCGCTGGCCTCGAGTGCTGCCACCAGGCGTGCCACTTGGGTGTCGACCCACGAGATGCTGGCCAGGTAGGCCTGCACCGCGTCGGCCCACAGGTTCTGGTCTGTGATGCACTTGTGGAAGTTGAACTTGAGTGCGGTGGCACGGCCGGTGACACCGAGATCGTCGAGATCGTCAGCCGGTGCCGGCGGTAGCACCACGCTGGCTTTGGGGTACAGGTCAAAGAAGCGCTGCGGCACGTACCAGCCGACATGCGTGCGAACAAAGCCGACAGACAGGAAGAACGGTTTGTCATGCGCCTGGCCCAGAAAGTCGATGCCGCTCTGGGCGTACTGGTAGTCGGGCTGATCGGCGTCAGTTCCGGACGCCGGCCCCCAGTCGAACGCACCTTCGCCAATCGGTGCCGGGCACACCTTGTTGGCGTAGGGCATGGTCGGTGGCAGAGGCTGGGGCACGACCTTGTAGACGTGATCCACTTTGCCGTAGCGCTGGCTCAAGTAACCAGCGTCCACGAACATGTCGTCGAGCTGCTTCTTGCCGGGGTTCACGCCGCGAAACGTCTGGTCGTTGCCGTACACGCCGGTGTGCTGCACCGACAGGCCCGACAGCGCGCTGGCTCGCGAGGCCGAACACACCGGCGCGTTGCAGTAGGCGCGGGTGAACACCGTCGACCGCCCAGCCAGTGCGTCGATGCCCGGCGTGCGCACCTGCGGATGCCCGCCGAGGTAGCCGACCCAGTCGGCCAGATCGTCGACGGAGATGAACAGGACGTTCTTGGGTGGCGGTGGCGGTGGTGGTGGCGGTGGTGGCGGTGGTGGGGGCGGGGGCGGGGGCGGCTCGTTGGCCACCGGCTCCGCACCCCCGCCGCCACAGCCCGCGATGGCCGCACTCAAGGCTGCCAGATGCAGCAGGCGTCGGCGTTTCACGCTCATGTTCAATCTCTCCCCGGGTCGTCGTTTGCAGCGCGATGTTAGCTTCGCGAAAGTTCCGCTGTAGTAGACTGCGCCCGTGATGCGTACCCCGCGATTTTTCTTTGCGTATTTTTGGTTCTCGCCCCGATCGGCGGCTGGAGAGGCCATCGCACGCACCTGAAAGCACAGCGAACACCCCTCGAAAGACCGCCGGAAGCCCCGGCGGTTTTTTTTCGCCGGCGCCTCTTGGCCCCCACCGCCTCAGGAGAACAGACGATGAACGCCAAAGCCACCACGAGCACCGATGCCCCGGCCCGATCCGGGCTGGTGTTGAGCGAGCGCACCAGCGAGACCGACGACCAGCGCATCCATGAGGTCACCCCGCTGCCGCCGCCCGAGCACCTGATCCGCTTCTTCCCGATTGCCGGCACGCCGACCGAAAAGCTGATCAAGCAGACACGCCGCAGCGTGCGCGAGATCATGAACGGCAAGGACGACCGCCTGCTGGTCATCATCGGCCCCTGCTCGATCCACGATCCCGCCGCCGCGCTGGACTACGCCCGCCGCCTGAAGGCCGAGCGCGAGAAGTACGCCGGCACGCTGGAGATCGTGATGCGGGTCTACTTCGAGAAGCCGCGCACCACGGTGGGCTGGAAGGGCCTGATCAACGACCCCTACCTCGACGAGAGCTACCGCATCGACGAGGGCCTGCGCATCGCCCGCCAGCTGCTGGTGGAGATCAACCGCCTGGGCGTGCCGGCGGGCAGCGAGTTCCTCGACACGATCAGCCCGCAGTACATCGGCGACCTGATCAGCTGGGGCGCCATCGGCGCGCGCACCACCGAGAGCCAGGTGCACCGCGAGCTGTCGTCCGGCCTGTCGGCGCCGATCGGCTTCAAGAACGGCACCGACGGCAACCTGAAGATTGCCTGCGACGCGATCCAGGCCGCCGCCCGGCCGCACCACTTCCTGTCGGTTCACAAGAACGGGCAGGTGGCCATCGTCTCGACCAAGGGCAACAAGGATTGCCACGTCATCCTGCGCGGCGGCCGCCTGCCCAACTACGACGCCGGCAGCGTCAACGCCGCCTGCCTGGCGCTGACCGAGGCCAAGCTGCACCCCACGCTGATGGTGGATTGCAGCCACGCCAACGCCAGCAAGCAGCACCAGCGGCAGATCGAAGTCGCGCGCGACATTGCCGGGCAGATCGCCGGCGGCAGCCGCAGCATCTTCGGCGTGATGGTGGAGAGCCACCTGAACGCGGGGGCACAGAAGTTCACCCCGGGCAAGGACGCCCCCGCCGACCTGGCCTACGGCCAGAGCATCACCGATGCGTGCATCGGCTGGGACGACTCGGCCGAGGCGCTGAAGCTGCTCAGCGACGCCGTGCTGGCGCGCCGCTGATGCTCACTTGACGCCCTTGGTGAAGACGGTCGTGCCGTCAACCGGCGAGACGCCCCAGGCTTGGCCGAGATCGGCGTCTTCCTCGTCGGAGACGTCGAAATGGCCCTTGTCGTTGGCAATGAAGTACATGATCTTGCCGTAGGCGCCCGAGACCTTCTCGATGCAGATCGACAACGGCTCGTACTCCACGTCCTTGTAGGTCAGCACGCCATCGCTGGCGATGACCAGGGCGGCATCGCCCGATTTGGTGAAGACGCCGCTCATGTTGTAGCTGCCTTCGTCGCCGTTGAAGGTGCCGGCGTAGGCGGCGATCTGGGCTGCGGTCGGCAGTTCGACCGAACCGGCCGTGTAGGCGGTGGTGTCGCAGGTGGCCGTGAAAGAGCTGCCGCCACCTCCGTCCGTCGGGGGATCCGTGGCAGGGTCGTCGCCGCCGCCGCAGGCGGCGATCAAGGCGGTGGCGGCAAGGCTCAGCAGGGTCAAGGCAAGGCGCGGGGTGGGCATGATCGGGCTCCTGGGCTCGTGGGTTGGAGGGGGGACCGAATCGGTCCTTACCTGCTTACGCACGAAAGGCGCGCCCCACGGCTCACGGCATGGCCCGGCGCCTTCAGGTCTTGCCGGCGAGGCGACGGTCGCGTGCCACCCAGGCGGCGTACAGGCCGGGCTCGCGGCCCTCGGGCGACCCCTGCTGCCAGGCCCCCAGCGCATCACGGGCGGCAAGGGCCGACTCGTCGGCCCGGCCCAGGGAGGCCAGCGCCTGGGCGCGCTCGCCCTGGGCCTGCGCCACGATCCACCAGTGGGCCGCATTGGCCGCGTTGACCGGCTGCATCAGTGCATGCGCCTCGTCGGCGAGTGCCAGGGCCTGCGCGGCGTCCGCTGGCTGCCAGGCCCGCGCGGCCCAGACCAGGGTTTCCGCCCGGGCCCGCGCCACGTAGAAATCCTCGTTCAAGTTGGCCTGCGGCAGGCCCTGCAGCGTACGGGCCAGCACCTGGCGCGCCCGGTCATGCTGGCCGGCCAGCACCAGGGTGCGGCCGCGGGTGATGCCGAAAGCCCGCAGGTCACGCTGTGCGGCCTTGTTGTCCGGGTCCGCCGCCACGCTGGCCTCGCCGATCGCCTGCACCTCGTCCAGCAGGGCCGGCACCCGGGCGAACTGGCCGCTGGTGGCCAACGCCACGGCCAGCGACAGCCGCGCCACGGCCGTCTGGTGGCGGAAGTGGGCGTTGTCGGGCGCCATGCGCGCGGCCTGGTCGCGCAGTGCCACGGCGCGCTCGGCCAGCGGCACGGCCGCCGCGCTGTCACCGCGCAGCACGGCCGCATTGGCGGCAATGAAATGCGCCCAGGCCAGCTGGTGCACCCACTCGGCCTTGCCCGGCTCGCGGCCCTGCAGGGTGGCCATGTGGCGCAGTGCCGCCGCGAAGTGCGGCTCGGCCTCGGCCGGCCGGCCCAGGCAGGCCCCGGTGGCGCTGCCGCCGATCAGCAGGCCCAGCTGGCCCTCCAGCGTGGCCAGCCGCGACAAGGCCTCCTGGTCGGCCGGCGCCTGTTTCAGGCCGCGCTCGGCCAGCGCGCGGGCCTTCTCCAGCGCCTCGCGCGCAGGCTGAAGCTGGCCGCGCCGGTTGGATTGCGAGGACTGCGCCAGCCAGATGTCGGTGGCCTGGGTCAGGCCGGCCACGTCCAGCGCGGGGTCGCCCACATAGAGCGCCAGCAGGCCCTGGGCCTTGTCGAGGTTGCGTTGCGCCGCGTCCAGCCGCTCCAGGCTGGGCGAGAAGGCCTCGCCCTGCAGGATGGCGATGCGGAAGTAGGTTTCGGCCAGCTCCCGCGCGAGCGTCTTGTCGACCCCGGCTGCGGCGTTCACATGGCGGTGCATGTCGTCGAGGTAGCTGACGGCGTCGTCCAGCAGCTCGCTGCGCACCTTGGTGGCGCCGGGCAGGTTGGCGATCTGGTCGTGGTACTGGAACACCAGCCGGTTGGCCAGCCGGCGCACGTCGGCAAAGCGCTGGTCGGCCGCCTGGCGGGCCAGCTCGGTCTGCCGCATCTGCCAGGTGGTGCTGGCCAGGCCGCCGGCCAGCGCCAGCAACAGGGCCGCCGCCGCGCCGACGCCCACACGGTTGCGGCCGGCGAACTTGCCGAGGCGGTAGCGCCAGCTCGGCGCGCGGGCACTCACCGGCCAGCCGGCCAGGTGCCAGCGGACGTCTTGCGCCATCGCATCCACCGACGGGTAGCGGCGCTCGACCGGCTTCTCCAGCGACTTCAGCAGGATGTTGTCCAGGTCGCCCCGCAGGCGCCGGCGCGTGGCCTCCCAGCCGGGCTCGACCCGGCTGGCCGCCGACAGCGCATTGCTCGGCCGCGCCGGCGTGGCCTCCAGCACGCTGCGTGCCGCTGCCTGGGCGGTGGTGGCGCCCAGCCCGTAAGGCCGTTGGCCGGTGAGCATCACGTACAGCAGCACGCCCAGGCTGTAGATGTCGGTCGCCGTGCCCACCGGCTCGCCGCGCACCTGCTCGGGGCTGGCGTAGTGCGGCGTGAACGGGCGCTGGCCGGCGGCCGTCTGCTCGGGGCCAGCGCTCTCGAACGGATCCAGCGCCTTGGCGATGCCGAAATCCAGCAACTTCACCTGGCCATCGCGGGTCACCAGCACGTTGCTGGGCTTGAGGTCGCGGTGCACCAGCAGGTGCCGGTGGGCGAAGGACACGGCATCCGCCAACTGCAGGAACAGCGCCAGGCGCTGGTCCACGCCGAGCCCCGCGCAGCCCTGATCGATCGGCACGCCGTCGACCAGCTCCATCACGAAGTACGGCAGCCCGCCGGGGCCCCGGCCCGCATCGAGCAGGCGGGCGATGTGCGGGTGGTTCAGCCGCGCCAGTGCCCGCTGCTCCTGCGCGAAGCGGGCCAGCACCTGGGCCGAATCGATGCCGCGCTTGAGCACCTTGATGGCGGCCTCGCCTTCCCAGGCGCCATCCGCACGGCGGGCCCGCACCACCTCGGCCATGCCGCCGGTGCCCAGCGGGCCGGTCACTTCCCAGGCGCCCAGGCGCAGGCCCGGCGTCAGCAGGGGCTCGGCCGCCGGCCCGGCGGGCGGCACGGTCAGCAGGGCCGGCGTGCCGAGGAAACCGGCTTCGCCCGCCTCGTCGGCCGCCGCATGGGCCAGCAGGCTGAGCACCTCGGCCTGCACGGCCGCATCGGCGCCACTGGCGACAACGAAGGCCTCGCGCTGCCCGGCGGGCAGGTCACAGGCCTGATCGAACAGGCGCTTCACGTCGGCCCAAAGAGGTGCTTGGTTCGAACTCATGCCAAAGAATACGCAGAATCCGGCCGCGAAACGGCGCAGCCGCCCGGCCAAAATGCCAAGCTGGGCACGTGCCCGACGCCGACATGCACTCGCCCGACCTCGACGACCCGTCCCTGACCCAATGGCTTGCCCAGTTCGACGGCCCCGATCCCGCGGCCGGGCAGCGCCTGTTCGAAGCCCTGTACGACGACCTGCGCCGCATGGCCCGTGGCCACATGCGCAAGGAGTATCCGGGGCACACGCTCAGCGCCACCGCGCTGACCCACGAGGCCTGGTTCCGCCTGGCCGAGCAGAACCGCACACAGTGGCGCAACCGCGGTCACTTCCTGGCCGTGGCCTCGACCATGATGCGGCGCATCCTCGTCAACCACGAGCAGGCCCGGCGGGCCGAGAAGCGCAGCGCCGAGCTGACCAGCATCTCGCTGTCCGGCCTGGACGAGATCGCCCTGCCCGCCGACCGCGACGTGCTGGCCGTGCACGAGAGCCTGCTGGCCTTCGAGGCGGTGGACGAGCGCGCCGCCAAGATCGTGGAGCTGCGCTTCTTCGGCGGCCTGGAAATCGAGGAGATCGCCGAGGCGCTGGGCATCTCCCCGGCCACCGTCAAGCGCGACTGGACGCTGGCCAAGGCCTGGCTGCACCGGGATCTGAGCGGGCGGCAGCCGGGGGGCTGAGCCAGATCAGCTTTCGGGTGCCTGCTCGGCGCGCTTCAGGCGCTCGCTGTGCCAGTAGACATCGTCGCCGCCCAGCCCATCCAGGTTGGCGCGGTTGAGCACCCGGGCCAGCACGAACATCAGATCCGACAGGCGGTTCAGGTACTGGCGCGGCGCGGCGTTGACGGCCTCCACCGCCGCCAGCGCCACCACCGCCCGCTCGGCCCGGCGCGCGATGGTGCGCGCCACATGCGCCAGCGCCGCGCTGCGCGTGCCGGCCGGCAGGATGAACTCCGCCAGGCGCGGCAGCTGCGCGTTGTAAAGCGCCAGCGCCTCGTCCAGCCGCAGCACCGCATCCGCCTTGAGCAGCTCGAACCCGGGGATGGAGAGCTCCCCGCCCAGGTTGAACAGCTCGTGCTGGATGGTCACGAGCAGCTCGCGCACATCGGCCGGCAAGGGCTCGGCCAGCAGCACGCCGAGCTGCGAGTTGAGTTCGTCCACATCGCCCATCGCGGCGACGCGCAAATGATCCTTCGGCACCCGTTGCCCGTCGCCGAGCCCAGTGGTGCCATCGTCACCCGTGCGGGTGGCGATCTGAGTGAGTCGGTTGGCCATGGGAGGAGTGTAGGGGGAGGGCTGTTGCGCCGGTTGGGTGGTCCATCAGCCTGGGCGATGACGAATGCAGCGTCTCCCGTCGCCCCCACATGGAGCGCATGGCAGTATGCTGACCCCCGTTCCTTGACATCAGAGCCAATTGGCGCCCGTTACCCATTGGAGCCGACCTCACGTTTGCAACTGTGTTGCTAGGCCGCTCACCATCGCCCATCTGAGGTTTCCTATGCGAACAACTCTCCTCTTTGACTTTGGCCGGGTACTAGTCGACTTTGACTTCGGCCACGCTTTCGCAGCATGGGCAAGAGCTGATAGCGCAGAAACGTCGCGCCTTCAGGCGGCTTTCGTGCAGGATGAAGAGTACTGCGCCCACGAGCGGGGAGAAATCACATGGCCGCAATATGCTGACCATCTACGGAGGAGACTGTCGCTGAAGCTTGATGATTCCGAACTGCTCAATGGATGGAACGCTATATTCACTCGTCCAGTTGCTGGTATCGAAGCGAAAATCGCCCTACTGACTCCGAATCATAGACTATTCGTTCTGTCAAACACTAACGCAGCTCACTACGACTTCTGGTCCAGCCACTACTCGGATCTGCTCCGACCGTTTAAGCAACTTCTTTGCTCGCACGCGCTTGGTGCCAGAAAGCCAGAGCTTGCCGTGTATCTTCGGGCGCTCGAGGCCATGAACTGCGACGCATCAGATGTCCTCTTCTTCGACGATGTGGAAGTTAATGTTGAAGGAGCGAAGCGCGCTGGAATTGACTCTCGCGTCTTTCGAACAGTAGATGACATCCCCGCACCAGAAATCCAGTAAGCGGTATTTTTCAGCAACTCGGCCGGAAAGAATATGCGACCAATTGAACCCCAAGAAGCCAAGGATGTTCACAAGGTTTGGACCGCCCATCATGAAATGAGCCCAGGAGGAGAGCTTCGCTTCAGGCTCTCGTCCGCTGACGGCACCCGCTACATCCGAACCGTACGCCCGGCGGGATCAGGCGGTGAGTGGCAAGACGCTCATTACCACCGAAGTGTGCTCGAGACTTACATCGTGCAAGCGGGATGGATTGCATTCGTCGAAGAAACTGACGGGCAACCAAGAGCACGCCGGCTGGAGCCGGGAGAGATTGTCACAACGCAACCTGGCGTGCATCACAACGTCTATATGGCAGACGGTGCAGTTATTCACACGGTAAAACACGGAATCGCTGACGGAGAAGACAAGGAGCCTGCGCCCTCATTGACACAATGGTGCAAACAATTCTCGACAGAGTTGATGGTTGTCGGCCTAACTGCCAAGCCGATTCAGAACCTCCAAGCTACACGAAAGCCGATTTACGATGAAGCATATCGCCACTTTGACAGTCTGATTTGGCAGATGCCGGGCTGGTCTACCGCAATCTTCCTCGGGACTGCGGCGGTACTTGGGCAAGCGAGCGTACAGAACTTGCAGTCACTGCTACCTGCTTTCACTACCAGTTCACTTACCACGGGGTTCTTGTTTGTCATCTTCGCCTTCATGCTCGGCCTGACTCAAGCCTTGTATCGATTCCGCGTTCATCAGGCTCCGCTGAAGTCGTATTCGCGCACGCCGCTCTTGGCATCGGCATCCACGCAGCTTCAGCTGTTCGTTACGGCACAAGCCTTTGTTGTGCTTTACTTAGCCATCTCCAGCGCAGGCACTCCACTTATCGGGGCATTCATCGGCTGCCTCACTGGGTACATTGCACTGGCCTCCTACAGAGAATGGGCTCTTCGCAATCTACCGCTGGCCCCGAGAGCGGCCTAACCCCCATCAAGGGGACGTCGAACGATAGGCGTCTTACGACCGGTGGCTCCATGCCCACTGCCTATAGTCACGCATGACATCAGCGACGATCAAGCTCTTCTTGCCGCATGGGGACGCCCGGCGTCTCCGTGAGGGCAAGGTCTCGAATTGGACCGGTAAGGCCTTGGCCGCGCCACGGGCCGAACTCGACGACCTGCCTGCGCGCGAGGAGACGGAAAGTTCCGGCGTCTACTTTCTGGTTGGCGTCAACCCTGACACCAGAGATAACCTCGCGTATATCGGCGAGGCCGGAGTCATCCGCGACCGCTTGAAGCAGCATAAGGCCAAAGACTTTTGGACATCCGTTGTCGTCTTCGTCAGCAAGGACGAAAACCTGACCAAGGCCTACATCCGCTACTTGGAAAACCGCCTTCTCCACGAGTCAAAGGCAGTCGGCCGGTACACACTTGAGAACAGCAAATCGAGCAACCCCAAGTTGCCAGAGTCGGACCCGGAAGACATGGAGGTCTACCTCTCTCGAATCCGGCAAGTCCTGCCGGTCCTTGGCTCAGATTTGCTTTCGCCAATCGCCGGTTCAAACGAGCCAGTGCAACATCAGCCGAACCTTGTTTGCAAGATCAAGAACGCTTTGGCTACGGGCCGAAGAACAGAGGGCGGATTCGTTGTCTTGGCCAAGTCAACGGCAGTTTTGTCCGTGCGGCCATCTGCAGAGAGCCAGTACCCGAACGCCGTTGCGCTACGGCAGCGCCTGATCTAAGACAAGACACTCGTCGAGCAGGATGGGGTTTATGTCTTCGCCAAGGACGTCGAATTCACCAGCCCCACTGCGGCAGCCGCTGTCGTTCACGGTGGAAGTGCGAACGGCCTCACAACCTGGAAAGACAAGAATGGCATGTCCCTCAAGGAACTCGAAGACGCCTAGAACGTCAGTGAAGAGGACAAATTGCTGCAATCCGCAATCTGCCCCTTTCGTCGAACGCTAGGGCGCAAGTGCTCATCCGCGCAGCCATTCCCATGGATGCAGAAGCCATCGAAGGTGTTCGAGTGGCTGCGTGGCGGGCGGCGTACCGTGAGTACATGCCAGCGTCGTTCCTCGACGCTCTAGACCCAAGTGGGAACGTTCCCGGATTGCAGGATGCAATTCGAACTCAGCAGTTGCCGTTCGAGCTCAAGATCCTGGAAAACGACGGCATGGTGGTTGCCAGCATGCTTCTCGGAAGCCCACGGTATCCAAGCAAACCAAGCACCCTCGAGCTGTGGGCACTAAACGTTGCTCCCGGCCATTGGCGTTGCGGCGCTGGCCGCATGCTTGTTCAAGAGGCGTTGGTCTCCGCCAAGGCGCAGGCCTTCTCGCGAGTGGAGTTGTTGTGTCTGGTGGGCAACAAGCCGGCTGTCGCTCTCTATGAATCGTGTGGGTTCATTGCCACCGGTGAATTCCGCACCACAACTCGCCTCACCGGACATCCGCTGCACGAGGCGGCGTTCCAGCGAGCGCCCTAGCTGAACAGCTCAATCCGCCGGCCACACCATCCCGCGCGGCAAGGTGGCCTCAGCCTCCTCCGTGCTCGGCGCCGGCTCAGGCGGCACCGCCGGGTGCCCCGCATCCACCGCGCGCCACCAAGGCTCCAACGACCGGTCATGTGATGGCTCCAGCGCCTCGCCCAGACGCGGCATCAGCAGCGGCACGCCCAGCCCGGGCGCCTGCGCGTAGAGCACTTCGGCGGGTTGGTCCCAGGGGTGCAGGGCGAGCGAGAAGGTGCCCCAGTGGATGGGCAGGAAGGGCCCGCCGCCCAGCAGTTGCCAGGCCTTCAGCGCGTTGGCCGGGCCCAGGTGGATGTCGCCCCAGCTGGGGTGGTGGGCGCCCACCTCCAGCATCACCAGATCGAAGGGGCCGAGGCGCTCGCGGATGGTGGCGTATTCGGTGGTGAGGCCTGTGTCGCCGCTGAAGAACACCCGGTGTTTGTCGGTCTGGATGACCAGGGAGCTCCACAGCGTGGCATTGCGGTCCTTCAGGCCGCGGCCGGAGAAGTGCTGCGAAGGCGCGGCGGTGATGGCCAGCCCGCCACCGGGCAGGGTGTGGCTCTCCCACCAATCCAGCTCGGTGATGCGCTCGGCCGGCAGGCCCCAGGATTCCAGGTGCGCGCCCACGCCCAGCGAGGTGACGATGGGCACCGTGCTGTGCTGGGCCAGCGCGCGCAGCGTGGGGTAGTCCAGGTGGTCGTAGTGGTCGTGCGAGATCACCACCAGATCCACCGGCGGCAGCTGGCGCAGGCGCACCGGGGCCGGCTGAAAGCGCTTGGGCCCAGCCAGCCGGGAGGGTGACGCGCGCGGGCCCCAGACGGGGTCGGTCAGCACCCGGTAGCCGTCGATCTCGATCAGCACGGTGGAGTGGCCCAGCCAGGTGGCGCGCAGGCCGCTGGCGGGCGGCACCTGCCAAACGGCCAGTGGGTCGCGTGTGGGCAGCGGGCCGCTGGGCACGCGGCGGTCGCCACGGCACAAGAAGTCGCCCAGCGTGGGCCGCGGCGCACTGCTGTCGCGCAAGCCGGGCAGCACCGGGTGCAGGTTGCGGAAGCCGCCCGGCCCGCCGTCGGCGCCGGCCACCCAGCGCGGCGAGGCCTGCATGCGCTCCAGACGCAGGCCCTGCGCGCGTTTGCCGAATGTCTTCATCGCGAACCCTTCTCGACGCCCCGGTGCCGAGGGATTGTGCGTGAGACGGCATGCCCTGGTGCATGACATCATCGGCGCGTGAGCAGCCCCTCCCGCTTCCAGGTCGACCCGGATGTTCGCCGGGCCGAGACGCTGGACAAGGCCTTCTACCTCGACGCTGCCGTGCAGGCCGAGGCGCGCGAGCGCATCTTCGCGCGCAGCTGGCAATGGCTGGGTGATCTGGCGGAGGTGGCCGCGCCCGGGGCGCTGGCCCCGCGCGATCTGCTGCCCGGCTGGCTGGACGAGCCCTTGCTGCTGGCACGCGACGGCGCCGGCACGCTGCGCTGCCTCAGCAATGTGTGCACCCACCGCGGCAACCTGCTGGTGCAGGCCACTGGCCAGAATGCGAAGCAGATCCGCTGCGGCTACCACTCGCGCCGTTTCGAGCTGGATGGCCGCATGGTCTTCATGCCCGAGTTCCAGCAGGCGCTGGATTTCCCGCGCCCTTGCGACCACCTGCCGCAGATCCCGCTGGGCGATTGGGGCGGGCAGGCCTTCGTGGCGCTGGAGAACCCGCTGGCACCGTTCAGCGAGGTGATAGGCCCGCTGCGCGAGCGGCTGGCCTGGCTGCCGATCAGCAATTGGCGGCTGGATGTCACGCGCAGCCGGGACTACGAGTTCGACGCCCACTGGGCGCTGTATGTCGAGAACTACCTGGAGGGCCTGCACATCCCCTTCGTGCACCCGGGGCTGACCCGCACGCTGGATCTGGCGCAGTACGAGTACGAGCTGTTCCCCTGGGGCAACCTGCAGCTGGCGGTGGCGCGCGAGGGTGAGCCGGCCTTCGAGCCGCCGCCCGGCTCGCCCGACCACGGCCGGCGCATCGCCGCCTACTACTACTGGCTGTTCCCGAACCTGATGCTCAACGTCTACCCCTGGGGCTTGTCGGTGAACCAGGTGCAGCCGCTCTCGGCCACGCGCACGCGGGTGGCCTTCCGCTCCTATGTCGGCCGGCCGGAGCTGCTGGGCGCGGGGGCCGGCGGCGCGCTGGACGAGGTGGAGATGGAGGACGAGGCGGTGGTGATGACCGTGCAACGCGGGCTGCGATCGCGCTTCTACCGGCATGGCCGCTACTCGCCCACGCGCGAGCAGGGGGTGCACCAGTTCCACCGCCTGGCCGGCGCCGCCTTGGCGGGCTGATTTCGCGCGGGCGGGAACTTTCGGCGCCTCTCGCGCCCATTCGGTCGAGGGCCTGAGCCGGGCCCGCCGCCACCGAGCCCATGCTGCCCTTCGTCCCCTGGACCCGCCCGCCCGTGAGCACCGCCCTGCCGGCCTGGCTGGCGGCGCTGCGCCGGGGCGATGTGGCCGGGCTGGAGGTGGCGTACCGGCAAGAGGGCGAGGCGGTCTACCGCTACGCGCTGGCGCTCAGCGGCGACGCGGCCCTGGCGGCCGATGTGACACAGGAGGCCTTCGTGGCGCTGGCGCAGTCGCCCGAGCGCTTCGACCCTCAGCGCGGCACGCTGGGGGCGTACCTGGCCGGCATCGCCCGGCACGCCCTGCTGGCGGCCTGGCGCTTGCGTGACCGGCATTTGCCGCTGGACGATGCCTTCGACGACGAGGGCCCCGCACCGGCCGACACGGCCGCTGGCACCGACGCCGAGCTGATCGGCCGCCAATCGGTGGCGGCCCTGTGGGAGGCGATCCGTGCGCTGCCGTGGCCTTTTCGCGAGGCGCTGGTGCTGGTGGATCTGCAGGAGCGCCCCTATGCCGACGCGGCACGCATCGCCGGCGTCGAGCTCAACACCTTGCGGACCCGCGTGCACCGCGCGCGGCAACGCCTGGCCCTGGCGCTGGGCGCCGGCCCGAGGAGCCTGCCGTGAACACCCATCCTTTCGACATCCCCCCACCGCCGCCGGCGCTGGCCCCGGCGCTGCAGCGGCTGCGCCAGGATCTGGCCGCCGAGCCGGTGCCGACTTCGGTCTGGCGCCGGGCCCACGAGGCATTGGCCGAGCGGCGGCTTGCAGCGCCGGCCCCGTGGTGGCGCAGTGCCATCACCGGGCTGGCGGTGGGCAGTGCGGCCATCGCCTGGGTCACCTTGGTGTGGTTCCGCCTGCCTGCCCCGGCGCCGGGGGCCGAGCCCGGCCCCCGGATGCCGGCGCTGCTGGCCAGCGGCTTCGTGCCGGTGGCCGCGCCGGAGCGCTTCGACACGCTGTGGGCGGGCGATGCGCGCACGGCATCCGCCTGGCTGGTGCACACCGAGCTGCCGCGCGAGCAGCTGGCTGTGCTGGGCCTGCCCTACGACCCCGCCCGCGCCGGTGAGCCGGTGCGGGCCGAGCTGCTGATGCACCCGGCCGGCGACGTGCTGGCGGTGCGCCTGACCCGCTGAACCCCAAGCCCCAGGAGATTGCCATGACACGTTTGCACCTTCCCCTTGCCGCCGCCACCCTGGCCTTGGCCGCTGCCGGCGCGCACGCCGAGCTGGCCGACGAGATCCAGCTGGCCGTCAGCACGGCCATGGCGCCTTTCGACACGGCGATGGCACAGATGGAGATCGACGCGGCCACCTGGGATTTCGCCGGCCACGAGCTGGCCGGCGAGCGGGTGGTCCGGGGCGCGCCCTACTGTGCGGACGCCGTGCACGAGACCGTGCAGACCCTGGCCGACGGCAACCGCATCGTGCGCAAGCAGCAGACCCGGCTGTGCCGCGACGGCGAGGGCCGCACTCGGCAAGAGGTGGAGCGCGGCGGCCGCAAGCTGGTCTGGCTGCGCGACCCGGTCGCGAAGGCCACCTGGCTGCTGGACCCGGCCCGCAAGACGGTGCGCCGCGCCGGCGCATGGGGCGACGGTGCGGCGATGGCCGCGGTGATGTCACGCGAGCAGGTCGACCGGCTGCGCGAGCACGCCCAGGCGGCCGCCGAAGCGGCGCGCGCCCAGGCCCGGCAGGCAGGCCGCGCCGCGGTGCCGCCGGTGCCCCCCGCGCCCCCGGTGCCGCCCGCCGCGCCGGTGGTGATCACCCGGCCGGCAGGCGGCCCGGGCGAGGCCGGCCGCCAGATCGAGCTGCAGGTGCTGCGTTTCGACGGCGACGGCGCGCCGCCGCAGCCACCGATGATCCACTGGCAGGCGCAGCGCTTCGCCCCGCGTGGGGCGGGCGTGCTGAACGCGCTGGGCAGCAAGGAGATCGACGGCGTGCGGGTGAACGGGGAGCGCGAGAGCTGGACGATCGAGGCCGGCAAGGTGGGCAACGAGAAGCCCATCGTCATCACGCGCGAGGTCTGGACCTCGCCCGATCTGTTGCTGACCGTGCAGTCCCGGGACGCCGACCCGCGCAGCGGCGAAACGCTCTACCGCCTGGCCAACCTGAAGCGCGGCGAGCCCGATGCCGCGCTGATGAAGGTGCCGCCGGACTATGCGCAGCCGGCACCACGCCGGCCGGCCGCCAGCGGCGCCAAGGGCTGAGCTGAGGCACCCGGTGCCGGAGTACCGGCCCCACCCGCCGAGCGAGTACTCAGCGCGGGCCGGGGCGGGCGCCGTAGAGCTGCTCGGCGCGGTTCAGCAGGATCCAGCTGGTCAGGATGTACTTGTCGCCCGACACCGGCACGCAGCCGCGGTGGGTGTGGGTGAAGTAGGCCGGCGCGATGACCATGCGCCCGGCCTTGGGCTGGATGGCCCGCTGCTGGTAGAAGAACTCGGTGTGGCCGCCCTCGGCCACGTCGTTCAGGTAGAACATGAACAGCAGCGAGCGGTGCAGGGCCTCGTTGCTGCCGGCCTCGGGGTAGACCTCGCAGTGCCAGTAGTTGTAGTTGCCGCTGCCGCGCTCGTACTTCTGCGCCTGCACCGGGCCCAGGCGGTACAGCGCCTTCATCAGCCCATCGGCCTGCGGCGCGCCGACGCGCGGGTAGTTGTCGTGCGTCAGGGCCACCGGCCGGCCGTTCTCGGGGTCCGCCAGCGTCAGCGCCACCGGCGCGATCAACGCAAAGTGGTACTTGCGGAAGTACGCCTCGGCGCACCGGGTGGTGACCTTCAGGATCTCGGCCAGAGCGTCCTGGTACTCGGCGTGCTGGTTCAGGTACAGGTCGGAGCTGACCTTCTTGGTGGTGTCCACGCCGCCGCCGGTGCGCCCGGGCACACGGTGGCGGCTGGCCTCGAAGCGCTCGATGAAGCCGGCACAGAAGGCCGGGTCGAGCGCGTCGTCATAGACCTCGATGAAATCGGGGCTCATCGCGGGCCGGTGGAACCGAGGGCGGTCAGTTGTCGCTCAGCAGCAGGGCCGTCCCGGCTGCGGTGACTGCCGCCGCCGCATCGACGATGCCGGCTCCGCAGCCGCCACGGCACGCGCCGGGCAGGGGGCGGGCACTGGCGCGCAGCAGATCCTCGACGCGGTTGACGGACAGCTGCGGGTTGCGCGCCAGCATCAGGGCGACCACGCCCGACACGTGCGGGGCGGCCATCGAGGTGCCCTGCATGTAGGCCAGCACATCCGTGGCCGGGCGCTTGGTGCCGCTGTTGAGCGTGGACAGCACGCCGTCGACCGCCTGGGCCCGCATGTCGCCACCCGGGGCCGAGACCGTGATGCCGGTGCCGAAGTTGGAGTACGAGGCCTGGGCGCCCGAGCGGGTGGTGGCCCCCACCGAGATCACGCCCGCGCAACCGGCGGGGCTGAACTTCTTGACGTCGATGGCCGAGTTGCCGGCTGCCGCCACCAGCACCGCGCCTTGGTCGCGCGCGGCGTTGACCGCCAGCTGCATGCTCTTGCCGCAGGCGGCCAGGCTGCCCAGGGACAGGTTGATCACCCGCGCCGGGGTGGGGTTGGCGGGCACGCCGTCCACTGCCACACCAGCGGCCCAGAGGATGCCGTCGATGATGTCGGAGGTGTAGCCGCCGCAGCGGCCCAGCACGCGGACCGGCAACACCTTGGCGCCCGGGGCGACCCCGGCGACGCCGATGCCGTTGTTGGCCAGGGCGGCCACGGTACCGGCCACGTGGGTGCCGTGCCAGGAGCTGTCTTCGGCACCGAGTTGGTCGGACGTGCATTGACCCCGGGTGTACCAGTTGCCTTCGTCAGACGCGTTGGCGTCACGGCCATCGCCATCGCGCGCCGCGGTGCGGTTGGAGATGAAGTCGTAGCCGGGCAAGAGGTTGTCCGCCAGATCGACGTGCGGGCGCACTCCGCCATCGACCACCGCCACGACCACACCCTGGCCCCGGGTGCGGGCCCAGGCGCCGGCCAAGCGGATGCCGCCAGCTGTTTCGGTCAGGTTCCACTGCACGCCGACATGCTTGTCGTCGGACAAAGTCATGGGGACCATGACGGTGTCGGGCTCGACATAGTCGATGCGCGAATCCAGCTTGGTGAGCGCGGCCGCCAGCTTGTGCAAGGTCTCGGGCGGCAGGGCCTTGCCCAGGTCCAGCACATCGCCGCCGCGGGCCAGCTTGCGCAGATGGGTCAGGTTCAGGCCCTGCTTGGCGGCCACGGCACGCACCTTGGCCAGCAGCGGCGCGTCGAGGTTGCCTTCGCCGAGCCTGATGATCAGGCGAGTGCTGAGCTCGGGCACCGTCTCCTTCGAAGCCTTGCCACTGCGGGTGCCGGCCATGCTGGTCAGCGGCATTGCCAAGGCCAGCAGGGCCGCAATCGCGGGCAATGCCCATTGGCGGCTGATGTGTTGACTCATCACGGGAACTCCGAACTTTTGGCTGGAAATGGTGCCCACGGCAGGGTGCGCCGGGAACCATCCATGACGTGAAGCAGACTCTATGCCCGAGCGCCGCGGCAATCGTCAACGATCATCACGGCCATGGGCCCGAGCCAGCGCAATAATTGCGGCTGGGTAAAGACTGGGATTCTCCAGGCTTGGCCACCTCAAGACTATGGTGTTTTACACGCGTTACAGGTATTCCTGCCGCGTTTAAGTCACCTCCAGTGGAGAAAAGTTTGGCGCTGATCTATTTGTTGGAGGACGACCCGGACTGTTCGGCCTGCGTGGAGCAGTGGCTCAGCCGGGCAGGCCACCAGGTCAAGGTCTTTGGCCGGCCGCATGAGTTTTTCTACGAGGTCAGCAAGCAGGCGCCACGTTGTGCGGTGGTGGATTGGCGGCTGCCGGAGATGGAGGGCATCGACGTGGTGTCGCGCCTGCGCCAGTTGCTGTCCACCGGGGTGGGCGTGGTGATGCTGACCGGGCTGGACACCGAGGAAAGCGTGGTGCGTGCGCTCAAGGCGGGTGCCGACGACTACATCGTCAAGCCGGGTTCAGAGTCCATCGTGGTGGCGCGCATCGACGCCCTGCTGCGCCGCATGACGCCGGCCGCCTCCACGCTGACGCAGATCGAGCGCTCCCCCTACACCCTGGATTTCGGCCGCCGCGAGGTCAGCGTGGAAGGCCGGGCCATCGAGCTCGCGCCACGCGAGTTCGACCTGGCCTGGATCCTGTTCAGCGAACCGGCGCGCCTGTTCACCCGGCAGGAGTTGCTGGCGGCCGTCTGGGGCCGCAACCACGAGGCGGGTGTGCACACCGTCGCGCAGCACGTTTACCTGATCCGAAGAAAGTTGGCGCTCACTGAGCACGGATTCCGCTTGAACGCTGTCTATGGGACGGGGTACCGGCTGGAGTTGCCCTCTCCCGGAGCGCCCTGAGCAGAGGGCTGGTGGGCGCGCCGATGCCTCACAGCCTGTGGGAGCCGGCCTGGCCTGCCGATGACTGGCTCGACCAGCCGCCGGACCTGGCCCTGCACCAGATCGACCAGCATCTGGCCGACGCGGTGGCGCGTGGCGACCGGCCGGCCCAGCTGCTGGCCTGGATGGCCCAGGGCCAGCTGCGCGACGCGCTGGGTCACGACGGCGCCGCCGACGCCCTGCAGTTGGCCGTCTCCAGTGCCCGGGCCTGGGGCGACGAGCCTCGCTGGATCGAGGCCTTACTGGCCCAGATCCACTGCGATGCGGACCACACCCACCATGCCCGCGCCTTGTCCGCCTGCCGCCTGGCGCTGGATGCGGCGCGTGCCCTGGGCCTCGGCGGCCTGGCCCACCAGGCATTGCACGCCAGTGCCACCAGCCTGTGCTACCTCGGCGAACACGATCTTGCCGTCGAGGGCTTCGAGGAGGCGCGACTCGTGCTGCTGGCCCAGGGTGCCGACCCCGCATCGCCGCCCGCTCGGGTGGCCTTGGCCCGCTGTGCCGCAGGGCAGGCCCAGGCCTGGCTGATGCGCGGCGGCCTGCTGCTCGAGGCCGGCAGCGGGCACGCCGCCGGCGAGGCCTTGCAGCGGGCACGCGCCCTGGGCGAGCGGGCCTGCGAGGCGCTCGCCGGCGCGGGCGCTCGCCACAGCCACCCGGCCCTGTTCGGGCTGGTGCGGGTGTTGCTAGAGCTGGGCGAGGGTGCCCAGGCTCGGGCCTGGGTGGCGCGGGTGCGCGCCGACTGCCCGACGCCTGCGCCCCCCGGCACGCTCGCCTTCGCACTGTGGGTGCTCACCGAAAGCATGATCGACCTGCGCGTTGGCGGCGCCGCACCGGCCCGGGTGCTGGAGCGCCTGCGCGAGATCCAGGAAGTCGGCCACCCCCGGCTGCGCGGGGGCGACCTGCGCCTGGCCATGTTGCGCTGCCTGTTCGAAGCCTACGAGGGGGCAGGGGACTACCGCCGGGCGCTGGAGTGCCAGGCCCTGTGGTCGCAGATCAAGGCCCGGGTACGCCGGCAGCTGGCCCACGAACACGGACGCTGGGCCGAGGAGACCTTGACCGCCTTGCGCAACGAGGCGGACGAGTTCGTCACGCAGGACCTGCGCGGGCCGCTGGCCCAGGCCTGGGGCGCCCTGCGGGCCCTGCCGGCGGACACCGATGCGGCGCAACCGGTGGCAGCGCTGCGCCGTGCGGCGCACAGTGTGCGCAGGGCCATGGACATCGCAGACCAGTACCTCAGCGTGATCCGGGCTGAGCATTTGCGGCGCGAGGACCTGGGGCCGCTCGACCTGTCGGCGTTGGTGGACGACGTCTGCGAGCAGATGGCGCCTCCGGCCGGCAGCGCGGTGCGGCTGGAACGCCGCATCGAGCCCGGCGTGCCCATCCTGGGCGACCGCATCCTGCTGATGCGGGCGCTGGCGAACCTGATGAGCAACGCCTTCAAACACGCGCCCGACGGGTCCTGCGTGGACGTCACCCTGGAGCGTGCCCGCGGCACGGTTCAGCTGCGGGTGCGCGACCAGGGCCCGGGGATGCCGCTGGACATGCGGGTGCGGCTGTTCCAGCGTTTCGCCACCGGCGCGGTGCGCAAGGGCAACGGTCTGGGCCTGGCGATGGTGGCCCGCGTGGCCCGGGTGCACGACGCGCGCATCGAGGTCGAGAGCGAAACCGGGCGCGGTACGACGGTGACCATCGCATTGCACGAACACGCACAAGGGGCTGCCCAGTGACCGCGCCCGTGGGCACCGGGCCGCGGCTTGGCGCCGACTTCGCGGAACTGCCGGCGGGCTTTGCACTGAACGTCGGCACCGACGACTGCTTCGACCAGGTGCGCCCTCAGGTGGCTCGCGACGCCACGCAGGTGCTTCGCTTGGCCGAGCAGGCCTTGCGGCGTGCCGAAGGCTTGGGCCAGGAACCGGAGGCGGTGCGTGCCCTGCTCGTGGCCGGCATGGCGCACGACGCGCTGGGCCAGGCCGAGCGCGACGAGGTGTTCGCGCAGGCATTGCAGCGCGCCGAAGCGCTGGCCGACCCGATCCTGCTGGTTCGCGCGGCCAACAGCCAGATCGTCTCCGACATCTACCACGGGCGCTATGCCGACGCGCTGGCCCGCGGCCAGGCCATGCTCGGCGTGGCCCATGTGCTGCAGCGCAACGATCTGCTGGGCCGCCTGCTGCACAACCTGGGCACGGCGCTGAGCCTCATCGGCGAGTTCGAGCTGGCCATCTCGATGCACGACGAACGCCTGCGGCTGATCACCGGCGACGATGCCGAGTTGCGCACCCAGCGCGCCCGGACCATCAACAACATGGCGATGGCCTGGCTGGGCCTGGCCCGTGCCCAAACCGACGCAGCCACCCCCGGCATCCGGCACCGTGCCTTGCGCCGGGCGCGCACGCAGGCCGAGGCGGCGTGCTCCCAGCTGCTGGAGGGCGAAAACCTGAGCATGCGCATGAGCGCGCTGGACACGGTGGTCGCCGTGCTGCTGGAATCCGGCGAGATCGAGGCCGCTGGGCATTGGGTGGAACGCGTAGAGCAGGCCAGCCCGGAGGCACTGGTCCACGGGACCGAGCTGTGGGGCAGCTTCGCGCTGGCACAGTCACGGGTCGACCTGGCCCGGCCCGAGAGCGACTCGGGCTTGCTGCTGCAGCGATTGCGAGCCATCGAGGCCCTGCCGGGCACCAAGTTCCGCAGTGGCGAGATGCACGCCATGCTGACGCTGTGCCTGGCGAATGCGCTGGCACGCGTGGACGCCTACCAGGAGGCGCTGTCCTACCACCGGCGCTGGCTGCAGTTCGAGGCCCGCACGCAGAGCCTGCTGGCGCGCGAGCACGCGATGGCCGTGCACCACACGCTGGATTCGTTGCGGGGCGAGACCGAGGAGTTCATCACCCACGACCTGCGCAACCCGCTCGGCGCCGCGATGGTGCAGATGGAGTCGCTGGCCACCGACACCTGGCCGGCCGAGAGGCGCGACGGGCTGGCTGCCGCGCGGGCAGCGGTGCAGCGGGTGCTCGACACCGCGGACCACTACCTCACCATCGTGCGCACACGCCACCTGCGGCGCTCCGAGCTGGCCTTCATCGACCTGGCCGAGTTGGTGGACGATGTCGGCGAGCGCCTGGCGCCGCCGGCGCAGGCGAAAGTCCGGCTGGAACGCGAGGCGGAGTGGGGCCTGGTGGTGCGCGGGGACCGCATCTGCCTGCTGATGGCGCTGACACGCTTGCTGCGCAACGCCTTGCGGCACGCCCCCGCCGGCACGCCGGTGGTCTGGCGCCTCGCCGTCCAGGGGCCGTTCGCGGTGCTGACGGTGACGAACGACGGCCCGGGCCTGGGCCTGCCGATGCGTCGGCGGCTGCTCGCCCATGCCGACGGGCCTGGCAGCCGCCACGGCCGTGGTCTGACCATGATCGCCCGCGTGGCACAGCTGCACGATGCCTTGATCGAGGTCGGCGATCAGCCCACCCGCATCACGCTGAGGTTCCCGCTGGCTGAGCCCGACGGGCCGGGCGGCGCGTGAGCGCACCAGCTCACTGCACCACGCAGAGCGACTCCAGCGGCACCGGCCGCCCGAACAGGTAGCCCTGGTACAGGCCGCAGCCGAGATCGCTCAGCATCTCGCGCTGCTCGGCCGTCTCCACCCCCTCGGCGACCAGCTCCAGCGACAGGTCGCGCGCGAGAGCGATCACCGTGCGCACCAGCGCCGCTTCGCGGGGGTCGGTGATCATGTTGCGCACGAAGACCTGGTCGATCTTCAGCTGCGACAGCGGCAGGTGCTTGAGGTAGCTCAGGCTGGAGTAGCCGACGCCGAAGTCGTCCAGCGACAGCCGCACGCCCAGGTCGCGCAGCGCCTGCATGCGGGCCTGCACGCCGGGCATGTCCGAGATGATCACGCTTTCGGTGACCTCCAGCTTCAGCAGGCCCGGGGCCACGCCAGCGGTCAGCAGGGCCAGGCGCACCTCCTCGACGAAGCCGGGGTGCTGGAACTGGTGCGGGCTGACGTTGACCGACAGGGTCAGCAAGGCGGTGGCCGGATCCTGCGCCCACCAGGCCAGCACGGCGCAGGCATCGCGGATCACGGCCCGGCCGATCGGCACGATCAGGCCCGACTCTTCGGCCAGCGGAATGAAGCGCGAGGGCTCGATCGGCCCGAGCTCGGGCGAGTTCCAGCGCAGCAGGGCCTCGGCGCCAACGACCCGGCCAAGCCGGTCCACCTGCGGCTGGTAGTGCAGGCGGAACTCCTGGGTGCGCACGGCACGACGAAGTGCCGCGAGCAAACGGCCGCGCTCGTCGTGCTCGGCCAGCATGGCCGGCTCGAAGACGCGCACGCAGTCGCGGCCGGCGCGCTTGGCGCGCCGCAGGGCCAGATCGACCTCGCGCAGGGCCTGCTCGATCGGCTTGCCCGGCTCCAGCCAGGTGGCGCCGGCGCTGGCACTCAGGTGGTGCTCGCCGCCGTCGGCCAGGAAAGGCCGGCGCACGCGGTGCAGCAACGCCTCGCCCAGGCCGATCAGCGCCGAGTCGTCGGCGCGCACCGGCTGTGCCGGTGCCAGCAGGATGAATTCGTCATTGCTCAGCCGCGCCACCAGCCCGGGTGGGTCGAAGGCATCGGCGAGCCTGCCGCCCGCCTCGCGAAGCCACTGGTCGCCCACCTCGTGCCCCAGGCTGTCGTTGAGCACGCGCAGGCGGTCCAGGCCCAGCATCAGCAGGGCGCGCGGCGCGGCCGCGCCTGCCAGCGGCCCCGCGCGCTCGCTGGCCAGGCGCGCCAGGAACTGGGCCCGGCCCGGCAGGCCCGTCACGGTGTCGCCTGGCGGCTCGGGCATCGGGGCCGAGGCCCGGGCGCGCTGCCGTGCGAGGCTCCAGGCGGGCCCCACCGCACCGCCGGCCGCGGCGCCCAACACGGCCGCCAGCACGGACCAGCCCGGCCCCAGCCGGCTGCCGAGCCAAGCCCCCACCGCAGCGCCAGCGGCGGCGGCGGCGGCGGAACGCAAGAGCGTGCTGGACAGATGCATGGGATCAGGCACCGAACCCAGCCGGGCCGATGCGGGTCGGTCGCGCGGGGGGCGCCTGAAGAGGGCGAACTGTTGGAAGAAGGTGGCCGGGCTCACGTCACAGGGGGCACAACAGACATCCATCCGCGCGCTGCGTTGGGCAGCATGCGGCCGACTCAGCGGCCACCCTCAGGCTCGCACATTCTTCTTGTGATGAGGTGGATCATAGATGTGTCCAAACGTTTTTGGGGGGCGGCATCCTAGGGGTGCGCCCGCAGTGTGGGCGCTGATCCACAATCCGCGCCGACGAGCCTGCCACCGATGACCGCCCCGCCCCTCTCCGCAGACACCGACGCGCTGGCCGACCTGGCGCGCCGGGAACGCTTCTTCGACGCGCTGCGTGTGGCGTTGGGCGACGGCCGCTTCAAGCGCCTGCTGCTTGCCAAACCGCGCCCGGGAGCCGGCGAGTTGCAGCGGGTCAGCGCGCGCCGGCTGGACCTGCGCGGCGTGCCCTGCCTGCAACTCGTGCATCAGCACCGCACCCGCGAGCTGACCGAGAACCTCCCGCTCGACGAGGCCGTGGCACGCATCGACACCCTGCTCGGCACCAGTTTTTCCCACGCCCACCTGTCCACACGCGACGAGGAGCTGCAGCTGCTGATCAGCAAGCGCGGCAAGGTCGCGCTGCACCGCGCCCGGGTGGCCGACGACGCTGCCGACGAGGCCGCGGCGCCAGCCGACGGCCATGTGCGCAGCAAGCGCCGGCTGCTGGCGCTGGACACCCCGTTCCTGCAGGCGCTGGGCGTGACCGACCGGGCGGGTGCGCTGGTGCCGGCGATGGCGCGCAAGTGGAAGCAGATCAACAAGTTCGTCGAGGTGCTGGACCACGCACTCGACGAAGCCGGGCTCGCGCCACGCGAGGGCCAGCCGGTGCGGGTGGTGGATTTCGGTGCCGGCAAGGGTTACCTGACCTGTGCCACCCACCACCACCTGACGCACGGCCGCGGCTGGCCAGCGCAGACGCTGGGCGTCGAGCTGCGCGCCGAGCTGGTGGCGCAGGTCAACGAGGCTGCGGCGCAGTGCGGGCTGGAGGGATTGAGCTTCCAGTGCGGCGACGTTCGCGACGTGGCACCCGAGCGGGTCGACGTGATGATCGCCCTGCACGCCTGCGACACCGCCACCGACCACGCCCTGCACGCCGGCGTGCGGGCCGGAGCGGCGGTGATCCTGTCGTCGCCCTGCTGCCACAAGCAGATCCGGCCGCAGATCAGCCTGCCGCCGCTGCTCAGACCGATGCTCAAGCACGGCATCCACCTGGGCCAGGAGGCCGAGATGCTGACCGACAGCCTGCGTGCACTGCTGCTGGAGACCCAGGGCTACGACACCCAGGTGTTCGAGTTCGTGTCGCTGGAGCACACCAGCAAGAACAAGATGATCCTGGCGGTCAAGCGCCGGCAACCGCTGCCGGCCGCGCGGCTGCAGGCGCTGCACGAGCAGATCGCCGGCATCAAGGCGTTCTACGGTATCCAGGAACATTGCCTGGAAACCCTTCTTCAGGCTCCCGCGGGGGCCTGAACCACGCGGGCGATCACGGCGGCCAGGCGCGGCAGGTCCAGCGGTTTGGCGACGTGGTCGTTCATGCCGGCCGCCAGGTAGGCCTCACGCTCCTCGACCATGGCGTTGGCGGTCATTGCCACGATGGGGATGCGCCCCGGGGCGCCCGGCAACGCACGGATGGCCCGGGTGGCGGCCTCGCCGTCCATGCCCGGCATCTGGATGTCCATCAGCACCAGGTCGTAGTCGCCGGCCTGCACCTGGCGCACCGCCTCGAACCCGTCGGCCACCACATCGCAGAAGTGCCCCAGGTGGTCCAGCATGGCCTTGATGAGGATCTGGTTGACGCCGTTGTCCTCGGCCACCAGGATGCGACGGGCCGGCAGCCCGACGATCGCCGCCTCCCCAGCCGTCGCCGCAGCCAGAGGGCCGCTGGCGGCGCCATCCTGCACCACCTCCAGCGGCAGGCTCACCGTGAAGGTGCTGCCCTCGCCAGGCACGCTGTCGACATCGATGCGGCCGTGCATCAGCTCGACGATCTCCTGGCTGATCGCCAGCCCCAGGCCGCTGCCGCCGTGGCGCCGCGCGGTGCTGCTGTCGCCCTGGCTGAAGTGGCGGAACAGGCGCGGCAGCGTGGCCGCGTCGATGCCGATGCCGGTGTCGCGCACGCCGATCACAAGCTCGACCCGGCGGCCGGGCAGCGGCCGATGGGTGAGCTCGACATCGACCCGGCCCTGTGGCGTGAACTTCAGCGCGTTGCCGATCAGGTTGAACATCACCTGGCGCAGGCGGCTCGGGTCGCCGCGCACCCGGCCGGGCAGCCCGGGTGCGGCGTGCGACGCCAGCGTCAGGCCTTTGGCCTCGGCGCGCACCGCCAACAGCGTGACCACCTCGTTGACCGTGGCCAGCGGGTCGAACTCGACGATCTCCAGCTCCATGCGGCCGGCCTCGACCTTGCTGAGGTCGAGGATGTCGTTGATCAGCGCCAGCAGGGTCTGGCCGGAACCGCGGATCAGCTCGGCGTAGCGCCGCTGTTCGTCGGTCAGCGGCGTGTTGAGCATCAGGCCGTTCATGCCCAGCACCGCGTTCAGCGGGGTGCGGATCTCGTGGCTCATCGACGCCAGGAAGCGCGACTTGGCCCGGTTGGCCGCCTCGGCGTCGGCCTTGGCGCGGGCCAGGGCACGCTCGGCCGCCGTCACGTCGTGATAGATGCTCACCACACCACCGTCGGCGGTGCGGCGTTCCAGCGCATGGATCACCCGGCCGTCGGGGAGCGCCTGCTCCTGGTAGCCCTCGTGCAGTCGGTGCCGCGCCAGGCGGAGTTGAACCCAGCCCTGCTGGTCTTCGGGGGAAGCGTCGGGCAACATGGCGTTGACGGCCACCAGCGCCAGCCGCTCGAAGGGCACGCCCGCCTCGATCACGTTGCGCAACCAGGGATAGATGTCGAGGTAGCGCTCGTTCCAGGCCACCACCCGGTCGGCGGCGTCGCAGAGCAGGAAGCCGTCCGCCATCGAGGCCAAGGCCTGGTCGAGGGTGGACTTGGAGCGGTCCAGGTCGGCCCGGGCCTGGGCCACGCGCGCCAGGTGCCAGTGCGCGAAGCCGCCGGCCGCCAGCAACATCGCCACGAACAGGGCGGCCGCACCGACCACGACGCGGCTCTGCTCCACGGCATCGGCCAGGGCCGCGTCGAGCGGGATCGAGGCCGCCACCATCAGCGGGCGGTAGAGCAGCGGCCGCACCGCCAGCACGGCCGGAACGCCGCCCACGCGGGCCGGCGCCAGCACCGCGCGGCCGCTGGCGTCGGCCTCGCGCAACGGGCCGGGCAGCCGTTGCCCGGGTTGCGCACCATGCGGCGGCACGCTGACCAGCAGCTGCCCGTCGTCGCGCTCCAGCGTGGCGATCACGCCGTCGATGTCCAGCGCCGGGCCCATCAGCCCGGCGATCAGCGACGCCGGCACCTCGGCCACGGCCAGGGCCCGGGTGGGCTTGCCGGACTCGGGCACGATGTTGATCGCCCGCGCCAGGTACAGCACCCGTTCGCTGGTGACGAAGTTGACCAGCGGCGGGCTGGCCACCAGCTGCGGCGTCGGCAGGGCCAGCGCCGCATCGACGAACCCGGCCGGCAGCGGCAGGCCGAGCCGGGCGCTGTCCGACTGGGCGGCGGCCAGCACCGTGCCGTCGGCCCCCAACAGCACCAGGTCGCGCACCAGCAGCGTCTGGCCGACGGTGGCCAGCAGTTGCTGGCGCACGCCGGTGGCGTCGTAGGTGCCATTGGGCAGGCGGTGCGGCCGCAACTGGGCCTCGGTGCCGGCCAGCATCACATCCACGCTCAGCAGCATGCGGTTGAGCGTGGACTCGGCCCCGGCGATGAAGCGCTCCGCTCGCTGCCGGGCTTGCGACAGGGCTTCGCTGCGCTCGGTGTGCACCAACGCCGCGGCCGCCGACACCACCGCCGCGATGAACAGCGCGGTCACGCCCGCGATGATCCAGCGCACACCGGGCTGGAGACCACGTGGCATGGCGGTCACGGCGCCTTGGGCAGCTGAGTCCATCGGGCCCCTGGGGCGCCGCTCATTGCGGTTTCGCCTCGACCCCGATGACCGGTGCGATGGTCTGGTTCCAGGCTTCGGCGCAGGTGCCCCCGCAACGTTGCACCCAGCGTGGCAGCACCTGGCCGGCGAAGACGCTGCGGCGTCTCAACTCGTCGGCCGGGGCCGGTGGCACGATGGTCATGCGGCCCGCATCGCGCCCGCCACAGGGCTGAGCGCCGCTGACACAGCGCACGCCTTCGCCGGTCTCGCGCTCGGCCTCGGCCCAGATGGACTGCTCGAGGCGCATCAGCTCCTGCTTGAGCATCGAGCGTTGGTCGGCCGCCAGGGCCTGCCAGGCCCCGGCGTTGGCACCGAAGACGGCCATGCCCCAGCTGACGGGCATGGGCGACAGATGGGTCGTCAGCTCGTGCAGGCCGATGGTGTAGCCCGACATGCTGCCGGTGATCGCACAATCGACGTGCCCGGTGCGAAGGCTCTGGTTCAGTTCGGCAAACGAGGTGGTGACCGGCGTGGCGCCCAGCGCCTCGACCCAGTCGGCCTGGGTCGGGCTGGAGGTGCGGATGCGCCGGCCACCCAGCTCGGACAAGCCGGTGAAACCGCGCTTGCAGAACAGCATCTGGGCCGGGTAGATGTAGATGGCGAGCAGCTCGACCCCATGGCGCTCGCGCAGCAGCTTGTCCAGGTACGGCCGGAACGCGGCGGCGTGCCGCTTCAGGTGGGCGATGTCGGGGTTCATCCCGGCCAGGTCCGGCGCGGCCAGCAGCGGCTCCGAGCCCGAACTGAGCGACAGCAGCGCCGTGCCGAAGGGCACCACCCCGAGCTGCATCAGGCGCAGCATGTCCTGCCCGCGGATACCGGCGCGGTCGAAGGCCACGATGTCGGCCCGCAGCTTGCCGCCGGACAGGCGCGGCAGCTCCTGCGTCCAGAAGGGTTCCTCATGGCGGGTGAACTGGTTGACCCCGGCCAGCCCGCCGACGATGCGCAGCGAGGTTGGTGCGGGCGCCTGCGCCCAGGCCGGCAGCGCCGCCAGGATGCCCAGCAGCGCGGCCAGCCAGCGCCGTGGCCGGGAGGCCACCGCGTGGAGGGAGGAAGTGGGGCCGGTTGTCACAGCGCTGGGGCGCCCATGGCAGGGCGTGAACGAGTATGGCAGAGGGCCTGGGGCCCCACAACACGCTGGCGCGCCTGCGCCGCGCCACAATGGCGGCCGTTGCCACGACTCGAATGGGCCCGACATGACGCTGCTGATTCTCGGCCTGCTGGTCTTCCTGGGGGTGCACTCGGTGCGCATCGTGGCGCCGGCGTGGCGCGAGGCGCAACGCGCCCGGCTGGGCGAGAACGCCTGGAAGGGCCTGTATTCGGTGGCGGCCTTGGCCGGCTTCGTGCTGATCGTTTGGGGTTACGGCCAGGCAAGGCAGCAGCCGGTGGTGCTGTGGACCCCGCCGGTGGCCATGCGCCACCTGGCCGGCCTGTTGACGCTGATCGCCTTCGTGATGGTGGCCGCCTCGCAAGTCGGTGGCAATGCCATCCAGGCCAGGTTGCAGCACCCGATGTTGCTTGGCACCAAGGTCTGGGCATTTGCCCACCTGCTGGCCAACGGCACACTGGCCGATGTCTTGCTGTTCGGCGGCTTCCTGGTCTGGGCGGTGCTGTGTTTCCGCAGCGCGCGCCAGCGCGGCCGGGTCCAGGTGACTGTGAGGCCGGGGCGCACCGCGATCGCGGTGGTGTCGGGCGTGGCGGCCTGGGCGTTCTTTGCCTTCTGGGCCCACGCCGCGTGGATCGGGGTACGGCCGTTTGGATAGGACCGGCGCTGGCTGCAGCGCAAGCCGGTCCGGCGGTGTCAAAGCTCTCGCCGGGTCAGCAAGGCCACTCGCTTCCAGTCCTGACCCATCGTCCTGTGGGCCAGGCACGAGCTGGCGCATTTGGGCGAGCCGAAGTTCGCGCACTGCATCATCGTGGCGCGCTGCGCGCTGGCCACCGGCCCCGTCCAGACTTCCCGCGCGCTGGACCGGCGGATGTTGCCGATGGGCGGGTACTCCCAGCACATTCGGACGTCGCCATTGGCCAGGATGTGAAAGTCGCGCAGGCCGACCCGGCACGGCGCGACATCGGGCTGGACCCACTCGCCTCGGAAGTGCGATGGCCACGCCAGCAATCGGCTCTCCTCGGTTTCGATCGGCGCGCCGGCCCGCTTGGCCGCAACCAGGGACTCGATGGCCTGCTCCAGCGCGCGCTCGTCCTGCGGCCGCAACCAAAGATCCTGGCCGACCTCCGGCGTCCACGGCCGTACCGGGCTGAAGTCGATCGAGGTAGCGCCGGCGCTCACTGCCCACTCGACCAGCTGGGGCATCTCGTGCAGGTTGCGCCGATGGACTGTCGGCTTGACGCGGATGGGGAACGAGCCGCCCGCCGCGTCTCGGGCCCGGCGCAGAGTGCGCAACCCCTTCGCAATGCACACCAGCGAGCCAGGCACGCCTCGAGAGGCATCGTGTACCGCCGAGCTTGCCCCGTCCACCGACACGTCGATGTTCAATGGGGTCGCGGCGACCAGGCGCGCCACATTGGCCGGCGACAGGGCCGAGCCGTTGGTGATCATTCCCCAATCGATCCGGTGCGCCGCGCACCATTCCACCAGCGCCAGAAACGGCTTGTAGACAAAGGGCTCGCCGCCAGCGAACTGAACACAGTAGGGGCCCACGAAGCCGCGCAAGTCAGCCAGGGCCCGGCACCATTCGCCGAGTGGCATCTCCGGCGGATAGTCGTCGAGTCGCCAGCACTTGCACGACCCGCACCTGTAGTTGCAACGCTCGGTCGGATGCGCGCGGATCGCGAGCGGCCGGGTGCCGTCCAGCCCTGTACGCAGGTAGAAGGCCTCGCGCAACTCCTGGCCGAGGCGCCGGCTGCCCAGGGCCACCACCTTGCCCAGCTTCATGGCCTGGGCTTCACGTGGTACATCGACCAGGACTTGGGCCAGCCGGCAACCCGCTCGGTGTAGGTGGCCGCCTCGGGGAAGAGCTGGCGCATCCGCTGGAGCGTCAGGTAGCGTGTTTGCGCGATCGGGCAGAACCAGGGATCGTTCGCGCGCCGCGCGTCCAGCCGGCGCGCAATCGATTCGCGCAAACCGCGGGGGTAGAACCACAAGAATGGCCACCCGGTGTGGGCTTCGATGGGAAAGAGGTAGCTGGGCGTCTGCACCCAGTAGCTCCGGCCCACCCGCCTGACCTCGCGCGCAAACCGCTCGACCCGCTCGTCGTCGCCCAGGTGCTCGATGACGCTGTTGCTGAAGACGATGTCGAACGAGCGGTCCGCGAAGCGCTGCAGGTCGCAGGCGTCGCCTTCGACGAACTCCCAGGTCGTTCCGCAGGCAGGGAGGCGCCACGGGCGCGCCGAGTCCGCCTGGAGGACCGAGGTGTTCAGCAGCGTCACCCGGAACGGGTGATCGATCAAGGACCAGATCTCGATGTTGCCGCCCACGTCCAGCACCCGGGTGCCGGGCCGGGCGGACATGCGCCGGGCGAACTCGCGCATGCGACGCGAACGCCAACGTTGCTGGAGCCGATCCCGTATCAGCGACAGGCGCGTGGCCTTGCCCACGCCGTGGCTCCCAGGCGGCATCGCATGGGGAGAGTTGTCCACTCGCCGCTCCCTGAGGTTGGAATGGGTTGGGCGTCCAACCCGGCGCAGGGTTCGACGATACATCCGCCGCGGCACGGGCGGCATCCAACTTCGTTTGCGGTGGGCGGGGCGCGCCTGCCCGCGGCCGGGCTTCGGCGCAGCGGCATGGCGCGCAGGCTGGCAGCGGCGCGGGAGCCGCGCCGGGCCGCAAGCTCAGGTCTTGTCGGGCTCGCGGGGGCCGAACAGGCGTTCGAACAACTTGCTGCCGATCAGCTCGCGCACCTGCAGGCCATTCAGCGATTCCTCGAACGCGGTGCCGCGCTCGACGTCGAACAGCTCCAGCTCGTGCCGGGTCGGCGCGGGCTGGGTGTCGGCCCAGCCACGGCTGGGCGGCGATTTCTTGATGCCCAGCGGCGGCAGCGCATCCAGCGGTGCCGGCCAGGTCAGCGGCGGCAGTTCGGCGCGTGGTGCCGGGCGGGGTGTGCGGGGGATGTAGGTCGGTTTCATCGCGGGCCTCCGTTGGGGCCGACGGGCCCATGGACAGCATGACCGCAAGGCTACCCGGGTGGCCCCCAGGGGCAAACCCGAAACAGCGGGGTGAGCGCCGGTCAGTTCTGATCTGCCGTCATGGGCCCGTCATGCGCCGGACAAGGCGTCGTCACACGGCATGCCTAAGGTCTGCGCTTTCCTCCCTCCGAAGGCCTGCCATGACGTCCTCCCCATCCCTTTCTGGTGTTGCCCTTGCCACGTTGCTGGCCCTCGGCGCGACGGCTGCCGACGCGGCGCTGCCGCAGTTGAACGGCGCACCGTTGGTCATCGGCCACCGCGGCGCCGCCGGGCATCTGCCCGAGCACACGCTGGAAGGCTATGCGCTGGCCATCGAGATGGGGGCGGATTTCGTCGAGCCCGACCTGGTGGCCACGAAGGACGGCGTGCTGATCGCCCGCCACGAGCCGAACCTGATCGCCACCACCAACGTCAAGGACATCCCGAAGTTCGCGGCACGCCAGCGCGTGGCCATCGTCGACGGCGTGCCTGAGACCGGCTTCTTCGCGAGCGACTTCACGCTGGCCGAGATCCGCGAACTGCGTGCCGTGCAGGCGGTCGGCGTGCGCGACCAGGGCTTCAACGGCCGCTACAAGATCCCGACGCTGCGCGAGGTGATCACGCTGGTCAAGCAGAAGTCGCTGGCCCAGGGCCGCACGATCGGCATCTACCCGGAGACCAAGCACCCCACGTACCACAAGAGCCTGGGCCTGGCGCTGGAAGACCGGCTGCTGGACGAGCTCACCCTGGCCGGCTGGAACGACCGTGCCGCCCCGGTGTTCATCCAGAGCTTCGAAACCGCCAACCTGCGCGAGCTGCGCACCAAGACCAAGGTCCGCCTGGTGCAACTGGTGGACGCCGACGGCCTGAACCCCGACGGTTCGCTGAGCTTTGCCGCACCCTATGACAAGCCCTACGACTGGGTGGTGGCCGGCCGCCCGGGCCTGTTCAGCGACCTGGTGACGCCGGCCGGCCTGGCCGAGGTGGCCAGCTATGCCGACGGCATCGGCCCCTGGAAGTACTACCTGCAGTCCACTGCCTGCAAGGTGGTGGTGGCCGGGGCCTGCGCCGACGCCAACGGCGACGGCCTGGTCAACGAGGCCGACCGCACGGTCTTGCCGGCGTCGCCGGTGGTGGCCAACGCGCATGCGCAGGGCCTGTTGGTGCACCCCTACACCTTCCGCAGCGAGGGCTCGCGCCTGCCGCTGGAGGACCAGGGCACGCCCACCAACGAGTACCAGCGCTTCTACCAACTCGGCGTGGACGGCGTGTTCGCCGACTTCCCGGACGCCGCCTACGCCGGCCGCTCGATGTACCTGCTGAAGGCCGCGCCGGTCACCTACCGCCGCTGCCTGGTCAAAGGCACGGGCTGCTCACGCTGATCCAGGCGGCAGCCGGCCCTCGGGCTCGGCCGGCCGAGCCAGCGCCTCGCCTTCGTTGGTGGAGCGGCTGACGGCGCGCGACACCGGCCACGCCTGGATCGCCTCGGGTGGCGTCGCCGGCATCAGCGCAGGCAGTGCCGCCGGCTCCTGCTGGCCACGCGCCAGCCAGGCGCCCCAATGCTCGGGCGGGACGATCACCGGCATGCGGTCGTGCACCGGCGCCATGGTGGCGTTGGCGTCGCGGGTCAGGATGCAGCAGGTCAGCAGCCAGGGGGCATCCTCGGCTGCGCCGGGCGCGCGCCAGGCCTCGAACAGGCCGGCCAGGGCGAAGAAGGGCTCACCGCCGGCGGGCGAGAAGTACCAGGGTTGCTTGAGGGCCTTGCCCTTGTCGTCCAGCCGCGGCTGCCACTCGTAGAAGCCGCTGGCCGGGATCAGGCAGCGGCGTTTGCGCAGGGCCTGACGGAAGGAGGGCTTCTCGGCCGCGCTCTCGACGCGGGCGTTGTTCAGCTTGGCGCCGATCGCGGTGTCCTTGGCCCAATGCGGCACCAGGCCCCAGCGCATCAGCTCGCCGATGCGCTCGCCCTCGCGGCTCTCGTAGACCACCGGCACCTCGGTGGTCGGGGCGACGTTCCAGCGCTTCGGGAAGGGCACCACCCGGGTCAGGCTGAAGCCGTGCACCAGCGTTGCCGGGTCGTAGGCCACCACATAGCGTCCGCACATGGCCGGTGCCTATTTGTCGATGCGGAAGTGGTCCACCACCCGCCAGCCCGGCGGCAGTGGCTCGCGGGTGGAGCGGCGGCGTGGCACCACGTCGATACCGAGCATGAAAACCTCCAGCCCGGTGGGCGTGAGCTTGAACCGCAGGAAGCCCTTGTGGTGCGGGCAGGCCAGCGAGCCGAAGGCGTTGTTCGGCAGTTGCTTGAAGCCGGCACAGGCCAGCGCCAGGTAAGCGCCGAACAGCAGCCCGCCGAAGGTGACGCCGGCCAGCCCCACGGCGATCCAGGTGGCCAGGGCCAGCAGGGTGTCGCGCAGCGGCCCGGGCCAGCCGGCCAGGGCGGGGAACGCCGGCACGATCAGGTGGCAGGCCCACCAGTACAGCACGAAGATCAGGTAGGCATGGGCCATGCCGTGCCCGAGCCCGCCCAGCACGCGCAACGGCTTGGGCGCCGGCCCCTCCCAGGCCGTCCGCACGCAGCCGGCCAGCATGAAGATGTTGACGAAGGCCGCGAAGGGGCTGAACACCATCGCCTTCAGCCACAGCCACCTCGCCTCGCCGAAGGGCAGCTCGGCCATCGGTGCGAAGCCGTCGAGCCAGTAGCTGGCCGAGAACACGCCCGAGTTCACATAGGCATTGAAGCCATACAGCACACCCAGGCACAGCGCGAAGCCGAGGTTGGAGTTCCAGAGCTCAGCCAGCGTGGGGCCCAAGCCCAGCGCCCAAGGCGGACGCGAGAAGCGCACCGTCAGCAGCGCCCACAGGTTGGCCAGCGCCAGCAGCCGGGTGCGCCGCGGTGGCGGGAAGTCGGCGGCGTGGTCGTAGCCGGCGCGGCGGGTGCGGTCGAACCCGGCTTCGGCCGCGGCGGCGTCGCCGTCGCAGGCCACGCCCACGCGCACCCGCCGGCCGAGGTCGTCGCTGGCGGCCTGCATCTCGGGACGGCGGTCCACCACCTTCGGGGCCTGGATGTCGATGCTGTGCGTCGGGTGCAGGAAGGCGCCGCCGGAGCCGCAGATGACCAGATCGCTGCTGCGGCCGGTGAGCGGGTCGGCCGCCAGCGTCTCGCGGCTGTAGAGATGCAGGTCACCGGCCAGGCGCAGGCGGATGCGCGCACCATGGGCCTCGATGAGTGCTTCCAGCCGCTGGTAGCGGCGCGGGTAGCCTGCGGCGGCGCCATCGCCCAGCGGGCGCGTCCAGTACGGCTCCGGGTAGACCAGCAGCACGTCGTCGCCCGGCTGGATGCCGCGCTCGGTGCCGGGTGCGAGCAGCGCCGTGAAGGCCTCGTACTGCTGCCGGTCCAGGTCGCCCACCAGCGCAAAGTCCAGGCCCAGGATCCAGAAGCCCCGTGGCAGGCGGGTGGCGAAATAGGTCTGCCGCTGCGGCGTGCGGGCGCCGATCACCGCCCCCTGGTCGTAGTTGACGAAGTAGCGGCAGAAGGTCGAGGCCGAATCGAACCAGTCGTGGTTCTGCGGGATGGCGACGATGTACTTGCGCGGCGCGAAGACCCGGCCGTGGCCGCCGCCCGGCTGCACGAAGCGGCTGGCCGGATCCTGCGCACCGCTGAGCATCTCGATGAAGCGGTACTGGTACTCGAGCGCGCTGGCGCCGGGGTAGGCCAGGTCGCCGCCCAGCACCAGCAACTCGCCTTCGGGCAGCGTCACCGCGGCGCCGGCGGCGGTGTCCAGCATCAGCGTCGGTGCGAGCAGGGCCTGGGCGACTGTGAAGCTGGCGTCGCCACCGTCACCGGTGTCCGACAGGAAGTCGAACCAGAACGGGTCGGCCTCGGAGGCCGGCCGGGCCGACAGATCGACCGGGGTGAGCACCGGCGAGAAGGTTTCGCGCCGGTCCAGGTTGCGCTGGAAGTCGGCCGACTGCACGAGCTCGCGCCCCGCCTGCCACAGCACGCCAGGGGCGTACCAGGCCACGGGCCGCCGCTCGCAAGGCGGGATGTTGGAGCCGAGCTGGGGGTTCATGCGCGGATGCTAAGGCAGCATCCGGCGCGGCGGCGTTCCTTAGCCCAGCAGCGACAACAGCGGGCTGTTGGCGCCCATCTTGAGCATTTGCGTGGCGGCGTAGTGCTGCACCTGCGCCATGCGCAGGTTGGCAAACTCGCGCGCCGGGTCGGCGTCCACCTGCCGGCCGTAGGAGCGGGCGGTGCTCTCGAACTGCAGATCGATCTGCTCGGACACCGCCTGTAGGCGCGACTGGCCGGCCCCCAACGTGGCGCGGTGCGAGCCGATCGACTCCAGCGCCTTGTCGATCGCCTCGATGCTGCTCTTGCTGCCTGCGGCGGTGCCGACGCTGCCCCCGGTCGCGGCCGAGAGATCGGGGTCGCTGCGCAGATCCGGGGTGGTCAGCGTGAGGGTGTCGTCGGAGCCGGCACCGGTGGAGATCTGGCGCGCCCCGGCGTCCTGGCCCAGCAGGTGCCGGCCGTTGAAGCTGGTGCCGCCGACCACCCGGTTGACTTCCTGGCTGAGCTGCTGGTATTCCTTGTCCAGGCTGGCCCGGTCGGCATCGCTGTTGGTGCCGTTGCGCGACTGCACCGCCAGCTCGCGCATGCGCTGCAGGTTCTGTGACACCGAGCCCAACGCGCCGTCGGCCACCTCGGCCATCGACATGCCGTCCTGCGCGCCCCGCTGGGCCGCTTGCAGGCCGCGCAACTCGGCGGCGAAGCGCTCGGAGATGGCCGAGCCGGCAGCGTCGTCCGCGGCGCTGTTGATGCGCCGCAGCGTGCCGATGCGTTCCAGCGACGTGTTCCAGCGCGCGGTGGCGCTGTCCAGCGGGCGCCAAGAAGACAGGGCGTTCAGGTTCATCATGCCGCCGTGCATCGTCCGCGGCGCGCAGCGCGTGAGCGCCAGGGCCGCATGCGGCGGGCCCCGGCGTGACTTCCGGCACGGCGCCGGGGCTAAAGGCGGGCCGCCAGCCGCGTGCCCTGGTCGATGGCCCGCTTGGCGTCCAGCTCGCCGGCCTCGAAGGCGCCGCCGATCAGGTGGGCCGGGATGCCGGCGGCCTGCAGCGGCGCCTGCAGCTCGCGCAGCGGCTCCTGGCCGGCGCACAGCACGATGGTGTCGGCCTCCAGCAGCGTGCCGTCCTTGCGCTCGGGGCCGAAGCTGACGAACAGGCCGCCGTCGCCGATGCGCTCGTAGTTGACGCTCGCCAGCATCTCGACCCGCTTCATCTTCAGCGCCGCGCGGTGGATCCAGCCGGTGGTCTTGCCGAGGCCGGCGCCGTGCTTGCCAGGCTTGCGTTGCAGAAGGGTGATCTGGCGCAGCGGGGCTTCCGCCTCGGGGCGCCGCACGCCGCCGCGGGTGGCGCCAGGGTCGGTCACGCCCCATTCGCGCTGCCAGGCCGCCAGGTCCAGCGTGTTGGAGGGGTGGCCGAGGTCGGCACCCGCAGCCAGGTACTCGGCAACGTCGAAACCGATGCCGCCGGCGCCGACGATGGCCACCCGCTGGCCCACCGTGCAGCGCTGGCGCAGCACGTCGATGTAGCTGACCACGCTGGGGTGGTCCTGGCCGGGGATGCGCGGGTCGCGTGGGGTCACCCCGGTGGCGACCAGCACCTCGTCGTAGCCGGCGGCAAGCAGCGCGGCGGCATCCACGCGCCGGCCCAGGTGCTGGTGCACGCCGGTCAGCTCCAGCCGGCGGCGGAAGTAGCGCAGCGTCTCGCTGAACTCCTCCTTGCCGGGAATGCGCTTGGCCATGTTGAACTGCCCGCCGATCTCGGCCTCGCCCTCGTGCAGGTGAACCTCGTGGCCGCGCTCGGCCAGCGTGGTGGCGGCCGCCAGGCCGGCCGGGCCGGCGCCGACCACCGCGATGCGCCTCTTGGCGCGGGTGATCGGGGTGATGCGCAGCTCGGTCTCGTGGCAGGCGCGCGGGTTGACCAGGCAACTCGACATCTTGGCCACGAAGGTGTGGTCCAGGCAGGCCTGGTTGCAGGCGATGCAGGTGTTGATCTCGTCGGCGCGGTTGTCGCGCGCCTTGTTGACGAACTCGGCATCGGCCAGGAAGGGCCGGGCCAGGCTGACCATGTCGGCCGCGCCGTCGGCCAGCACCTGCTCGGCCACCTCGGGGGTGTTGATGCGGTTGCTGGTGACCAGCGGCACGTTCAGGCCGGCCGCGCGCAGCTCGGTGCGCAGCTTCTTCGTCACCCAGGCGAAGGCCGCCCGCGGCACGCTGGTGGCGATGGTGGGCACGCGGGCCTCGTGCCAGCCGATGCCGGTGTTGAGGATCGTCGCGCCGGCCCCGGCCACCGCCTTGCCGAGCGTGACCACCTCGTCCCACGAACTGCCGTCGGGGATCAGGTCGATCATCGACAGGCGGTAGACGATGATGAAATCCGGCCCCACCGCCTCGCGCACCCGGCGCACGATCTCCACCGGCAACCGCATGCGGTTCTCGTAGGAGCCGCCCCACTCGTCAGCCCGATGGTTGGTGTGGGTGACGAGGAACTGGTTGATGAAGTAGCCCTCGCTGCCCATGATCTCGACGCCGTCGTAGCCCGCCTCACGCGCCAGCCGGGCGCAACGCACGAAGGCCCGGATCTGCCGCTCGATGCCACGCGCCGACAACTCGCGTGGCGTGAACGGGGAGATCGGGCTCTGGATGCGCGAGGGCGCCACGCACAGCGGCTGGTAGCCGTAACGGCCGGTGTGCAGGATCTGCAACGCGATCTTGCCGCCCTCTGCGTGCACCGCATCGGTCACCTCGCGGTGGCGGCGCGCGGCACCCGAGGTGGCCAGGGTGCCGGCAAACGGCTTGGCCCACCCCTCGATGTTGGGCGCGAAACCCCCTGTGACGATCAGCCCGACCCCGCCGCGCGCCCGCTCGGCGAAGAAGGCGGCCATGCGCGTGAAGTGCTTGCGCCCGTCTTCCAGGCCGGTGTGCATGCTGCCCATCAGCACCCGGTTGGCCAGGGTGGTGAAGCCCAGGTCGAGCGGGGCGAGCAGGTGGGGGTAGGGGGTGGCGGTCATGGGAGGCTATGCTAGTCGGCCTCGGCGGCCTTCACGCCCGGCAACCTGCCTACACATTCGGGCAACATGCCGTGCCGACCATCGGCCGCACCGAACCATCCGGAAGACTCAGCGACCATGAACAAACGACACCTGCTCGGCCTGCTGGCCGCCCTGCCCCTGGCCTTGCTCTCCGCCTGCGGCGGCGGCAGCGACGGCAACGACGCCAGCGTGCGCCTGGTCAATGCCAGCGCCGGCTACGCATCGCTCGACCTGTACGTCGACGACACCCTGGAGATCAGCGGCATCGACTTCGGCGCCGCCAGTGGCTACACCAACGTCACCGCGGGCGATGTCGACAAGGTCTTCACGGCGGCCGACTCCACCACCACGCTGCTGACCAAATCCGACAACCTGGCCGCCAGCAGCAAGTACACGATCGTCGCCTTTGGCGTGGAGGGCGCGCTGAAGTCGGTCAACTTCGCGGACGACGAAGATGCGGCCGACAGCGGCGAGACCAAGGTCGGCATCTACAACGCCGCCATCGGCGCCGGCACCCTGGACATCTACCTGACCGGGGAAGACGAGTCGCTGGAATCCTCCGAACCGGTTCACGCCAGCGTGGCGGAGTCGAGCAGCTCGGGCAGCGGCTATGTCGCCGTCGATGCGGGCACCTACCGCCTGCGCATCACGGCGGCCGGAGACACCAGCGATGTGCGCCTGGACGTCTCCGGCGTGACGCTGTCCAGCACCGAGGTCCTGAACCTGGTGACCACGACAGGCAGCGGCGGGGTCCTCATCAACGCGATCGGCATCGTGCAGGACGGCGCGGTGACGCCCTACCTGAACACCTACGCCCGCGCCCGCGTGGTGCCGGCCGTGGCCAACGGCGGGCAGGTCACTGCCATGCTGGGCAGCACCGAGTTGGCTGCGGCCGCCCAGTCGCCCAGCATCGGCCTGTACACGCTGGTTCCGGCCGGCACGCTGACACTGCAGACTTCGGTGGACGGCACCAGCTTGGCCGACCAGTCCGTCACGCTGGCCGCCGGCGCGGATGTGACCGTGCTGGTCACCGGCAGCAGCCCGGCCACCGCCACGGCCAGCGTGATCGCCGACGACAACCGCCTGCCCACGGTGGCCTCGCGCTACAAGCTGCGCCTGGTGCACGCGGCGCCGTCGCTGGCCGACAAGTCGCTGTCGATGGCAGTGGCCTACACCACGGTCAGCACCGGGCTGGCGTTCGGTGCGGCGTCGGACTTCACCGTCCTGACCTCCGGCACCGGCATCCAGATCGATGTCTCGGCCCCGGGGACCGGCAACTTCTACAGCAACACCGATGTCACCTTCGCGGCCAATGGCGTCTACACCGTGTTCATCTTCGACTCGGACGACGGCCCGACCGGCGTGATCAGCAACGCCCGCTGACCGGGACTTGGCTCACTGGTAGGCGCGGCGATCGGGGTCGCCGCCACGCCAGGCGGGCGAGTTGTCCGCCACGCGCGGCCGAACCGATGAGGCCCGGTCGTGCGTGCCGCCACTCAGCACGTGGCGGCCCGGGCCGAGCGTGATGCAGCGGCCCTTGAAGACCGAGTCGGTGCACAGGTCCCACAGGCCGTCGTGCACCTCGACCGCCGACGCGGTGTCGTTGAAGCCCAGGCGGCCCAGGAACTCGGTGGGGGCAGTGACCAGCAGGCTGCGGCCGCTGAAATCGCTGTTCTCGTACAGGGTGACGCCGCCGGTGGCCGGCAAGGCCTGGTTGTTGCTGCCGAACACCGGGCGGATCGACGAGGCCTCGTCGTGCATGCCGCCGGTCAGGTGCTGGCGCCCCGGCTCCAGCACGATGCAGGTGCCGGTGTAGCCCGAGTCCTCGCAGAGTTGCCAGCGGCCGCGCCGCACATCCACCGACGAGATGCGGTCTCCCATGCCCAGCTTGCCCAGCGACGGGATCGGGCCGTTGACGGCCAGCGACTTGCCGCTGAAATCGCCATCGTCGTAGAGCACCACCGCGGCATCGGGCACAGTGCCCGGGGTGCCGGGCAGGGGGGTGCCAGGCAGGCTGCTGTCCTTGGGCCGAACCGAGCTCAATGCGCGCTGCAGGGCCGGCGGCAAGGTGGCGTGCTGGCCGGCCGCCAGCGTGAGGCAGCTGCCGCGGAACTCTGGTTCGGTGCAGAGCTCCCAGGTGCCGCTGCGCACCACCACCGACAAGGCCTTGTTGTCGAAACCGTAGTCGGCCAGGTTGGCGTTGGCCCGATCCAGGCCCAGGGCCATGCCCTTGAACTGGGGTTGCTCGTAAAGCTCGACCGGCGCCGCTGACGCGCTGGCCGCGACAGCGCAAATCAAGGCAACGGCAAGAGGGGCGGGGCGTCTCGTCATCAGGGGGCTCCTTGGTGCAGCCCCCATCGAGCGGCCTCAGCCGAGCCGCCCGGCCCGGAAGTCCTCCACCGCCTGGAAGATCTGCGCCTGCGAGTTCATCACGAAGGGGCCGTACTGCGCAATCGGCTCACGCAGCGGCTTGCCCGCGATCAACAAGGCGCGCACCGGCTGGTCGCCCGCCTGCACCCGCACGCCGTCGGACTGGGCGTCGGGCGCCAGGATCGCCATGCGCTGCACCGGCACCGGCATGTCGCCGACCGACAACGAACCGCGGTACACGTACACGAACGCGTTGTGGCCCGGCGGCAGCGCCTGCTCGAACGACGCGCCGGCGTCCAGGTGCATGTCCAGGTACAGGGGCTCGGTGTGGTCGCGCTGCATCGCGCCGGCGACCTGCTGCTCGCCCGCACCGGCGGTGCCGGCCATGCCCGCGATCACGCGCACGGTCACACCGGGGGCCCGCCACTCGGGGATCTCTTCCGTCGGGATGTCGCGGTACCAGGCCGGCACCATCTTGTCCTTGGCCGGCAGGTTCAGCCAGAGCTGGAAGCCTTCCATGCGGCCCTCTTCCTGCTCGGGCAACTCGCTGTGGATGATGCCGCGGCCGGCGGTCATCCACTGCACACCGCCGTTCTGCAGCAGGCCCTCGTGGCCGGCCGAATCGCGGTGGCGCATGCGGCCGGCGATCATGTAGGTCACCGTCTCGAAGCCGCGGTGCGGGTGGTCCGGGAAGCCGGCGATGTAGTCGTTGGCGTCGTCGGAGCCGAACGCGTCGAGCATCAGGAACGGGTCGAGCCGCTGCTGCAGGTCGTGCGTCAGCACCCGGGTCAGCTTGACGCCGGCGCCGTCGCTGGTCGGCTTGCCGGCCACCAGCCGTTCGACACGGCGCGGTTGCTTCAGCGCGGAGGTGAGGGTGGTGGTCATCGGGTGCTCCTGGTGAAGTCTAGGAGGCTGTCGGGCTGTGGGTCGGGCCCGCGCCGGGGTGAGTTGCGGCGCCAAGCTAGGCGCCGGCGAGGCGTGTGGCCGAGCCACACAACGAGCCGGCAACGACGAATGGTGCCGCAAATCACCCCGGCCCTGCGGGTTGGGCCTGGAAGCCGGCTGATCCGTCGTTGCAAATGCTCGCGATACCGCCCGGTATCGCTGCGCTTTGCGCCTAGGCTGAGCCGGCTTCCAGGCCCAACGCGGGCCCGACCCAAAGCCCGACAGCCTCCTAGAGTCTGCCTGGTTCAGGCCGCGGCCGCTTCGGTCTCGGCCACGGCCTGCGCGATGGCGGCGCGTGCACTGGCCAGAGCCTGGGCTTCGGCGTCGGGGCCCATGGCCAGGCCTTCGGCGTAGATGAAGTGCAGGTCGGTCATGCCGAGGAAACCCAGCACCGAGCGCAGGTACGGCACCTGGCTGTCGCTCGGCGTGTCGCGGTGGATGCCGCCGCGGGCCAGCACCAGGTACACGGTCTTGCCGGTCAGCAGGCCCACCGGGCCCTTCTCGGTGTACTGGAAGGTGACGCGGGCACGGGCGATCGCGTCGATCCAGTTCTTCAGCTGCGCGCTGACGCCGAAGTTGTACATCGGAACACCCAGCACCACCACGTCGGCGGCCTGGATCTCGGCGATCAGCGCGTCGTCCAGCGCCACGCGGGCAGCCTGCTCAGGCGTGCGTTGGCCGGCGGGGGTGAACAGCGCGCCCAAGGCGGCTTCGTCCAGCACCGGGTGCGGCTGGCGAGCCAGGTCGCGCACGGTCAGCGCGGCGGCGGGGTCCTGCGCGCGCAGCGAGGCGACGAGCTCATTGCCCAGGCGGGTGGAATGCGAGCCCTGGTCGTTCTCGAAGACGCGGGCGCTGGAGTTGACTTGCAGGATGTTCATGGCGGGCTTTCGGTTCGGGTGGCGGACCGGGTCAGGTCCATGGCTCCAATGTATTGACGACTTTGATCGCGATAAAGCCACCCAACTGGACATGATCGTTCTGCTGGTGGAACAATGGTGGCCTTGAAACCCCACCCGGCCGCCTCATGTCGCCCTCCGTGGACCCCAACGACCTGGCCCTCTTCGCCCATGTGGCCGATGCCGGCAGCTTCACCCGCGCCGCCGACAAGCTGGGCCTGCCGAAATCCACGCTGTCGCGGCGCCTGTCGGGCCTGGAGACCCTGCTCGGCGAGCGCCTGATCCTGCGCACCACCCGCCGGCTCACCGTCACCGAGTTCGGCGCCGCGGTGCTGGAGCATGCGCGCCAGGTGGTGGCCGAGGTCGATGGTGCGCTGGCCCTGGCCCAGCACCGGCAGGCCCGGCCCAGCGGCCACCTGCGGGTGTCGATGCCGGCGGATGTGGCGATGCTGTCGCTGCGCGAGGCGCTGGCCAACTTTGTCCGCGAGCACCCGGCCGTGACGCTGGAGCTGGACCTGTCGCCGCGCCGGGTCGACCTGATCGCCGAGAACTACGACCTCGCCTTGCGCATGGGCGAGCTGCCGGACGACAGCCACCTGGCCGCGCGGCGGCTGGCCTGGTTCACCTCCGAGTTGTATGCGTCGCCGGCCTGGCTGGCGGCCCATGGCACACCGGCCCACCCGGCCGACCTCACCGCCGCCGGCTGCGCGATGCATGCGCTGGTCGTCGGCGCGCGCAGCGGCGAGCCCCGGCCGTGGCGGCTGGAGCGCCACGACGACGCCGGGCAGGTGGTCGAGACCTGGCAAGGCCTGCCGGTGCGCCGCACGATCGCCAACGCGCCGGCCCTGTTGATGGACCTGGCGCGGGCCGGTGTTGGCCTGGCCCTGGTGGCGGATTTCTTTGCCGCGCCGCAGGTGGCCGCCGGCGAGTTGGTTCGGGTGCTGCCAGCCTGGCGTGCCGAGCCGGTGCCAGCCTGGGCGGTGTTCCCCGAACGCCGGCTGATGCCGGCGAAGACCCGTGTCTTCCTGGAGATGCTGGCCACGGCGCTGGCACCGTGCCTCGAACTCCGGCCGCCGGCCGGTTGAAGCGGGGCACCCGGTGCCGGCGTACCGGCACCACCCGCCGCGCGGGTGCTCAGCCGGCTTGGGGCGGCCCGGCGCTCGGCTGAGCTACGCTACGCCGATCGAAACCGGGCGCCGAGGAGCACCGAATGAAAGCGATCTGGAACGGCGTCGTGATCGCCGAGAGCGACGACACGGTGGTGGTCGAAGGCAACCACTACTTCCCGGAGGCGGCGCTGAAGCGCGAATACACCACCTTCAGCAACCACCGCACCAGCTGCGCCTGGAAGGGCCAGGCGCGGTACCACAGCCTGCTGGTGAACGGCGAGATGAACCCGGACGCGGTCTGGTACTACCCCGAGCCCAGCGAGGCCGCCGCCGAGATCAAGGGCCGCGTGGCCTTCTGGAAGGGCGTTCAGGTCACCGACTGATCGGGCCATGGCCGAGCCCGCCCTGGGTGCCCTGCACCGGCGCCGCCTGCGCGAGATCTGGCGCTCGGCCGGCTGGCCCTGCCAGGACACGGTGGAGATCGAGTTGCTCGCGGCCGGCTGGGTCGAGCGGCTGCGCGACGGCCACGGCCGCGAGACGCTTCGCGTCACCGACGCCGGCGTCCTGGTGCTGGCCGCCACGCTGAACCGCAACCGCGCCGCGCGCGACGCGCACGAGGCCCTGGTGGCCCGCGTGGCCACCGAGATGCTGCGCGCCGGCCGGGTGGTCTGGCGCGGCCTGACCCTGCGCTCGCCGGTGGCCGATGTCCTGGCCGGCCCAGGTGGCCGGCTGTTGCCGGTGACCCGCTGGGCCATGGCGATGCCGGATGTCTACTCGATCCGCCACACCACGGTCGAAGACTATGTCGAACCCATCGTGCACGAGGTGAAGGTGCGGCGCGCCGACCTGCTGTCCGACCTGAAACGCCCGGCCAAGGGCGAGGCCTACCGGGCGGTCTGCGGCGAATGCTGGTACGTGCTGAAGGCCGGCATTGGCGAGCCGGACGAGATCCCCGAGGCCTACGGCGTCATGTGGGCCCATCCCGTGGCCGGCGACGAGGCCGGCGGCTTCGGCGCGCTGGAGGTGCTGCGGCCGGCGCCGCGGCGGGCGTTCAGGCTGCCGTTCCCGGTCTGGATGGCACTGGCCCGTGCCACGCCGGAGCGGGCCGGCGACGAGCCGCCCCAGGCCGCCCTGGGCGAACCGGGTGAATCCCTGCCCTGAGCAGGGTGCGGCGATACCGCAAAATCAGGGCTTCCCAGAACCCCGCCCGCGCGATCCGGACGGCGGAGCCGGCGCGCCACGAGCGCCCCCGGCCCTTCCCCCTGTGCGTGGGCCCGACGGAGAACCCCGTGCCCCTGATGCTGACCCGTCCCGCGCTGGCCGCGGCACTCGCCCTCTCGCTGTGTGGCCTGGCCGCAGCGCCCCACGCGGCCCTCGCTGCCACCGCCACCTCGTCGGTGGCCTGGCTGGAGGCCGCGGCCGACGCCGACGTCGAACGCGCCTTCGCGCAGGGCAAGGCCGAGCGCAAGCCGGTGCTGGTCTATTGGGGCGCGCAGTGGTGCCCGCCGTGCAACCAGCTCAAGGCCACGCTGTTCAACCGGCAGGATTTCATCGAGCGCTCGAAGAGCTTCGTCGCCGTCCACATCGACGGTGACCTGCCCGGCGCGCAGAAGCTGGGCACGCGCTTCAAGGTGCGCGGCTACCCGACGATGATCCTGTTCAACACCGACGGCGCCGAGATCACCCGCCTGCCCGGCGAGGTCGACGCGCCGCAGGTGATGAGCGTGCTGCAGATGGGCCTGGCCGGCGGCCGGCCGGTGAAGGCCGTGCTCGCCGAGGCGCGCGCCGGCAAGCCGGTCAGCGCCAACGAGTGGCGCATGCTGGCCTTCTACTCCTGGGACACCGACGAAGCCCAGCTGGTGCCAGAGAACGAGCGCGCCGGCCTGTTGGCCCAGCTCGCCGCCACCTGCCCGGCCGCGGAGGCCGACACCGCCACCCGCCTGCGCCTGAAGGCCTTGGCCGCCAGCGACGAAGGCCAGGGCGTGAAGCCGGACGCCGCTCTGCGCGACCAAGTGCGCCAGTGGCTGGCCAACGCGTCCATCACACGGGCCCAGATGGACGTGCTGGTGAACACCGCCCCCGAGATCGTCAAGGCCCTGGCCCCTCAGGCCGGTGCCGATCGGCAGGCGCTGGTCAGCGCCTTCGACAGCGCGCTGCTGCGCCTGCAAGGCGATGCGACGCTGTCGCGCGCCGACCGCATGAGCGCGCTGATCGGCCGGGTCGACCTGGCCCGGCTGGACCAGCCCAAGGACACGCTGGCGCCGAAGCTGCCGGCCGCGCTGGTCAAGCAGGTTCGCGAGGACGTGGCACGGGCCGACAAGGAGATCACCGACGGCTACGAGCGCCAGGCCGTGATCACCGCCGCCGCTCACCTGCTGGGCGAGGCCGGGCTGTGGAAGGAGAGCGACGCACTGCTGAAGGCCAGCCTCGCCAAGAGCCACTCGCCCTACTACCTGATGTCTCAACTCGCGGGCAACGCGAAGAAGCAGGGCCGCACCGCCGAGGCGCTGAGCTGGTACGAGCAGGCCTACGCCAAGAGCGTCGGCCCGGCGACCCGCCTGCAATGGGGCGCGGCCTACTTCACCGCGCTGGTGGAGCTGGCGCCGAAGGACGCGGCACGCATCGAGAAGACCGCCGCCCAGCTGATCCAGGAAGCCGGCAGCCAGCAGGGCGCGTTCTACGAGCGCAGTGCCCGCTCGATGCAACGCGTGGGCAAGCTGCTCGCCACCTGGAACGGCCAGGGCCAGCACCAGGCGGTGGTGGACCGCCTGCGGGAACAGCTCGCGCCGGTTTGTGCGAAGCTGCCCGCGGCGGATGCGCAAAAGGCGACCTGCGAGAAGGTCATCAAGGCATGACGTGCCGAGGATTCAGAACTGCTCGGTGAACATCACGTCGACTTCGGTGGCGTCGCATGCGCTGTCCTGGTTGCCGCCGGGCGTGATGATCAGGTAGATGGGCTCGGTGGGAATCAGGTTGTTGAAGGTCTTCGAAAAGGCCGTTCCGGCACCGGGCCCGGTGTTCTGCAGGTGACCGCTGGCGACGTTGAAGGGGCCGTTGTCGACGTACCAGTCGACCCCGTTGCCGCACGCTGAGTCCACGTCGGAGAAGTAGGCGAGCATCCTCACCTTGCCGCCAAGCACGTTCTTCCAGCGAACGATGGCGGCCTTGTTCGAACCGGGCTGCACGGTGATCTTGCCCCCGCTCGAAACGCCGATGAATGGCGCGGCGCCAGCGGACGCGCGCCAGCAACGCGCTTGCCCCGGCGCCGAGCAGGCCGCTTCAAAGACTGGCATGGCCGCGTAGAGCGTGTCCACATGGAGCCAGGCCATGTCGACGGACATGAAATCCGGGTTGACGCCGTTGGGGCGCACCAAGGTGTCGCGCGACAGGTTCGAGTAGAGCGCGAATTGCGTGGCACCTTCACTGGCAGTGGCCAGCGCGGTGAGCGCGGCGGTGAGTGCGGCTTTCAGGGGCAGGTTGGGCATGGTGGTTCCTTGGTGGTGAAGCGGGTGAGGCGCCGAGCCCGGGATCGGGCCCGACGCATGGGGTACACGGCGCGCGCTCGCTGGAACCGACATGGCGCTTGGGGCGAGTCACTAGTCTTTGGTGTTGCTCTGGGTGGTGTTGAGGACCGACTGTTCGGTCTTTGCGGCGTTCGGGCCAGCCGGTTTGGTGGGGCTGGAAACCGCCCCGCTGGCTGCCTTGGCCGGCACTACCTTGTCGTAGATCACGGTCTTCTCTTTGATCCGTGCCTTGTCGACACTGCCCTTCTGGGCGACCCGATCGGGGGAAGCGGCCTGCGAGGCGCCGGCCTTGTCGGCAGGGGCTGTCTCCGCCGCCTGCAAGGCGCCAGGCGCCACGCCGATGGAGGCGGCCAGTGCGGCCAGGGTGGCCGCGAGCGTGCGGGTCTTCGTGGGGGTGGGGTTCATGGTGTTTCCTGGTGGGGGGTGTGGGTGGAAATCCACTGCTCGATGGCAGCGATGTGCAAGGCCATGGCTTGCTCGGGGTCGCCCCGTTGGGACGAATTCGCATGGGGGTGGTAGCGGTCGATCATCTGGTCGGCGTCGAGCAGGCCCTCGGTGGGCGTGTCGGCCAGTTCCGGCCGGCTCTGCAGCAGCGCCGCCAGGCGGAGCAGGACGGCCAGGTAGCGCTCGTCCGCCGCAATGAACGGCGCCGCGCCCTGCTGGCGCAGGTAGTCGTCCACCGTGCCGGTAGCACCGTACTCGCCCTCGGTTCGCGGGTGCGGCTGCAGGTGCGAAAAGCGCTCCACGCCCTGCCCGTCCACATGCAGGCCCAGCGGGTAGACGCGGCAGACCAATGGCCGCGCCGGGTGGACGGTGCAGCCCTGCTCGCCGAGAAAGCGGCAGTGCCCCTCCTCGTCGTGGGGCAGGTAGGCGTCGTCCACCAGATGGGCGTCGATGAACGCGGTGGTCGTGAGGCCCAGGTGCCGCGCCAGGCGCAGCACCTCGTAGGGATTGGCCTTGATGCGGTAGTGCTGGCAGCAGCGCTTGCAGGCGTGGCAGGCGTAGCTGAAAGGCGAGTCGCGCTGCAGCATCGGCACGCCGAAGACCTCGGGCCGCCAGGCAACGGGCACGGGGGGCGTGTCGTGGGGATGGGTATCGCTCATGGCCGTGGGCCTGCGTTCGCTCGCTGCACCGACTCCACCACCGCCGGCTTCGCGCTCAGCAGCGCCATCGCGGCGTCGGCGTCTTCGGTCTTCACGCGCAACAGGTACAGCCCCATCGCGCTCGGGCCGTCGGCGATGCGGGCTTTGGCGGCCTGCAGCGCCTGGCGGATGTCGCCCTCGCTGGCGGTCGGCGCGAAGGCCACTTTCAGCAGCACGGTGCCTTTCACCTCGACCACCCCGGAGCCGCCGCTGAGCGGGTCCAGCTCGGAGCCGCCACGGTCCAACAGCGCCAGCGTGGTGGCCTGGGCAATCACCAGCACGGCGCAGGCACCGGCCAGTTGCGGGCCGTGGCCGTTGATCCACGCTCGCGCACGGCTCCACAGGCTGCGTACCGGCTCGCCGCGCTGCGGTTCGGGCGCCTGCCGCGCGGCGGACTTCTCGTCGGCAATGCGGCGCAGCAAGGTGTCCAGGCCCTGCTCCGGATCCGGCAGCACCACGTTGCGCTGCACGTCGCGCGCGGTGCGCTGCAGCCAGGCCAGTTCGGCGCGCAGCGGCGCCACCAGCTCGGGGTGGCTGCGCTCGGTACGGGCGAGCCAGTCGTCCAGCCAGGCCTGATCGTCGGCACCGAGAGTGCCGTTGGCGGCCCAGGGCAGCAGCGCCTCGGCGCGGTCGCGCGCTTGCCGCAAGTCGTCGGGCAGTGGCCCGGGCGATGAGGAGTTCGGTGTGTCAGCCATGTGCTGCGTCCGGGTGGAGGGGGCCGGGGCCGCCCGTCAAGGTGTCTTTCACGGCCTCGCCGGTGGCCTGCAGCCAGCGGGCCAGGCAGGCCTTGATCTTCTTCTTGGCGTGGAAGACGCGCGTCTTCACCGTGCCATCGGGCACGCCCTGGATCTCGGCGATCTCGGCCACGCTCAGGCCCTCGTAGAACAACAGGTGCAGGCTCTCGCGGTGCTCGTCGCCCAACCGCGCCATGCACTGCGCCACCCACTCGGCCTGCTGCTGGTCGGCCAGCTGGTCCATGGCAGTGGGACTGTCGTCAGCCAGCGCGTCGGCATGGTCCTCGATGTCCTCATGGCGTTGTTGGCCGCGCTTGCGCAAGCTGTCCAGCAGCTTGTGCCGGGCAATGCCCAGCAGCCAGGTCTTCACCAGCGAGCCGCCGCTGAACTGGCCGGCCGCGCGCCAGACCTCGTACATCGACTCCACCACCACCGCCTCGGCCTCGTGCGGGTTGTCCAGCCGGTGCTGCACGAAGGCAAAGGTGGCGCCCGAGAGCGCGCGGTAGAACTGCGCCATCGCCGCCTCGCTGCTGGCGTCGCGGCGGGCGATCAGGCGCAGCCAGTGGCGGTGGTCGTCGTCGGTGGTCATGGGTGCCTCGTCGCCATTCGCGTCTGCTCATCCGCGGTCGCGGGCGCCGCCTCGGGGTGGCGCTTCATTTCACGGTCGCCCATTGCAGGTCCACCCAGCGGCTCTCGCTGAGCACGCCGCCCTCGTTGTCCAGCGTCACCACGCGCCAGCGCGCGGGCTGGGTGCCGAGCTGGCGTTGTGCGAAGCCCGGCAGGGTGAAGCGGGCGATGCCGGCACCGCCATCGGGTTGCACGCGGGCGGCGTAGACCAGTTGGCCCTCGCGCTCCAGTTCCAACCGGTAGAGCTTCATGTCGGCCCGGGTGTGCCAGCTGAAGGCCAGTGGCCGGTCGCTGAAGACCAGGCCCTGCGGCGCCACCACGCTGATCGGCTCCGGGGTTTCGCTGCCGCGCATCGCGGGCCCGGTGGCGGCACCGATGTGGTAGCGCAGCACCGGCAGCAGGAAGGCCGGCGCTTCTTCGGTGGGCGATGCGCCAGAGTCGCCCAGCAGCACGGTCGGCTCGATGCGCAGCAGCACGGTGTACATGCCGTCGCGGTCATTGGGCAGCAGCCGCGGGCTGGGGCCGGCAATCGTGGCCACGCCCACGGGGGGCAGGTAGGTGTCGAGACGTTGCAGCACGGTGTAGCGGTGCTGCCGCGCGCGGTCTGGCCAGGCCAGATCGCCTTCGGGCACCAGATCCAGCAAGGTCGGCGCGGGGTCGCCGGGCTGAATGACCTCCCAGCGCGCGCGCAGCATGCCGCGCCCGGCGTAGCGGATCTGCGCCTGCAGCGGCGGCAGCACCTGGCCGCGCTGGAAGAAGCCCACCGGTTGGTGGCCGCCGTTGTCGAGGAAGCTCAGGCGCATCTCCCTCACGTCCGGGCCGGTGACGAAGACCTTGACCACCAGGAAGACCGGTTCAGCCACAGTCGCGTAGCTGATGACGAGGTAAAGCGGTGCCGTGCTTGGCCCAGACCCCAGCAGCAACGCAAGGTTTGCTTTCGACACGTTGGCCGTGAAATGGCCGCCCATGACTGTCGGCGAAAGAGGCGCGGCCGAGCCCTGGCAAGGATCGTTTTGGTAGGACGAACCCACCAGGGGCGCCACACTTTTGCAAAGTTGGGCCGTAACCGGCACATAGGGAGACGGTGCCGGCGTGATCTGCAGCGCAATCCTGCCGCCGTTCGCCAGGGAGAGGCTCACCATCTTGGGGCTCACCTGCTGCGCCAGCGCAGCCGTCAGCGGAGCCGCCGCCAACAGCAGGCCAGCCAGGGCCAGGCGCCAGGAGCGCGCGGCGGAAAACGAAGTCATGTGATTCATCGCCATTCCCTCAATAGGCCAGGCTCATGCCCAGGTTCAGCGTCTGGTAGCGGGCGCTCAGTTGCGGGCTCGCCAGCACCTGGGCTGCGTTGTGGTCCTGGCGGTAGCTCAGCACCCACTCGCCGGGCAGCTTGGTGCCCTGCAGCGTCAAATCGAACAGCTTGGACAGCTTCACCGCCGCGCTGTAGGAGCGGTAGGTGTCGCTCAATGGGTTGTCGCGGTGGGCGGCGTGGTCACCCGTGATGCCGAGTGAATAGCGGTCGCCGAAGCGCCAGGACCAGCCCAGGTTGGCGGACTGCCGGTAGACCACCATGCCGCTGCCCAGATCCCGGTAGGGGTTCCAGCCCAGGCTGGCGCTGAAGGAGGCCGCCTCGCTGATCTGCCAGCTGCCGGAGAGGCTGTGGTTGAGGTCGGTCGAGTCCGCCTGCTCGTTGCCCGCTTGCTCGTTGTCCTGGAACACGCGGGTCAGGGTGTAGCTCAAGGTGACCGGTCGCACGGACCAATTGAAGCCGAGCGAATGGGTGGTGGCCAGGTCGTCGGTGAACTGGCTCACCGGCGTACCAGCGGGCGCAAAGGCCCTGTCCATGAAGCTGTGGCTTCGGCTGTAGCTGTAGCTGACGACGGGCCACCAGGTCTCGGCGGCGGCCGGCTCCAGCAGCGTGCCCAGCGGCACGTTGAGGCTCGCTTCGAGCGAGGGTGAGCGGGTCTTGAAACTGGTGGCAACGTCGTTCACGTTGTCGTCGTGGCTGGTGTAGGCCAGGCTGCCGCTGATCGGCCCCAGGCTGCCGCTGAGGGCAAGCTGGTTGCGCAGTGAATCCTCGACCACGCCGAAGGCGCCGAGCGAGCGGTAGTGCGGCGCGCTGCGGTCGCGGCCGAGGCTGGCAGTGAGCGTGATTGGCATGTCGGGCCAGACCGCCAGGCCCTGCACCAGATCGTGCTCCAGGCTGAGCGAGTAGGCGCTGGCCTGCACCTGGGGGCTGGCGCCGGGGGTGCCGCCCAGCGCCCCCTGGTTGGTGTAGTCGTTCAAGGCATACGACAGGTCGGCGCGCCAGGCGTTGTCTTCGGTGGCGCCCATCAGGCGCAGGCCCCAGCCGGCACTGCGCTCGCGCAGGGTGCTCGTGCTGCTGCTGCTCAGGCTGGGCGCGGGCCCGGCCTGGGCGGCGAAGTAGCTGGCCTCCACCCGCAGGCCCCCGGCGCGTTCGAGCAGCTCGTAGCCCACCGAGGCCAGGCCGACGCGGTTGCCCCGGTCCTCCAGGCCGCTCAGGTTGTCGGTGCCCACCAGCGGGTGCGCGTTCTGCGCGGCCACCGTCAGCTCGGCCCGGCTGCCCAGGGCCTGGCGGGCCACCAGGCCCCGGTTGGAGATGCCGCTGGCAAGCAAGGGGTGGTTGCCGGCACTCACCTGGCCCAATGACACGCTGGTGTTGCCCACCGGCGTGGCGTAGAAGCCCTCGACCAGGTAACTGGCCAGGTCCACGCGGCGGGCGTTGCCCAGCAGGCTGGCGTACTGCACGGCGTCGCTGCGGTCGGTGACGGCCGACAGGCGGACGCTGGACTTCAGGCCCCAGGTGTCGTCGCCGTGGTCAGTGTCCAACCCGAGTTGCAGCGCGGCCTTGGCATAGCGGGGCCGCGCTGGCGGTGTGGCGCCGGCCGAATGCGCCTCCCAGGGTTGGGCGCTGGCCTGCAGGGCCAGCGTGGGCTTGATCAGCGTGCGCTGGGTGCCACCGGCCAGGGGGGCCACCTTCAGCGGCAGTGTCGCCACCTCGGCCCACTCATTGCCCTCGCCCAGGCCGTGCACGGCCAGCACCGTGTCGCCCGGCGGCAGCGGCGCGCCGGCGAACACCCCGCGCAATACGGTGGGAGCGATCAGCTCGAACTGGGTGGTCACATCCTCGCCGCCCACCATCACCGCGAAGCGGCCGGGGCCGTAGGGGAAGGGCTGGGCGAAAGTCAATGTCAGGGTGGCGCCGGGTGCGACCGGCTCGCTGCCGAAGCTGGCCTGCACCGCGGCGGGTGGGGCGGGCGGCGGCACCTCGGGTGCGGGCGGCTGCGCATGCGTGGCCAGGCCGTGCAGCATCACGGCGATGCCGATGGCCAGGCGGGTGCGGCGGAGGTTCATCGGATCATCTCCCTCGTATTGGTGGTTGGTGTGCTTGTTGGCGCGGTGGTCGTTGGAGCCGCGGTCCCCGCCCGCCGGCGGCGGGCGGGGGGTGCGGCTTATTGAACGGGTGTCGGCTCCACGCAGCACCCGGTGCCTTCGAGCCGGGCGCTGAGCACGGCGGTGTCGTCCTGGGCCATGAAGCTCACCTGGCCGCTGGCCATGATGCCGGGCGGGACCGCGAAGACCTTGGTGATCGTCTGCCCCAGCGTGGCCGTCTGGCCCGGCCAGATGTACTGCGCCGTGGGGCTGAAGTTGACGACCTGGCCGTTGTGCACGACGTAGCTGCCGTCGTTGTTGGGGCCGTTGGTCAGGGACTTGTAGACCACGGTCAGCTTGCCCGGGTTGTAGCTGCAGCATTTCCCGCCACTGGGCTTGAACTCGAAGGTGTGGCCGAACCACTTGTCGGTCTGCGTCTGGCCGATGACCGATCCCTGAAGGCCGCCGTGCAAGCCACCGGACTGGTACTGCGAGGGGAAGTCGGACATCACCGGCGTGCCGGGCCCCGAGTTCAACTCCCGCACGCCGCTGATGGGGTGCGGGCAGGCCGTGCGGCCGAAGCCCGGCTTGGTCGGCGACGACATGTCGAACCGCTGTTCGGACTGCTGTTGCGGCGCCATGCGCACGGCGTCGGGCTCGGCTTGCGCCATCGCGCCGCCACTGCCCAGGATGAACAAGGCAGCCAGCAGGGCCGCCGAGACACGCCGGCGGGTGAAAGGGGAAGAGTGGGTCGAAGTGGACATGATGAGGTTCCTGAAGCGATGTGTTGATGAAACAAGACAGGTGTCGAACCGGCGTTGCCGCCGGCCGCCCTGCCGTTTCATCCATCGCGCCTCACTCGGCACCACGGCTGCCCCGGCAGGGCTGCGGTGCAGTCAGCCGGCCCGGCCGGTGACACCGGGGGTGTCGGGCGGCGGCTTCGTCTGATTGCGAAGGGGTACACGCGCTGCGGCAGGCCAGACCGACATGCGCCACCCCCCTCGTTCGGGGGGCATGGGCTCAGGGTGTCGCTCATGTCGCGGTGCTCGTAGTCACATCGTGGTGACGCGTGGGGGAGCCGGCGCGCGGCTCAACCCTGGCCGCGCGGGCGGCGGCCAACAGCATGGTGCGCAGCACGGCGGCGCGGGTGAAGTTGGGTGGGCTGCGGGTGGGCAAGGTGGGGCATTCAGGGAGTGGACGATCGACTCAGAAACTCTCGGCTTTCGGGCTGCCGGCGCTCTTGGGCGCACCTTTGTCGATGGACACCGTGAGGTAACCCGCCTCGCCACAGCCGGGCGGGCACGGGCGGTCGCCCAGGCCGCCGCCCGTCACCTTCAAGGCGTAGCGGTGGCGGCCGTCTTCCAAGCCGCCGGGCAGCACGAAGCCGTCGCCGCCGAGCACCAGGGGCACGACCTGGCCGGTCTTCTGGTCCTTCAGGAAGGCCTGCAATCGCGCCGGGGCCGGCACGGGTGCATCGGCCGCCGGTCGCGGCGGCATGCCGGCGGGCAACTCCTCGATCGTGCCCTGCACCGTGTCGAGCTTGAAGCCCTGCGGCTGGCCGGCAAACCTCACGAAGTAGCCGTCGGCCAGGGCCTGGGCCTGCACGGTCTGGCGGGTGCGGGGGGCGGTGGCGAATTGCTTGTCCCACTGGTGCTGGCCGCTCGCGGCGTCGGCCGGCGGGGCTGCCATCGCCGCGCCCTTGGGCACCGGCGTGGGATTGCCTGTCGGCACGCTGCGGATGTCCGATGCGGCGGGGCCCGGCGGTTGCAGTGCGCCGGGGCCGCCACGCTCGAGGCCGGTGTTCAGTGCCGGGGCGGCGATCATCGGCCCCGCCGCCTTGACCGGACCGGTGACTACGCCGCTGAGCCGGCCGTCCTTGCCCACCTCGACCTTGCGTGGCGGCTGGCCGTCAATTAGTAGGTCGTAGGAACCGGGTTCCAGGTCCTTGAAGTCATACCGGCCGTTCTGGTCGGTGGTGGCCATGTGCCTGACTGGTGGCCGGTTCTTCTTGATCACGACGCCGATACCTGGAATGGACGAATTGGCCCTTGCGTCCCTTACTGCGCCGCCCACCAACACCATAGCCGCACCTGCTACCAAAGCCGGCGGCACCGTCGGCACAGACATCACGGCGCACAGCGTGGCAAAGAACCCGGCGCTGACATGCCGGCGCAGGCGCCAGAAGCGCGGCAGGCGCCCGGCCGGCGGTGCTGCGGCAGCGCCGGGAGAGTGAAGGGTGTGGGTTGGGCGTGTCATGTAGCGATCCTTCGGGTGGGATGTGACGCAGAGCGGCGCGTGTGGTCACTTGGCCTTGCAAGGGATGAGCACAATGTCGATATCAGGGAGCAAAAAAGTGTCGAGAGGGGCGGTTTTTTCCAGTTCCAGGCAGCGGTACACGAACCCACCCCGAGGCCCTGGCGGAGGGGCTGACGCGGGGTCGCCTGCCGCTCGCGCGGCCTGCGCCTTGCCCGGCCCGGTGCGGGCACCAGGCACTGGTGCCGGAGGCGCGTTCAACATGGCCTTGTCGGGCACGATGCAGACCTTTTGATCTACCCAGGTGCCGCCGATGCGAACGCAGGCTTGCTGCGGCGTCATGGCTTGCGTGGCGGCTGGCGTGGCCAGGGTCAGCAGCATGGTGGCCGCGACAGCGACGGCGGCGATGAATTGGGGGCTGCGAGTGGTGTGCATGGTGGGTCGTCCTTGGGGTGATCGAACAATGCCGGCGGGTGGCTCCGGCCTGGCATGGGGGACACGGATTTCAGGTCCGTGAACCGACAGGCGGCGGCTGGCCCTGAGTCGTGCGGCCGGCACGTTCGGTTCAATCGTCATGGCGCGCTGCCCAGCCGGGCCGCGTCGAGCAGGCCGCAGCCGAACACCGGGTCGCGCCCGGTGGCACCCAGGTCCTGGCTGGCACGGCACAGGCTGGCAAGCTGCGCCGCCTTGGGCTGCTGCCACCAGGCGGCGCCGGCGCGGGCCAACGTCGCGCTGACCAGCGCGGTGGCGAAGGAGGTGCCGCTGACGTACTGGCCCGCCCCCGGCACTGGCGTCGCAGCGGGCGGCACGGGCACCCACACGTCCACGCCCGGCGCGGCCAGGCCGACGTATGGGCCGCGGTTCGCGAGCGCATAGGGCTGCGAGTCGAAATCGACGGCGGTGACGGCCAGCACGCCGGGGTAGGCGGCGGGGTAGACCGGCGGTGCGTCGGGCCCGTTGTTGCCGGCCGCGGCCACCAGCAGTACCGGCCGCTCCCGCAGGCGGGCGAAGGCGGCTTCCAGCACCGCGTCGCCCACGCCACCCAGGCTCAGATTGATGAGCTGCGCGCCCTGGGCCAGCAGCCAGTCCAGCGCAGCCAGGGTGTGCAGGCTGTGGCTGCGTGGCTGGCCGTTCACCTGCCGCACCGCGCTGGCCCATAGCAGGTGCACGCCGGGCTGCAGCGCGGCGGCGGCGCCGGCAAAGCCGTTGGTCAGCGGCGGGCCGGCAATCAGTTGGGCGACGACGGCGCCGTGGTCGATGGGCGCCGGCACATCCGCCGGGCCCAGCACGCTGCGCTGGCTGCGGGCGCTGGTGTGCAGCGGCAGGGCCGGGTCCAGCGCGGCGTCGATGACGCCGAGCTTGAGTTGTGGGCTGGCAGCCAGGGGGCGGTCGCTGAGCTGCAGTTGACGCAGGGCGTAGAGCCGGGGGGTGGGTGCGGCGCTGGGGGCGGCGGCGTTGCCTTGCAGGCTGCTGCGGGCGTTCTGGTCAGTGATCCAGCCGGGCTGCTCGACGCGCAGCGTGTCGCGCAGCGCCAGCGCGGCGCGCGTGTCGGGCAACTGCAATTGGGCGACGACGACACCCAGCGACGGCAGTGGCAACAGCAGGCGCGGGCGCTGGCGATAGCGGCTGGCCAGCAGGGCCAGGCCGGCGTCAGCATCGGCCTGGGTGGCCCAGAGCACGAGAAGCTGGCCGGGCTCGTGCACGGGCTCGGCCTGCACCGCGCTGCCGCCGACGGCGGGTGGGGTGAAGCTGGGCGGCGAGCCGATGGTGGGCCGCGGCGCGGCGGGTTCGCTGGCCTTGGCGTCGGTGCCGGTGCTTTCACCGGCCGACCCCGTGGCCGCGCCGCTGGCGGTGCCGAGCGAGGCGCTGCTCCCGGCCGAGGCGGCGGCCGTTGGCGTGCCGGCCGCTTCCAGCAGGCGAACGGCGAAGATGGCGGCGTCCCCACCGTCCAGGGTGTAGACGAGCACCAGGTAGGTGGCCGCGGGCGGCGCGGCCTGCGCGGCACGCAGTTGCTCGGCGGTCGGCAGGGCCACGATCACGCCGGCGCCGCGGGCCGCGAGGCGGATGGGGCCGACGCGGCTGCCCCGGCAGGGGTTGCCACTGAGGGCCAGGCCCCTCGTGGGCGGCAGGTTGGCGGGGCACAGGAACGCGCTCAGGCGGCCCAGCGAGGCGTCCACCCCCTCGGGTGCGAGCTGCAGCGTGATGGGCTCGGCGCCGCCGCGAGCCAGGCTGGCCTCGGCCGGCAACACCGAGCGAACCTGCGCCACGGCCGGTGCAGCGCCGAGCAGGCCCGACGCCCACAGCAGCAGCGCCGCCAGCAGGCGCAGGCCCACAGCAACGCACGCGAGTGGCGTCTGCTGAGCGGCGCAGGCCTGGGCCGGCACGTTGTCCTTTGTTCTTGGGGCACGGAAATGCAGCCTGTGCGCATGCGGACCGCAAGCACGCGCGCCGCCGATGCTAGGGCGCGGACCGTCCGGCGCGCATCCCTAGAAGAAATGATGGAGTCGCTCGGCCGTTTGGGACGGCCTCGGTGCGCCGTGCCGGTGGTCCGGTCCAACCCGCGCCGTCAAAACTGCGGCATGGTGTTGAGATCCTTCCCCACCGGCCCGCCGGGGCCCACCACCTTGCCGCACGACGGGGCTGTCAGCATCTGCGTGAACGGCGGCCAGGGTTGGGAGGGGTTGCCAAACAGCACTTCCATCTTGTAGGCCTGGCCGGCCACCAGGGCCACGCCGCCGGGCGGCAGATGGGTCGTCTGGATGCCCGGCAGGTTGGCCACGGGCAAGGGCCAGCTGCCGACCACGTTCGAGGGGGACACCGCGGTGAGGCGCACCTGCAACCCGAAGCCGGCAGTGAACGGGCCCTGCGTGAGGAGCTTCACGGTGTAGAGATAGCCCGCCTTGCTCATGGAATTGGTACAGGCCAGCGAGGCCGCCTTGAGCTTGAAGCCGGGATGGGTGGGCGGGGAGCCCGACAGCGACTCGGGCGACGCGGACCGTGCGCGTTGGTCGTCGGGCAGGTCGGCGAGCGCGGCGCCGGCCAGCGCGGTGCCGAGCACCGTGAGGGCGAGTCGGCGGGTGATGAGATGGGACATGCTTGCTCCTTTGAGGGGGTGAAGTGGTGCCGTTCCAGGGGAAGGTGCCTGGGTACACGCGAACGGGCCGGCGGAACCGACATGAGCGGCGGCAGCCCGCTCTGCCGAAACGGCCTCACCACTACTGCAGCTTGGGCGGCGGCGGCGGGGTGTGGGTCGGCTGGCCGCCCTTGACCAGTGGGCCAGTGGGCTTGCGATGGGTGCGGAGCTTGCGTGCAGGCTTGCGTGTGGGCTTGCGGTCGGCCTTGCCAGAAGTGGTGCCGCGGGGGGTCGAGGTGGTCATGATCGGTATCGCTTTCAGGGGGTGGCACTGTGCAAAGCCGTGCCGTTCGCTTCCCCTAGGGCGCTTCTCAGTGGCCGTTGGGTACCCCTGAGTCGAAGACGCCGCTGAACCGGTTCAAGAAATCTTCGAGGTCATTCGAGTTCGCGTACCACCGCGGCCAGATCGCGCCGGAATTGGGGGCCGGCCGAGGGCTCTGCACGCAGTGCTGCTTGAGCCAGCGTGACTTGCGAGCGAGCCAGCCCGCGCTCGTTCAAGGCCAGCAGGCAGCTCGCGTAGCGCGCCCGGATGGCTGCCAGATGCGGGTTGTGCGCGTACCCCCCCTCAAGCAGGCCGATGGCACGCTCGAAGTGGGCCCGGGCTTCCGTCGGCCTGCCCAAGCCGTGCAGCACGCGCGCCATCTGTTCGGTGGCGTCGAGGGCCGTGACCAGATACTGGTCACCGCGCGGCACCTGCGTGATGGCCTGATACCGTGCCAGGACCGCAGGCCAGGCCGAAGTGAAGTCACCCCGCAGCAGCTGGGTGGCGGCTCGGCCGGATTGGCCGAGATGTCTGGCGACATCGCCGGGTGCTGGCTGTGCTGCAGCCGTGGCGTCGATCTCTTCGAGGGATTCCTCGGCGCCCGCCAGTTGGCCTTGGGCCAGAAGAACCTTGGCAATCCGAAAGCTCAAGTCCGCCACTCTGCCGTCGCCTGCGCCAAAGTGGGCCAGGGTGGCGTCACGACGCTTTTTGAGGAGGGTGAGCGCGGCTTCAAATTGCCCCGTATCCGTCCAGTAGCGAGCCCACAGCAGGTCAGCGTCGCGGGCCTGGTCGGGTGAGACGGTGAAGGCGCGCCGGGCTTCGTCCAGATCGTTCAGCGCTTGGCCCGCCGCGTTCAACTGGCCACCATACAACAGCCATTCCGCCAGTGCCCGGTGGGCGTTGAAGACCAGCCGCGCGCGATCCGGCCCGCTGCTGGCCAGCAGGACAGTGCTGGCATGTCGGATGTGTTCGCCAGCTTCGGGCGCCAGACCAATGCGTGCTTGCCCAATGCCGAGATCGAGCTCGTACCGTGCTGTGCGTACCGAATCAGGTCCGGCGGCGGCCACCATGGTTTGCCATGCCTGCTCGCGCTCGATCATGGCTTGCTGCTGCCGCTGGCGCAAAGCCAAGCGGTCCGCAAGCAGGCTCCGTTCGTCCGCCAGCCGGGCCGATCGTGGCCCCCACAGCACTGCGGCCTGTGCGATGGCCTGGCGCATGAGTGCGAAGCCCTCGTCATGCAGCCCTTGTTCGTCACGCAGTTCGCCCAGGGTGCGAAGTGCCAGCACGGTCTCGGTGCCAATCGACGCTCGTTGCCGCAAGGCAGCAGCAGCGGGCTCGATGTGCTGCCGTGCCAGCTCCAGGTCTTTGGCGAGGATCTCTGCGCGTCCCATGTCCAGGGCCGCGCCCAGGCACGCCACGGAGGGCGTTCGCGGCCCGCCCTCGCACAGCGCCAGCGCCTCGGCCAACGTGGCGTGCGCAGCAGGCAAATCGCCTTGCTGGCTGTCCGCCATATCGCGCAACGCTTGCACTCGCTCTGGAAGCGGGGCACCTGCGGCAGCCAGGTCCGCCACGCGCTGGCGACGCAAGGGGAGCGCAGCGTCCAGCATCTCCAAGTCCTGGAGCAGGCCGCCCACCAAGACCTGCAACTCGCTGCGAACCTCGGGTTGATCGGTCAGGCCACCACGGAGCGAGGCCGCACTTTGCTCCAGCACCTGCTGAACCGTCTGCTGCCGTTTGCGCGGCGCGTCAATCTGATCGAGCTCGTTGCTGCGCAACAGCGTGACCAGAAAGTCCTTGATCGCGTTGGCTTTGTTGGCCTCTTGCCGGGCTTGCTGGCCCTGCCACACGGCCGCACCCAGACCCAGGCTCAGCGCCGCAAAGACCGAGGCGCCCGCCGCCACGGCCACGGCGTGGCGCGCGGTGAACTTGCACAGCCGCACCCAGCGGCTGCTGGCCTGGGCCAGGATGGGCTCTTGCGCCAGGTGGCGTTGCAGATCCTGCGCCATCGCGTCTGCCGTGGGGTAGCGCTGGGCCGGGTCCTTTTGCAGGGCGGTGAGCACGATCACGTCCAGGTCGCCCGTCAACGCGCGGTTCAGCGCCTTGGCGGTGGTGCCGAAGTGTGCAGCGGAACGACCGGCCGGCCAGGCCGCGCTGGGTCGGCGCGGGTCGTCGTTGAGCACGGCGTCCTCCAGCGCAGCGCGGCTGTCGCGTGGCAAGACATAAGGGCGCTCGCCTGTGAGCAACTCGAACAGGATCACACCCATCGAATACACATCGCTGGCCGTGCCCAGCGCCTCGCCGCGCAATTGCTCCGGGCTGGCATAGCGTGGTGTGAGCTGGCGCCCGGCGGCGCGGGTGAGTTCGGTCTCATCGAACGAGCCGGCGCCGTCCGCCAGAACCTTGGCAATGCCGAAGTCGAGCAACTTCACGTCGCCGGCCTCGTTGACGAGGATGTTGCTGGGCTTCAGATCACGGTGCAGCACCAGCTTGCCGTGGGCGTATTGCACCGCGCGCAGCACCTGCTGGAACAGCACCAGCCGCTGAGGCATGGTCAGGCGGCGCGCGTCGGCATGGCTGAGCAGGTCGGTCCCTGGCACGTATTCCATCACCAGGTAGGGCGTGCCGGCGTCGGACACGCCCACGTCGTAGAGGCGGGCGATGTTGCGATGTTCCAGGGCGGCCAGGATGTCGCGCTCGCGCAGCAGGCGGGCGGCCAGCAGGTCCTGGCCCGGGCCGGCATGCGGCAGTTTGAGGGCGACCTGGCGCTTCACCTGCGCGTCGGCCCGCTCGGCGAGCCAGACGGTGCTCATGCCGCCCTGGCCAATCTCGTGCAGCAGGCGCCAGGGGCCAACCAGCGCCCCGCCCGCCAGCCGGCCCGGCGCATGAGGCCCTGGGCCGACGGCAGGCAGCATGCCCAGGAAGTCGCCGGTCTCGATCGCCTGGCGTTCGCGCAGCAGGCCGAGCAGCGCGCTGTGCAGCGGCTCGGCCAGGCCCAGGCCACCGACCCAGCGTTCACGCTCGGTCGGCGCCATGTCCAGCGCCTGCTCGACCAGGGTCAGCAGGCGGGGCCAGTCGCTGCGCGCGATGTTCACGGGGGCTCGCTCAAGGGTGGATCAGGTGGGGTGATACCCGGGTACACGCAACGCGGGACCCGAAACCGACAGGGCGGTTTGAAATCCCCACGCCGGGCCCGAGGGGGGCCCACCTCAGCCCTGCCGCAGCATGCTGTACAGGAACGTGCGCGCCTTTTCCCAGTCGCGCTCGACGGTGCGGGTGGTCACGCCCAGGCTGTCCGCGATCTCCTGGTTCGACAGGCCGACGAAGTAGCGCATCTCGACCACGCGCACCAGGCGCGCGTCGATCTGCGCCAGCTCTTCCAGCGCCTCGTGGATCTTCAGGATTTCGTCTTCGCCCTGCGGCAGCGCGGCGTTGAATGCGCCGGTGTCGAGGGTGACGAGGCCCTGCGGCCCGCCGCCCCGGCGCTCGGCCTGCTGCTCGCGCACGGTGTCGACCACCACCGAGCGCATCACCTGCGCGGCATAGGCGAGGAAGTGGCCGCGGTCGTTGGCGTGCAGGCGCTCTTTGCCGAGCAGGCGCAGATACGCTTCGTGGACGAGCACGCCGGTGTCCATCAGCAGCCGGTCGTCGCGAAAGCGCAGCCGGGCATGGGCAATGCGCTTCAGTTCGGGGTAGAGCAACTCGAAGATGCGGCCGACGGCCAGCGTCTCGCCCTGGCGGGCGGCTTCGAGCAGCACGGTGACATCGCCCATCGCAACTCCTCCCCTGGGCCTGTGCGGCGCCTTGTAGGTCGAGTGTGCCCTCTTTGGCGGACCGTGGGAACCAGCGCCGGGATGAACGAAGGCCCGCGACAGCGGGCCTTCAGGCAGCAGGGAAGCGCCTTACTTCAGCAAGCCTTCGGCCTTCATCGCCTCCTGCACCGCCGGTCGCGCGCTGACGCGGGCGCGGAAGGCGTTCAGGTTCGCCAGGCCGGAGATGTCGATGCCGACCGGGGCGCACCAGTTGCTCACGGTGAACAGGTAGGCGTCGGCCACGGTGAAGGTGTCGCCCATCAGGTAGCTCTTGCCTTCGAGCTGGGTGTTCACCCAGGCCAGGCGATCGGCCACGCGGGTACGGCCGAGGGCCTTGGCTTCTTCCGGCATCGCCGGGTTGAACAGCGGCGAGAAGCCCTTGTGCAGCTCGCTGGTGATGAAGTTCAACCACTCCATCAGGCGGTAGCGCGCCATCGTGCCGGCGGCCGGCGCCAGGCCGGAGGCCGGGGCCAGGTCGGCGATGTACTGCACGATCGCCGGGCCTTCGGTCAGGCGCTCGCCCGAGTCCAGCTCCAGCATCGGGACCTGGCCCTTGGGGTTGATCTGCAGGTAGTCGCTGCCGTCGGCCAGCTTCTTGGTCTTGGTCGAGGCCAGCGCCAGGTCGACGGGCAGGCCGGCTTCGCGCAGCGCGATGTGCGGCGACAGCGAGCAGGCGCCAGGGCTGTAGTAGAGCTTCATGGGGTTCCTTGGGTTCGGGCCATCAACGGCGGAGCATCATCCTGCCAAGATCAAGGCCCGCCAGGCTGAAAGGACTTCGAAGGGCGCTTGCAGATTTCCTGAAGGGCCGCGCTGAGTGGTAGATTGCGGCGCCCTCGACCGCAACGCCTGCCCATGCCACGCCCCATCCTCGACGAAGACCACATCCACCCTGCCGTTCGCGAGCGTGTTGCCAGGCACCATGCGGCGGTCGTCGACGAGGTGCAGCAGGCCATGGCCACCCATGCCGTGGTGGTGGTCGGCATGGCGATGAACCCGTTCCCGCGCAAGGCGCGCCGCCTGCTCGACGCTGCGGGCATTGCCCACCACGACCTCGACTACGGCAGCTACCTCAGCGATTGGCGCCGCCGCAACGCGCTGAAGATGTGGACCGGCTGGCCGACCTTCCCGATGGTGTTCGTGAAGGGCACGCTGATCGGCGGCGCCGACGACCTGGCCCGGCTGCTGGCCAGCGGCGAGCTGCAGCGGCTGCTGATCCCGGCGCTGCACTGACACCGTTCGCCCGCACCGGCGAACCATTCGTGTGTGCCGGCCCGCGGTTCATCCACCGCTGCGCCCGGTGCGGCCCAGGCTCTCCACAATCGGGGCCATGAACTTCATTGCCCCCCTTCGATGGCCCGCCGGCGCCCTGCTGGCCGGCACCCTGGCCCTGGGCCCCGCAGGTGCGGTGGAACCGGCCCTCGCGCTGAAGACCTGCCGCCTGCCCGGCGTGGAGCACGACGCGCAGTGCGGCGTGCTGCGCCGGCCGCTGGATCCATCGCGCGCCGACGGCCCGCAGATCGATCTGCACGTCGCCGTGGTCCCTGCGGTGGCGCGACACAAGAAGCCCGACCCGGTGCTGTTCTTCGCCGGCGGCCCGGGGCAGAGCGCGATCGAGCTGGCGGGCCCGGTGGAGCGCTTGTTGGGCCGCTTCCTGAACCGGCGCGACGTGATCCTGATCGACCAGCGTGGCACGGGCCGCAGTGCGCCGCTCACCTGCGGCACCGAGCCGCCGACCCGCCCGCTGAAAGAGGCGCTCGATCCGCAGCGCCAGGCACGTGAGCTGGCCGCCTGCCGCGCCACGCTGCAGGCCCTGCCTCACGGCGACCTGCGGCAGTTCACGACGAGCATCGCGATGGCCGACGCCGAGGCGGTGCGGCGCGCGCTCGGCTCCGGCCCGGTCAACGTGATCGGCGGCTCCTACGGCACCCGGGCGGCGCTGGAGTACATGCGCCAGTTCCCGGCCTCGGTGCGGCGTGTGGTGATCGACGGCGTGGCGCCGCCGGACATGGCCTTGCCCGGCTCCTTCTCGCCCGACGCCCAGGCGGCGCTGGACGGCCTGTTGGCCGCCTGCGAGAACGAGCCCGCCTGCAGCCGCCGCCACCCCGGCCTGCGCGCCCAGTGGCAGGCGGTGCTGGCCGGCCTGCCGCGCGAGCTGCGGCTGAATCACCCGGTCACCGGCCAGGAGGAGACGCTCACGCTGACCCGCGACATGCTGGTGGGCCTGGTGCGGCTGCCCCTGTATTCGCCGGCGCTGGCATCGGCCCTGCCGTTCGCGATCAGCGAGGCCGCCGCCGGGCGCCACGGCGCGCTGGTGGGGCTGGCCGTGGCCCTGCAGGGCGGCAAGGGCATGGAGCTGGCGATGGGCATGCACTTTTCGGTGGTCTGCGCGGAGGACATCCCGCGCCTGGCCACCACGGCCGACCGGCCCGGCGCCGACTTCGGCGATGCGATCGAAAAGGTCTACCGCGCAGCCTGTGCGGAGTGGCCGCGTGCTGCGGTCCCGCCGGCCTTCTACAGCCTGCCACCGGCCCCCGCGCCCACCTTGGTGCTGTCGGGCAGCGCCGATCCGGTCACCCCACCACGCCACGGCGAGCGGGTCACCCTGGCGCTGGGCGCCCAGGCCCGCCACGTGGTGGTGCCGAACGCCGGCCACGGCACGCTCGCGCTGGGCTGCCTGCGCGACGTGGTCTACCGCTTCGTCGACACCGAGGACGGTGCGGCCGCCCTGGCCGCGCTCAAGAACGAGGCGGCCTGCGTGTCCCTGCTACCGCGGCCACCTGCTTTTGCCATGCCCACGGCCCCGGCCGGCTCGGGAGCCACGCGATGATCGAGATCGAGCAACTCGCCAAGCGTTTCACCCAGGGACGTGGCCGCAAGGCGCGCGAGGTGCGCGCGGTGGACGGCGTCTCGTGGCGCGCCGAGGACGGCCGCATCACCGGCCTGCTGGGCCCCAACGGTGCCGGCAAGACCACCACGCTGCGCATGGTGGCGGCGCTGATCGCGCCGGACGCCGGCCGCATCACGGTGGATGGCATCGACGTTGCCCGCCAGCCCCAGGCTGCGCTGGCCCGCCTGGGCGTGCTCTCCGATGCGCGGGGCCTGTACCCGCGGCTGACGGCCCGCGAGAACATCGTCTACTACGGCCGCCTGCACGGCATGGGCGCGGCAGCCGCCGACGCGCGCGCCGAACAGCTCGCCCGGGTGTTGGAGATGGCCCCGCTGCTGGACCGCCGCACCGACGGATTCAGCCAGGGCGAGCGCATGAAGACGGCGCTGGCCCGGGCGCTGGTGCACGACCCGCCCAACATCATCCTCGACGAGCCGACCAACGGCCTGGACGTGCTGGCCACCCGCAGCCTGCGCGAGGCGCTGCGGCGCTTGCGCGACGACGAGGGCAAGTGCATCGTCTTTTCCACCCACATCATGCAGGAGGTCGAGCGCCTGTGCGACCAGGTGGTGGTGTTCTCGCACGGCCGCACGGTGGCCGAGGGCACGGTGGCCGAGCTCTCGGCGCGCACCGGGCAGTCCGATTTCGAGGAGACCTTCGTGGCCCTGGCCTTCACCCCCGACGAGCGGCACCCCATGGCGGAGGGGCGGTCATGAGCCACCCTGTGTCAGCCTCGCCATTGCGGGCCGAGCGCCGGGCCGCTCCCAAGCCGGCCGTTCGCTGGCGCGACTCG
>JADMKA010000073.1:29875-31231 GCA_018780145.1 Vitreoscilla sp. | reverse complement strand
CTGTCCATGCCTGGTGAGGGGCTGGCCCGCAAGGGCCAGTGCGGCCTGCAAGGCCGGCCGACGTACCCGTCGGACGAGGGGCAGTCATGAGCGCCGCCTGGGCCGTCTTCCTGAAGGAGCTGGTCGACGCGCTGCGCGACCGGCGCACGCTGGCGATGGTGTTCCTCAGCTCGGTGGCCATGGGCCCGCTGGTGCTGGTGCTGATCTCGACCCTGGTCTCCAACATCGAGAAGCGCGCCGAGGCGCGCGAGCTGGTGGCCGTGGGCCTGGATGCGGCGCCAACGCTGAAGAACTACCTGCAGCGCCAGACCTACACCATGCAGCCGGCGCCGCCGGACTACGAGCACCAGTTGACCGAGAACAAGCTGGGTGACCCGGTGCTGGTGGTGCCCGCCGATTTCGAGGCGAAGCTGGCGCGTGGCGAGGTGCCTGTGGTGGAGGTGATTTCCTCGGCCGCGAACCAGCGCGCCCAGGGTGGCGTCGGGCGCCTGACCCGGCTGTTGGCGGGTTTCAACCAGGAGCAGGCGACCCTGCGGCTGGCGGTTCGCGGCATCTCGCCGGCGGCGCTGCAGGCCCTGCAAGTGGAGGAGCGCGACCTGGCCAACCCGGCCACGCGGGCCGCGCAGGTCACCGTGATGCTGCCGTTCTTCGTGCTGATGGCGGTGCTCTACGGCGCGCTCAACGCGGCGCTGGACACCACCGCCGGCGAGCGCGAACGAGGGTCGCTGGAGCCGCTGCTGATGAACCCCGCGTCACGGCTCGCGCTGGTGGTGGGCAAATGGGGCGCGGTGGCCTCGGTGGGTATGTTGATCGCGGTACTGTCGTCGTTCAGCTTCCTGCCGGGCCAGTGGCTGTTGCGCAGCGAGTCGCTGGCGGCGATGTTCCAGTACGGGCTGCCCGAGGCCCTGGCCTTCCTGGCCCTGCTGCTGCCGCTGGCCGGTGCCCTGGCGGCGCTGCTGATGGCGGTGGCCATCCGCTGCAGGAGTTTCAAGGAGGCCCAGGCCAACGCCACGGTGGTGGTGCTGGGCGTCTCGGTGCTGCCGATGGTGACCCTGTTCAACCAGGAGGGCGAGCAGGCCTGGCACCTGTGGGTGCCCGCCCTCGCCCAATCGACCCTGATGGGCCGGGTTCTCAAGGGCGAGGCGATGGGCGCGGCGGACCTGCTGGTCCCGGCATTGGCTTGCGCAGCGCTGGCGGTGTTGTGCCTTGTCTACGTGGCGCGGCAATTTTCCACAGCCGCGTGGCGGTAGATGGGGCACCCGGTGCCGCGGGTACGCGGCCCCACCCGCCGGGCGGGTTGCGCGGCCCGCTTGGGAGCGGCCCGGCGCTGGCCGCGTGTCTTGGGGCACCCGGTGC
>JADMKA010000073.1:0-29775 GCA_018780145.1 Vitreoscilla sp. | reverse complement strand
GCGGCCCGCTTGGGAGCGGCCCGGCGCTGGCCGCGTGTCTTGGGGCACCCGGTGCTCAGGCGGCCTGCAGGATCCGCCAGACCTCGTCCTGCCAGGGCAGCTCGCGCACCATCCGGCTCAGGTGCAGCGCACACTCACGCGCGGGCAGCACCTCGCCGTGGGCGCCGACCAGCCGCAGGTTGGTGACGACACACAGCGGGTTGGCCATCGCCACGACGCCGTCGGCGATCTGGATCCAGTCCCAGGCAAGGCCGGCTTCACCATGGTCCAGGTGTTCGCTCCACACGGTCTGGCCGGCCAGGGGCTGCCCGGGCTCGCCCACCGTGGTGACCCGGGTTCCCAAGTGCATGAATCTTGCCTTACGCTTCGCGTCCGCCTGACAAAATACGGCGGGCCAGGCGTAAAGCGCCCAAGGGGGTGGCATGGTGGTGTGGGAGGTTGCGTGCATGATGGCCTTCTTTTTCGTCCGAATGCCCTGAAGTCTGGAGAGGTCGTGGTGCACCGGCTAGCTGTCAACCTTGTCAGGGTTGGGTGATGAGCGCAGAAATGCTGAACGGCAGTTACCTGTCGATCATGGAAGCGCGTTCGTCGGATGATTTTCGCGACCAGATCGTCCGCTTCGCCGAGGAGATGGGCTTCCAGTACGTCTCGGCCATGACCGTGGTCGACCATTCGCTCACCCAGTCGGACTTCATCAACATCGACAACATGCCCGACGGCTGGCGCGCTGCCGGCGCGACCATGGCCAACACCCACCGGCGCGACCCGGTGATGCAGCATTGCAAGCGCGGCGCGGTGCCCATCGTCTGGGACCAGGCCACCTACCTGAAGCACGGCGCGGTCGATCTCTGGGAAGAGCAGGCCGGCTTCGGCTACCGCACCGGCATCGCGCTGGCGCTGCACATGCCCGAAGGCCGGCACTTCATGCTGGGCGTCGACCGCGAACAACCACTGCCCCGGATACCCCAGGAACTGACCCGGCTGGTGGCGGATCTGCAACTCTTCGCCGTGCACGCTCAGGACACCGCGCTGCGGCTGTTCGTGCCGCCGGAGCAGTTGGTGGACGCCCCGTCGCTGACGCCCCGCGAGCTGGAGGCCCTGCGCTGGACGATGGAGGGCAAGACAGCCTGGGAGGTCGGCAGCATCCTGGGCATCAGCGAGCGCACGGCGGTTCTGCACATCCAGAACGCGATGCGCAAGCTGGGCTCGGTCAACAAGCACCAGGCGGTGCTGAAGGCCCTGCGGCTCGGCCTGATCCACTGAACGGGCCACTGCCTTGTGACAGGCGGTTACGCGTACCTGTAAGAGTTGACAGTGTCAAAAGTGCAGGCAGCTTGTTTCAATCCCGACGTGCGCTGTTGGAGCGTAAACACGTCGCGGAGCCCCCATGAAGCAAGCCTTGATTTCCCTCCTTCGCAACCCGCTGCGCCTGGCGGCCCGTCCGGCCCCGTCGGTGGCGCAGGTTCGCGAACTCGACCGCAGCGAGCTTCGCCAGGTCGTGGGCGGCTCTTCGACCCAATCGCCGCGCACCGGCTGGTAGCCAGCCCGATGGGCGCGCCGCCAGGGAGCGGCCGCCGACAGGTTCGAAGCGTAGTGCTGGCGTGGCGTGGAGCCGCCGCATGACGCTGTTTCGCAAGGAATCCCTCCACAACCAGCGTCGGGCTTGGCTGGGCAGCATCCAGGTGGTGCAGCCGTTGGGCTTGGCTTGGTTGACTTTCTGGGTGCTGGCGACGCTTGCCGTCGTCAGCACCTTTCTTTTTTGGGGCGAGTACACCCGCAAGGCCCACTTGACGGGTGTGCTGGTCCCCGACCGTGGCCTGATCCGCATCGCCGCACCCGTGGCGGGCACCGTGCTGGCACTCAGCGCCCGGGAAGGGCAGGCGGTGCGCGAAGGCGACCCGCTGTTCACCTTGAATGTCCAGAGCCCGATGCTGGCGGGCCCTGCGCAGGCTGAATTGCAACAAACCTTTCGGTCCCGGTTGCGCAGCCTGGACGAGGCGGCCGAGCAGATCCAGGCCCTGCAGGTACAGCGCCAGGCGGCGCTGGGCGAGCGCCTGGCGGCTTTGCAGCGGGAGCAGGCCCAGCTGGAAACCCAGGCCCGATTGCAGGCCGAACGCCTGGTGCTCGCCGAGGCGGCCCTGGCGCGGCTCGAGTCCTTGGGTGGCGAGAAGTTCGTTTCCACCGCACAGATCCAGGCCAAGAGCGAGGACGTGCTCGGCCTGCGGGCCGATGGCGCGGCGCTGGCGCGTCAACGCCAGGCGCTGCAGCGCGAGGCGGCCACGCTGGAGGCCGAGCGGCGCGAGTTGCCGCTGCAATCGGCCCAGGCCCGGGGCGAGGTCGAGCGCGACCGGGCCGAGGTGGCCGAGGCTGCCGTGCGCGCAGACAACCAGGCCGCCCAACGCCAGCTGGTGGTTCGGGCTCCTGCCCATGGGGTGCTCAGCGGCCTGAGCGCGTCGCCGGGCCAGGCCGTCACCGCCGACGCCGCGCTGGCCAGCCTCAGCCCGGCCGGGGCCCAGCTGCAGGCGCACCTCTTTGCCCCCTCGAGTGCCTTGGGCTTCGTGCAGCCGGCGCAGGCGGTCTGGCTACGGCTGGCCGCCTTTCCCTACCAGAAGTTTGGCCTGCAGTCCGGCCGTGTGCTGCAGGTGGCGCAGGCGCCGCTGGCGCCGGCCGAGCTGGCGGTGGTGCCGATGGCCGCGCGCCCGGGCAGCGAGCCGCTGTACCGGGTGACGGTGGTGCTCGACCGGCAAGAGGTCTCGGCCGCCGGCCAGACCCGCGCCTTGCTGGCCGGCATGCAGCTCGAGGCCGACGTGATGCTGGAGCGGCGGCGCCTGGTCGAGTGGCTGTTCGAGCCGCTGTTCGGCTGGGCCCGGCGGGCATGAGACAGCCAGCGTCGACCTCTTCCTTGCGGGACGAGGGGCTGCCACTGCGGGCCGGGCGCCGGGCCGCTCCCAAGCCGGCCCGCATCCCCCCGGGGGATCGGCCGACGTACCCGTCGGACGAGGGGCTCCAATGACCGAGCAGGCGGCGCTGTTGGCCCGGCTGGGCGCCCGTGCGGGCCGGGTGCCGCTCGTGCTGCAGACCGAGGCCGCCGAGTGCGGCCTGGCCTGCCTGGCGATGGTGGCCGGCGCCCACGGGCTGGACACCGATCTGCCCACCCTGCGCGAGCGCTTTCGCATCTCGATGAAAGGGGCCACCGCGGCCGACCTCGCCGACATGGGGGCGCTGCTGGGCCTGGCGCCCCGCGCCGTGAGGGCCGAGCCGGAGCAACTGGGCCAGCTGGCGCTGCCCTGCGTGCTGCATTGGGACCTGAACCACTTCGTGGTGCTGGTGAGCGTGCGGCGTGGGGTGGCCACGATCCACGACCCGGCGCAGGGCGTTCGCCGGATGAGCCTGGCCCAGATGTCGCCGCATTTCACCGGGGTGGTGATCGAGCTGACGCCCACAGCCGACTTCCGCCCCCGCCGAGAGCGCCAGCGCATCCGCCTGGGCCAGTTGCTGGGCCAGGTCACCGGGCTCAAGCGGGCTTTGGGCCAGGTGCTGCTGCTGGCACTGGCACTCGAGGCCTTTCTGCTGCTCACACCCTTCTTCCTGCAGTGGGTGGTCGATGGTGTGCTGGTCACCGGCGAGCGCGACCTGCTGATCACCCTGGGCGTGGGCTTCGGCGGGCTGGTGCTGCTGCAGGCATTGGCCGCGGCCGGCCGGTCGTGGGCCGTGCTGCACCTGTCGGCCACCCTGAAGTTCCAGTGGCTGGGCAATGTGTTTGCGCACCTGTTGCGCCTGCCGATGGATTGGTTCGAGCGCCGACACACCGGCGATGTGTGGTCTCGCTTCGCGGCGGTGCACGAGATCCAGGACAAGTTGACGCGGCAGTTCGCCGAAGGCCTGATCGACGGCCTGCTGGTGGTGCTGACCTTGGCCTTGATGCTGCTCTACAGCCCCTTGCTGAGCGCGGTCGCCGCCGGTGTGGTGGCGGTCTATGCGTTGCTGCGCTGGATGCTGCACGCACCCATGCGCGAGGCGGCCGAAGAGGAGCTCGTCCACGAGGCGAAGAAATCCAGCCACTTCCTCGAGTCGCTGCGCGGCGTCGGCGCGATCAAGCTGTTCAACGCCGAGGCGAGGCGCCAGTCGCAGTTCATGAACCTGGTGGTCGACGCGATGAACGCCGGGCTGGCCCGCCACCGTCTGGAGTTGCGGCTGGCCGTCGCGCACCGGGTGCTGTTCGGCCTGGAGCGGGTGGCGGTGGTCTGGCTGGGTGCGCTGGCGGTGATGGACCAGCAGCTGTCCACCGGCATGCTGTTCGCGTTCCTGGCCTACCAGGAGCAGTTCGCCACCCGCACCAGCGCGCTGATCGACAAATGGAGCGAGCTGCGCCTGCTGGGCCTGCAGGCCGAGCGCCTGGCGGACATCGTGCTCACCGCGCCGGAGGGCGTGGGGCTGCCGGTGGCGCGCGCGGCGGTGGGGGTGGGCGACGAGTCCGACGGCCGGCTGAGCATCCAGGGCCTGCACTTTCGCTATTCGGATCTGGAGCCCGAGGTGCTGCGCGGCGTCACCTTCGAGGTGGCCGCGGGCGAGTCGGTGGCGATCGTCGGCCCCTCGGGCTGCGGCAAGACGACGCTGTTGAAGCTGATGCTGGGCATCCACGATGCCCAGGCGGGCGAGTTGCGTGTCGATGGCCGCACACTGGGCGAGTTCGGCCGCCGGCGCTGGCGCGCGCTGATCGGCACGGTGATGCAGGACGAGCCCTTGTTCGCCGGCTCAATCGCCGACAACATCGCTTTCTTTGCGCCCGAGCCGGACCCGTTGTGGCTGGTGGAATGCGCCAAGCTCGCCTCGGTGCACGACGAGATCGCCGCCATGCCGATGGGCTACGCCACGCTGGTCGGCGACATGGGCACGGTGCTGTCGGGCGGCCAGAAGCAGCGCATCCTGCTGGCACGGGCGCTGTACAAGCGGCCGAAGATCCTGCTGCTGGACGAGGCTACCAGCGCGCTGGATGTCGACCGCGAGCGGCTGGTCAACCGCGCCGTGGCGCAGTTGCCGCTGACGCGGATCATCGTCGCGCACCGGCCCGAAACCATCGCCAGCGCCAGCCGCGTGATCGTGCTGGCCGACGGCCTGGTGGCCCAGGATCTGCGCACCGTGGGCCCGGCCGATCCGGCAGCCGCGGCCTGAAAGCGGGCGCTTACTGCTTCTGGACCGGGCAGGTAGAAAGGCCCAGCAGCGGGTACAGCGGGCAGAAGCGGATCACCCCGGTCGCCACCAGCACGATGCCCAGCCAGCCCCAGGGGCCGATGGTCCCCATCAGGGTCAGCGCCATCAGCACGATGCCGAGGGCGATCCGGGCGATGCGGTCGATGCCGCCAACGTTGGCTTTCATGAAGTCACTCCTGTGTATGGTGGGGGCTGATGATGCGCGCGTGCGCCGGGGCTGTCTGTGATCCCGGTCACTCAAGCCCGTTGGCGGCCCGCCGCATCGCGCCGGCGTCCAGCAGCTCGATGCGCTCTCGACCGAGGCGCAGCCAGCCGGCACGCTCGAATCGCTTCAGCAGGCGGGTGACGATCTCGCGCACCGTGCCCAGCTCGTCGGCGAGCGCCTGATGGGTGGTGTGGAGGGTGGGGCCGTGGCCCAGGAGGGCGCCGGCCAGACGCTGGTCCAGCCGCTGGAAGGCCACTGCCTCGACCAGGGCCATCAGGTCGGCCAGGCGGTCGGCGAAGATGCCGAAGACGAACTGTCGAAAGCCGGCGTCCGCCACCCAGCGTTCGAAGCCGGCCGGCGAAATCACGACCAGCTCCGTCGGCTCGGTCGTGACGCCGTGTGCCACCAGCAGACCGTGGCCGAACAGGCAGGAGGTGGAGGCCACGCACAGCTCACCCGGCGCCACGCGGTAGAGCTCCAGCGAGCGACCCGCGGCCGAGCCACGGGCCACCCGCACCTCGCCGGACAATAACAACGGAAAGCCCTGGCAAGGCGCACCTTCGTCGAACAGGCGGGCCTGTGCCGGCACATGCAGGTGATGGGCCTCGGTCGCGAGCACGTCGGTGCGCAAGGCCTCGGACAGGGCGGCGACGGCGGGGTAGAGCTGGTTCAGTGAGGTGGCGTAGGTGTCGGGCATCGGTCTCAGCGTGGGGTGGTCGCAAGCTCGAGGTGTTCCAGCCACGCCATCGCCGCCTCGCGCCGGCTGCCGCACATCTCGGCGCTGGGGGTCAGCGTGCCGCAGACGGCTGGGCGCCGCGGGTCGCCGAACAGCCGGCAGCGGTCGTCGTCGTCAAGCTGAACGCAACGCACGCCGGCTGGCTTACCGCCGGGCATGCCTGGGATCGCGCTGCTGATCGACGGGGCGATGCAGCAGGCACCGCAGTGCGGCCGGCAGGGTGGAGGCGGAAGGGCCATGATGCGATTGTCCGGCCGGCGCGGCGGATTCCCGAACCCGGCCGTGACGAAAACAGCCCGGGCCAATAAAATCAAGGGTTTGCGACAGGGTTCTCCGGTGCATGCCCGCACCACCGGCCTGCCCACATTCACCCAGGACGGCCGCCATGCTCTACCCCCAGGAATTCGACGTCATCGTGGTCGGTGGCGGCCATGCCGGCACCGAGGCCGCGTTGGCGGCCGCGCGCATGGGCTGCACCACGCTGCTGCTCAGCCACAACATCGAGACGCTGGGGCAGATGAGCTGCAACCCCTCGATCGGTGGCATCGGCAAGGGCCATCTGGTGAAGGAGGTGGATGCGTTGGGCGGCGCCATGGCCCTGGCCACGGACGAAGCGGGCATCCAGTTCCGCATCCTCAACTCCAGCAAGGGGCCGGCCGTCCGCGCCACCCGAGCCCAGGCCGACCGGGTGCTCTACAAGGCGGCCATCCGGTATCGGCTGGAGAACCAGGCCAAGCTGTGGCTGTTCCAGCAGGCGGTGGACGACCTGATGGTGGAGGGCGACCGGGTCGTCGGTGCCGTGACCCAGGTCGGCATCCGCTTCCGCTCGCGCACCGTGGTGCTGACGGCGGGCACCTTCCTGGACGGCCGCATCCACGTTGGCCTGCAGAACCACGCCGCTGGCCGAGCTGGGGACCCGCCGGCCGTCAGCCTGTCGGCCAGGTTGAAGGAACTGAAGCTGCCGCAGGGCCGGCTGAAGACCGGCACGCCGCCGCGCATCGACGGCCGCTCGATCGACTTCTCGAAACTGGCCGAGCAACCCGGTGACCTGGATCCGGTGCCGGTGTTCAGCTTCATGGGCCAGGCCGCCATGCACCCGCGCCAGGTGCCGTGCTGGATCACCCACACCAACGAGCGCACCCACGAGATCATCCGCTCGGGCTTCGACAGGAGCCCGATGTTCACCGGCGTGATCGAAGGGGTGGGGCCACGCTATTGCCCCAGCATCGAGGACAAGGTCAACCGCTTCGCCGACAAGGATTCGCACCAGATCTTCCTGGAGCCCGAGGGGCTGACCACCCACGAGTTCTACCCGAACGGCATCTCCACCTCGCTGCCGTTCGACGTGCAGCTGGCCGCCGTGCGCTCGATGCCGGGGCTGGAGAACGCCCACATCCTGCGACCTGGCTACGCCATCGAGTACGACTACTTCGACCCGCGCGGGCTGAAAGCCAGCTTCGAGACCCGTGCCATCGCCGGCCTGTTCTTCGCCGGCCAGATCAACGGCACCACCGGCTACGAGGAGGCGGCCGCACAGGGCTTGTACGCTGGCGTCAATGCGGCGCGCCAGGTGCAGGGCAGGGAGCCGCTCAGCCTGCGGCGCGACCAGGCCTACCTGGGGGTGCTGGTCGACGACCTGATCACCAAGGGTGTGACCGAGCCCTACCGCATGTTCACCAGCCGTGCCGAGTTCCGCTTGCAGCTGCGCGAGGACAACGCCGACGCCCGGTTGACCGAGCTCGGGCGAGAGCTGGGGTTGGTGGACGACGCCCGCTGGACGGCCTTCAACCGCAAGCGCGACGCGGTTTCACGTGAAACAGAGCGGCTGCGCTCCACCTGGGTCCATCCCGGCATCCTGCCAGCGGCCGATGGGGAGCACCTGCTGGGCAAAGCCATCGAGCACGAGTACGCACTCGCCGATCTGCTGCGCCGCCCGGGTATTGGCTACGATGCTGTTGCCGCCGTGGCCCGGCTGGCGCGGCCCGATGCGGGTGTTTCACGTGAAACGTTGGCCGCCGAGCTGGGGCCTGAATTGGCGGGCACGGTGCTGGAGCAGGTGGAAATCGCCATCAAGTACGCCGGCTACATCGACAAGCAGGTGGAGGAGGTGGGCCGCGCCCAGGCCTATGAAGGCCTGCCGCTACCGCCGGATCTGGACTACGGCCAGGTCACCGCGCTGAGCTTCGAGGTAAGGCAGAAGCTCTCGCGGCACCGGCCGGAGACGCTGGGCCAGGCGGCGCGCATCTCTGGCGTCACGCCAGCCGCCATCTCGCTGCTGTTGGTTCACCTGAAGAAGAAGCGCATCCACGGGTTCCAGGCCACACCCGTGGACACGACACGGGACGCCGCCTGAGCATGACCGAGCCCGGTGCAAACGTGTTGGCCACCCAGCTGCAGGGCGGCCTGCGGGATCTGGCCCTCGACCTGCCACTCGCGGCGGCCGACCGCCTGCTGCGGTACCTGGCCCTCATCGGTCAATGGAATCGTGTCTACAACCTGACCGCCGTGCGTGAACCGGAGGCAATGCTGCGCCAGCATCTGCTCGACTGCCTCGCCATCGTCGGCCCGCTGCGCCGTGCGCTGCCGGCCGGCGCCCCGCGACGCCTGCTGGATGTCGGCAGTGGCGCAGGCCTGCCCGGTGTGGTGCTGGCGATCTGCGAACCCGACTGGCAGGTGACCTGCGTGGACACCGTCGCCAAGAAGGCCAGCTTCATCCGCCAGGTGGCAGCCGAGCTGGGCCTGCCCAATCTGCATGCCGTGCACCAGCGGGTGGAGGACATGTCGGCGGACGCCCGGTTCGACCTGGTGACCTCACGCGCCTTCGCAACGCTGGCCGACTTCGTGGCGCTCACGCGCCTGCGACTCGCCCCGGGCGGAGCCTGGGTGGCGATGAAGGCCCATCTGTCCGACGATGAGCGGAGGGGCGTACCGGCAGGCGTCGACGTGTTTCACGTGGAACCTCTGGCCGTGCCGGGGCTCGACGCCATCCGTTGCCTGGTCTGGATGCGGCCGGGGTGAGATGGGGTACCCAGCGCTCCGCTGACCCGCAGGCATGCACCGCCCACCCACAAGCTGCCCACCGGCTGTCCACAAGACCGGACGACCCTCATCCACAGCCTTGTCCACAGACTCCCCGAACAACAGTCTCCTCGCCCATGCCCGACCTCATCGCCACCGTCTTTGGCCCGCTGGCCGGCATCGCCGACTACGGCAGCTTCTGCGCCGCCGTGCTGCTCTTCCTGGCCCTGCCTGGCCCAGGCACCTTCACGCTGCTGACCTCCACGGGGCAGGGCGGCTTCCGCGCCGGGGCCGCCGTCACGCTGGGCCTCATCGTCGGCGACCAGGTGCTGCTGTGGCTGGCGGTGGCCGGGGTCGCGGCGTTGCTGGCGGCGCATCCGGTGTGGTTCGACGCGGTGCGCTACGCTGGCGCGGCCTACCTGGCCTGGATCGGCCTGAAGCTGCTCTTCGCGCGCGGCGGCGATGCCGCCAGCCCCGTGCGCATCCAGCCGCACCACTACGCGCGCCAGGCCTTCCTGATCACGCTGCTGAATCCCAAGGCCATCGTCTTCTACATGGCCTTCTTTCCGCTGTTCATCGACCCCGCCACCCACCGAGGCCTGCCGACCTTCGCGCTGATGGCCGCCACCATCGCGGTGATCACAGCGGCCTATTGCCTGGCGCTGAGCGCGGGCGCGCAGGCGGTGTCACGGCAGGTCAGGGCGCATACGCGGCTGGCGCGCGGGCTGCAGCGCCTGGCCGGCGTGTTCCTGATCGGCTTCGGCTGGCGCTTGCTGCGCGATTGAACCGCCTGCGCTGTCGCGTTCTGCGGCGACAATCTCCGCACCCTGTCTTGACCATCGGCGCCGCTGCCCCATGCCCCGCATCTTCTGCATTGCCAACCAAAAGGGCGGCGTCGGCAAGACGACCACCAGCGTGAACCTGGCCGCCGGCTTGTCCCGGCTGGGGCAGCGTGTACTGCTGGTCGACCTCGATCCGCAGGGCAATGCCACCATGGGCTCGGGGGTCGACAAGCGGCAGCTCGAAACCAGCGTCTACGACGTGCTGCTGGAGAGCGCCAGCATCGCCGAAGCCCGGTCCCGGTCGGAGAAGGGGGGCTACGACGTACTGGGCGCCAACCGCGAGCTGGCCGGTGCCGAGGTGGAGCTCGTCGCCCTGGAGCACCGCCACGAGCGCCTGCGCCGCGCGCTGAAGGAAGCCGCGGCCGACTACGACTTCGTGCTGATCGACTGCCCCCCCAGCCTCAGCCTGCTGACGCTGAACGGCCTGTGCAGCGCGCATGGCGTGATTGTGCCGATGCAATGCGAGTACTTCGCGCTGGAGGGCCTGACCGACCTGGTCAACACCATCAAGCAGGTGCACGCCAACCTGAACCGGGATCTTCAGCTGATCGGCCTGTTGCGGGTGATGTTCGACCCCCGCATCACGCTGCAGACCCAGGTCAGCGAGCAGCTCAAGGCGCACTTCGGCGACAAGGTGTTCAACACCGTGATCCCGCGCAACGTGCGGCTGGCCGAGGCGCCGAGCTACGGTTTGCCCGGCGTGGTCTTCGACCCGTCGGCCAAGGGGGCCGTGGCCTTCGTCGAGTTCGCGAAGGAAATGGTCGAACGGGTCGGCACCGCGCCCGCGCCGGCGGCTTCCTAAAGCCCCAGACCCTCGTCCAGCCCCAGGTGCACGTTCATCGCCTGCACCGCGGCACCGCTGGCGCCTTTGCCCAGGTTGTCCAGCCGGGCCATCAGCAGCGCCTGGCGCTCGTTGGCGAACACGAACAGGTCCACACGGTTGGTGTCGTTGCAGGCCTGGACGTCGAAGAAGCCGTTCTCCAGCGTGGCCGGGTCGGACAAGGGCATGACCCGGATGAAGCGCTCGCCAGCGTAGTGGGCAGCCAGGGCCTGGTGCAGCTCGGCACCGCCGGCACCGACCCGCAGCTGCGAAAGATGCAAGGGCACACTCACCGCCAAACCCTTGTAAAAGCTGGAAACGATGGGCATGAACACCGGAGGCCGGGCCAGGCCGGTGTGGGCCATCATCTCGGGCAGGTGCTTGTGCGCCAAGGCCAGGCCGTAGGGCCGCGGCGCCGTCAACACCGGATCGCCCCCAGCCTCGTATTGCTCGATCATCTTCTTGCCACCGCCCGAGTAGCCGGTGATCGAGGTGGCGGTGACCGGCGTCTCCGGCGCCACCAGCCCCGCGTCGACCAGCGGCCGCAGCAGCAGGATGAAGGCGCTGGCATGGCAGCCCGGGTTGGCGATGCGCTTGCTCTGGCGCAGCAGATCGCGTTGCCCGGGGGCCAGTTCGGGCAGGCCGAAGGCCCAGCCCGGCACCGTGCGGTGGGCCGTGCTGGCGTCGATCAGGCAGGTGCGCGGGTTGGTGACCATGGCCGCGGCTTCGCGCGACGCGGCATCCGGCAGGCACAGGAATGCCACGTCGGCCGCGTTCAGCAGGCGGGCCCGCTCGGCGCTGTCCTTGCGTTTGTCCGAATCGATCTTCAGCACCTCGATGTCCTTGCGGGCCGCCAGGTACTCGTGAATGCGCAAACCGGTGGTGCCTTCCTGGCCGTCCACAAAGACCGCGTATGTCATCGACTTCCTCTTGCGCAAGAATGGGGGTGAACCCTGAAGCATAAGGCAAGGGCATGAGGCAAGGCCCCGAATTCGATGGCGACTCCCAAAGACCTGCGCGTCCTTCTCCTGCCCGGCTGGCAGAACTCCGGCCCGTCGCACTGGCAGTCGCGCTGGGAAGTGCTGCATGGCGACCTGCGGGTCGATCAGGCCGATTGGGAGTGGCCGCGCCGAGGCGACTGGATGGCGCGGTTGGAGGAGGTGCTCCTGGCCGACGAACGCCCGGCGCTGCTGGTGGCCCACAGCCTCGGATGCCACCTGGTGGCGGCCTGGGCCGCGCACTCTCGCCACACCGCAAGGGTGCGCGGGGCCCTGCTGGTGGCACCGCCTGACCTGGAGCAACCCGGGACGCCCGTGCAACTGCACGGCTGGCGCCCGGTGGTGCGCGCGGCGCTGCCATTCCCGGCCATCGCACTGACCAGCACCGACGACCCCTTCGGCCAACCCGAACGCACGGCCGCACTGGCCGCGGGCTGGGGCGCCACCCACCACCCGATCGGCGCGCGTGGCCACATCAATGGCGACTCTGGCCTGGCCGACTGGCCGGACGGCCGGCGCTGGCTGGCCCGCCTCTCCTGAGGTGGGGCACCCCGCCCCAAGCCGGCTGAGTCGCGCCGCCATCGTCGACAATCGGCCGATGGCAACCAAAAAACCCAAGGGTCTGGGCATGGGCCTGGAGGCCCTGCTGGGCCCCAAGGTCAGCGACACCCCGACCGACGACGCGGCAGCGGGCAACCCGCACGTGCTGAAGCTCGGCCAGATGCAGCCGGGCCGTTACCAGCCGCGCACCCGCATGGACGAGGGCTCGCTGTACGAGCTGGCCGAGAGCATCCGCAGCCAGGGCGTGATGCAGCCCATCCTGGTGCGCCCGCTGGCCGAAACCGGGCGCTACGAGATCATCGCCGGCGAACGCCGCTTCCGCGCCGCCCAGCTGGCCGGGCTCGGCGAAGTGCCGGTGCTGGTCAAGGCGGTGCCGGACGAAGCCGCCGCCGTGATGGCGCTGATCGAGAACATCCAGCGCGAGGATCTGAACCCGCTGGAGGAGGCGCAGGGCCTGAAGCGCCTGGTCGACGAGTTCGGCCTGACCCACGAGCAGGCCGCGCAGGCGGTGGGCCGCTCGCGCAGCGCGGCCAGCAACCTGCTGCGCCTGCTGAACCTGGCCGCGCCGGTGCAGCAGATGCTGATGGCCGGTGACGTGGACATGGGCCACGCACGGGCATTGCTGCCGTTGCCGGCGGCGCAACAGATCCTCACAGCCAACGAGATCGTCGCCAAGAAGCTCTCGGTGCGTGACGCCGAGCGCCTGGCCAACAAGGCCCTGAACCCCGGCCGCCAGACGCCCCTGCTGCGCATGCGGCAGGACAAGTCGCGCGACATCGTGCGCCTGGAAGAGCAGCTCGCCGACGCCTTGACGGCCGACGTGGAGATCCGCGTGCAGCGCAAGACCAAGCGCGGCGAGCAGGGCGAAATTGCCATCCGCTTCGGCTCGCTCGACGAGCTCTCGGGCCTGCTCGACAAGCTGGGGGCACGCGAGCGCTGAGCCGATTGGGGCCGCCGAGGCCGCGCCCAGGATCGAAGTGCGGACCTTTCGCACGGCCTTGAACTTCGCGGCTTCCCTCTCGCCGCCGAAACACGTATAACCAAAGCATCACGAAGTGACGGCTTGTCCGGCCGCGCGGCGTGAGGCATGGCAATCGTCGGAACTGCCAGCCCGCTGGCCCGCTATTTGCTCAATCGCAGGAAGGAAAAGAGCACAAGCTGTCACCGTCGATGCCTGATCAGGCGTTGATCTGAAGTGAAGACCGGAAAGCTCTGATGACGCCCGGGTCCGTACAGCCGGGACGCCATCAGAACTTCCCAGACACCGCGCCGGAGGGAACGCCGCGCGGTGCCGCCCTGACACATTGACAGGAGGTCTTGCATGGACGTGATCAGCAGCTTCGCCGCCCGCTTCGAGCGCACCCGCGAGGAGGAACTCTCTCTCGCGGAGTACCTGGCCGAATGCAAACGCAACCCGCTGGCCTACGCCACCGCGCCGGAGCGTATGCTCAAGGCCATCGGCGAGCCGCAAATGGTGGACACGCGCAACGACCCGCGCATGTCCCGCCTGTTCGCCAACAAGATCATCAAGGTCTACCCGGCCTTCGCCGAGTTCTACGGCATGGAGGACGCGATCGAGCAGGTCGTCTCCTACTTCCGCCATGCCGCGCAGGGGCTGGAGGAGAAGAAGCAGATCCTCTATCTGCTGGGCCCCGTGGGCGGTGGCAAGAGCTCCATCGCCGAGCGCCTGAAGGCGCTGATGCAGGACGTGCCGTTCTACGCCATCAAGGGCTCGCCGGTGAACGAGTCCCCGCTGGGCCTGTTCGATGCCGAAGAGGATGGCCCGCTGCTCGAAAGCGAGTACGGCATCCCGCGCCGTTACCTCAACCGCATCATGAGCCCGTGGGCCGTGAAGCGGCTGGAGGAGTTCGGCGGTGACATCCGCCAGTTCAAGGTGGTCAAGCGCCACCCCAGCGTGCTCAAGCAGATCGGCGTGGCCAAGACCGAGCCGGGCGACGAGAACAACCAGGACATCTCCAGCCTGGTCGGCAAGGTCGACATCCGCAAGCTGGAGACCTACGCCCAGGACGACCCGGACGCGTACAGCTACTCCGGCGGCCTGTGCCTGGCCAACCAGGGCCTGCTCGAATTCGTGGAAATGTTCAAGGCGCCGATCAAGGTGCTGCACCCGCTGCTGACGGCCACCCAGGAAGGCAACTTCAAGGGCACCGAGGGCTTTGGCGCGATCCCCTTCGACGGCATCGTGCTGGCGCACAGCAACGAGAGCGAGTGGAAGGCCTTCCGCAACAACAAAAACAACGAGGCCTTCCTCGACCGCATCTACATCGTCAAGGTGCCCTATTGCCTGCGCGTCTCGGAAGAGATCAAGATCTACGAGAAGCTGATCCGCGGCTCCTCGCTGGCCGACGCCAAGTGCGCCCCGGGCACGCTGAAGATGATGAGCCAGTTCGCCATCCTCACCCGCCTGAAGGAGCCCGAGAACTCGAGCCTGTACTCCAAGATGCAGGTCTACGACGGCGAGAACCTGAAGGACACCGACCCGCGTGCCAAGAGCTACCAGGAGTACCGAGACTACGCCGGTGTCGATGAAGGCATGAGCGGCATCTCCACCCGCTTCGCCTACAAGATCATCTCCAAGGTCTTCAACTTCGACAGCCAGGAGGTCGCCGCCAACCCGGTGCACCTGATGTACGTGCTGGAGCAGCAGATCGACCGCGAGCAGTTCCCGCAGGAGCTGGAGCAGAAGTACATCGCCTTCATCAAGGAGCAGCTGGCGCCGCGCTATGCCGAGTTCATCGGCAAGGAGATCCAGACCGCCTACCTCGAAAGTTACTCGGAGTATGGGCAGAACATCTTCGACCGGTACGTCACCTACGCCGACTACTGGATCCAGGACCAGGAGTTCCGCGACACCGACACCGGCGAGGTCTTCGACCGCGCCTCGCTGAATGCCGAACTCGAGAAGATCGAGAAGCCCGCCGGCATCGCCAACCCGAAGGATTTCCGCAACGAGATCGTCAACTTCGTGCTGCGCGCCCGGGCCAACAACGCCGGCAAGAACCCCACCTGGACGAGCTACGAGAAGCTGCGTGCGGTGATCGAGAAGAAGATGTTCTCCAACACCGAGGAGTTGCTGCCCGTCATCAGCTTCAACGCCAAGGCCAGCGCCGACGAGGCCAAGAAACACGAGGACTTCGTGGCCCGCATGGTGGCCAAGGGCTATACCGCCAAGCAGGTGCGGTTGCTGTGCGAGTGGTACCTGCGCGTCAGAAAGTCTTCCTGATCCCCGGCCCTTCGACCACCTAGAGAAGGGAGGGCTCGATGCTTCAGCAGATCATCGACCGCAGGCTGGCCGGCAAGAACAAGTCGATCGGCAACCGCGAGCGTTTCCTGCGCCGCTACAAGGACAAGATCCGCGATGCCGTCAAGCGCGCGGTGGACGGCCGCGGCATACGCGACCTGGAGCGCGGCGAGGAGATCCGCATCCCCAAGAAGGACATCTCCGAGCCGGTGTTCCACCATGGCCAGGGTGGCAAGCGCGAGATGGTCCATCCCGGCAACAAGGACTACATCACCGGCGACCGCATCGAACGCCCCAAGGGCGGTGGTGGCCAGGGCGGCGGCAAGGGCCAGGCGAGTGACTCCGGCGACGGCGAAGACGACTTCACCTTTTCGCTGAGCAAGGAAGAGTTCATGCAGGTCTTCTTCGAGGACCTGGCGCTGCCGCACCTGATCAAGACCCAGCTCGCCGACGTGCCCGAGTGGAAGACCCACCGCGCCGGCTACAGCAGCGACGGCACGCCGAACAACCTGCACATCGTGCGCTCGATGCGCGGCGCGCTGAGCCGCCGCATTGCCCTCGGCGGCGATTCGCGCCGCGAGCTCCATGCGCTGGAAGACCGGGTGGCCTTCCTGAAGCGCCACCACGAGGGCGACCCCGTCGCGCTGAAGGAAATCGCCGAGGCCGAGAAGCGCATCGCCGAGTTGCGTGGCCGGCTCGCCGGCATCCCGTTCCTCGACCCCATCGACCTGCGCTTCCGCAGCCGGGTGAAGGTTCCGGTGCCCAGCAGCAAGGCGGTGATGTTCTGCCTGATGGACGTCTCGGGCTCGATGGACGAGGCGCGCAAGGACCTGGCCAAGCGCTTCTTCATCATCCTGTACCTGTTCCTCACCAAGCACTACGAGAAGATCGACCTGGTCTTCATCCGCCACCACACCCAGGCACAAGAGGTCAGCGAAGAGGACTTCTTTCACGCTCGGGAGACCGGCGGCACGGTGGTTTCCAGCGCACTGGAGCTGATGAGCGACATCATCAAGGCGCGCTACCACCCGGGCGAATGGAACATCTACGGCGCCCAGGCCAGCGACGGCGACAACTGGCACCACGACTCCGGCCGCTGCCGCGAGTTGCTGACCGAGAAGCTGCTGCCGGCCTGCCGCTACTACGCCTACGTGCAGGTGGCCGAGGAAGAACAGAACCTCTGGGAGGAATACACCCGCCTGACCGAGACCCACAAGCAATTCGCCATGCGCAAGGCCATCTCGGCCGACCAGATCTATCCGGTGTTCCGCGACCTGTTCAAGAAGCAAGGGGCACCCCGATGAAAACCGAATACTCCCAGGACCGCCGCTTCGTGGACGACCGCTCCAAGATACCCACCGATGGTGACCGCCGCAAACCCCGCTCCGCGCTCGACGGCCCGCTGCCGCCGCCGCCACGGCCCGAGCACCCGTTGCCCGACCCGAGCGACTGGTCCTTCGACCTGATCGAGCAGTACCACGACGTCATCAAGGCCACCGCCCGCCGCTTCGGGCTGGACACCTACCCGAACCAGCTCGAGGTCATCACCGCCGAGCAGATGATGGATGCCTACGCCAGCGTGGGCATGCCGGTGAACTACCGTCACTGGAGCTACGGCAAGGAGTTCATCTCCACCGAGAAGAACTACCGCCGCGGGCACATGGGACTGGCCTACGAGATCGTCATCAACTCCAACCCCTGCATCAGCTACCTGATGGAGGAGAACACGATGGCCATGCAGGCGCTGGTCATCGCGCATGCCGCCTACGGCCACAACAGCTTCTTCAAGGGCAACTACCTGTTCCGCATGTGGACGGATGCGGCCTCCATCATCGACTACCTCGTCTACGCCAAGAACTACGTGGCCGAGTGCGAGGAGCGCCACGGCGTGGCCGCCGTCGAGGAGTTCATCGACTCCTGCCATGCGCTGCAGAACCACGGGGTTGACCGCTACCGCCGGCCCAGCAAGAAATCCCTCGCCGAGGAACTGGCGCTGCGCAAGGACCGCGAGCACTACGCGCAGCAGCAGGTCAACGACATCTGGCGAACGCTGCCCAAGCGGGCCGACAAGCCCGAGGAGGCGCAGGAGGCGCGCCGCTTCCCGGAAGACCCGGAAGAGAACCTGCTGTACTTCATCGAGAAGAACGCCCCGCTGCTGGAGAGCTGGCAGCGCGAGGTGGTGCGCATCGTGCGCAAGGTGGCGCAGTACTTCTACCCGCAGCGCCAGAGCCAGGTCATGAACGAGGGCTGGGCCACCTTCTGGCACCACAAGATCCTCAACACCATGTACGACGACGGCTACCTGACCGACGGCGTGATGATCGAGTGGCTGAAGTCGCACACCAACGTGGTCTACCAGCCCAAGGTGGGCGACCGTGGCTACTCGGGCCTGAACCCCTATGCGCTCGGCTTCGCGATGTACACCGACATCAAGCGCATCTGCGAGCACCCCACCGACGAAGACCGCGCCTGGTTCCCCGATCTGGCCGGTACCCCCTGGCTGCCCGCGCTCGACCAGGCCATGCGCAATTTCAAGGACGAGAGCTTCATCGGCCAGTACCTCAGCCCCAAGCTGATGCGTGATTTCCGCCTGTTCCAGATCACCGACGACGAAAAGGACAGCGAACTCGAAGTGAGTGCCATCCACGACGAGACCGGCTACCGCCGCGTGCGCGAGGCCTTGTCGCGCCAGTACGATCTCGGCGCGCGTGAGCCCAACATCCAGGTCTGGAACGTGAACCTGCGCGGCGACCGCTCGCTGACCCTGCGCCACACCCAGCACAACGACCGCCCGCTCGACGACGGCGCGCACGAGGTGCTCAAGCACGTGGCCCGCCTGTGGGGCTTCGGCGTCCAGCTGGAAAGCGTCAACGGCAAGAACGAGGTCACCCGGCGCTGGAGTGTCCCAGCTCCGACCACCTGAGCTAGAGAACGAATATCTTCCCGGGGTTCATGATGTTGTGCGGGTCGAGGGCTCGCTTGAGGGAGCGCATCATGGCCACGGCCTCAGCGCCGGCCTCGTCGAGCAAGAAGCCCTGTTTGTGCAGGCCCACGCCGTGCTCGCCGGTGCAGGTGCCCTCCAAGCGCAGCGCGCGGGCGACCAGTTGGCTGTTCAGCGATTCGGCCAGCTCGCGCTCGGCGGGGATCGCGGGGTCGATCAGGTAGGCGATGTGGAAGTTGCCGTCGCCCACATGGCCGACGATGAAATAGGGCAGGCCCGAGGCATCCACCTCGGCCACCGATTCGGTGATCGCCTCGGCCAGGCGCGAGATCGGCACGCAGGCATCCGTGGTCACCGCCCGGCAGCCGGGTTTCATCTGCAGCCCGGAGAGGTAGGCCCGGTGGCGCGCCGCCCACAGGCGGGTGCGCGCCTCGGGGGTGCGTGCCCACTCGAAGGCCTCGCCGCCGAACTCGGCAGCGATCTCCTGCACCGTCTCGGCCTGCTCCTGCACGCTGGCCTCGCTGCCGTGAAACTCCATCAGCAGCATCGGTGCCTCGCGCAACGTCATCTTCTCGGCCCGGTTCACCGCGCGGATGGCGTTGGCGTCCAGCAGCTCGCAGCGCGCGATCGGCACGCCCATCTGGATGATCTGGATCGTCGTGTTGACCGCGCTGGCAATGTCCGGGAAGTGGCACACCGCCGCCGACACCGCCTGCGGCAGCGGGAACAGCTTCAGCGTGATCTCGGTCATCACCCCCAGCGTGCCCTCGCTGCCCACGAACAGGCGGGTCAGGTCGTAGCCGGCGCTGGACTTGCGCGCCCGCGTGCCGGTGCGCATGACCTCCCCGCTGGCGGTCACCACGGTCAGCGCCAGCACGTTCTCGCGCATGGTGCCGTAGCGCACGGCGTTGGTGCCGCTGGCCCGCGTGGCGGCCATGCCGCCCAGTGACGCGTTGGCGCCGGGATCGATGGGGAAGAACAGGCCGGTGTCGCGGATCTCTCGGTTCAGCTGCTCGCGCGAGACGCCGGCCTGCACCGTCACCGTCAGGTCCTCGGCATGGATCTGCAGCAGCTTGTCCATGCGTGACAGGTCGATGCTGACGCCGCCTTGCACCGCCAGCAGATGCCCCTCCAGCGACGAGCCGGCACCATAGGGGATCACCGGCACCCGGTGCCTGGCCGCCTGGCCGACGACGAAGGCCACCTCCTCGGTGCTCTCGCAGAACACCACCGCATCGGGCGGCGGCACGTCGAAGGGCGATTCGTCTCGGCCATGCTGCTCGCGCACCGCCAGGGCGGTGGACAGGCGGGAGCCGAAACGCGCCGCCAGGGATTCGAGCATGGCGGCGGGCAGGGGGCGTGCAACGTGAGCAGGCAGGTCGGCAGGGCTGTTCATGGGGGGAATTCTGCGACGGAGCGACGAGCAGGGTTTTTACCTGCCCGCCCCTCATCAATTTGCTGAGGTGGTCGCTGTCCTGTCAAGCTATAAAGCGGGCGCGCCCGAGACCGGGATCATGGGGAGGCCGGGCGCATTCACGATCACCCATTGCATCTCATACCGGAGAGAGCTGAACATGCGTTCGTCATCCATTCGCCTGGCCCTGGTGGCCGCCGCTACCGTGGCAGCCACGACTGGCGCCCAAGCGGCCCGCACCATCGACCTGTCCAAGCTGAGCCCCGCTCAGCAGGCCCATCACGCCAAGGTCCAGGCCAAGCAGCGTGCCGTCAAACCGGAATACAACTACGACATCAAGCCGCCCGTGCTCAAGGCGGTGAACACCGGTGGCAAGGTCAATGCCGCGCTGAAGAACGCGCAGGCGGTGGTGGGCCTGGGCATCGTCGACAACCTGTCCGGCATCGACAGCGTGTCGGTGGTCCTGGAAAGCCCGTCGGGTCAGCAAGCCTCGACGACCTGGTCGCCCGGTCTCGAGTCCACTCGGTACCAGGTGCAGATCGGCGTGGACATGTCCGACGCCACCGAAAACGGCACCTGGCGCATCCTGGCCGTCACGCTGCAGGATGCCAACGGCAACTCCTCCTACTACGGCGCCGACACCCTGGCCGCACTCGGCCACACGACCTTCGTCGTCTACGGTGCGGCGGGCGACCAGACGGCCCCGGAGGTGGTGGCCGGCGGTGCCGTGCTGACCCCGGTGGTGTCGCGGTCCACGCCGCCACGCGGCATGTTGCCGGGCAGCTATGCCCGGGTGGGCCTGCAGCTGAATGTCCTGGACACCGGGGCATCTGGAATTCAGTCGGTCTCGGCGGAGTACTGCCTGAACGAATACTGGGATTGCTTCTACGTGTCGGGCAACGTGCCGGTTCGCGGCACCTCATCGGCCACGCTGATGCTCGGAGGGCATGTCTATGACTGGCAGTCGGTGGGCACCTACACGCCCTACTCGATCTCCGTGTACGACCATGCAGGCAACGGGCGCACCTACTACTACTGGGAGACCGATTTCGCGTCGCTGATCGACAGCCCGAACGTCGAAATCGTCGAGTAGGCGCCAGGAAACGACGCGGCCTCCTAGAAGCCGAGCGCGGCGCGCCATTGCCCCCATCGGGCATGCCACGCCGCGCCGCCCAGGTGCTGCGCCCAGGCACCGGCGCCGATGGCGAGCCCGATGGTCAGGGCCAGCGACGGCAGCAACACGGACAGTTCCAGTCCGAGCTGGCTGCGCAACCAGGGCAGGGCGACCGTGGCCAGCACGCCGGTGGTGAACGCGACGCCGACAACCATCGCCAGCGTGTCGCGGCGGATCTGCACGAAGCCTTGCCGCAGCGCGGCGAGTTGGCGCGCCCTTTCGGCCTCCAGCTCGGCACGCTGCAGTGCCAGGGCGTCGGCAGCCTCGCGCTGCACGGCGGCCCGGACGGCAGCGCGCAACCCGCCCGGGAGCGCCGGCGCAGGCAACGCCGCATGCAGCACCCGATCCAGGGGGTCGTCGAACAGGTCGGCGTTCATGGTCATCTCCGGTCAAGCCAGGCGTTGCCGCAGTGTGGCGCGGGCGCGGTGCAGGTGGGTCTTCACGGTGCCTTCGGGCAGGCCGAGCATCACGGCCACCTCGCCCACCGCGCGTTCCTCGAAGTAGTACAGCGTGATCGCCCGGCGCTGCGCCTCGGGCAGTTGGTCGACCAGGCGGCGAATCGCGGCGCCGGTGTCGGCCTCGGGGGGCGGTTCGGGCGCGGCCACGCGTTCGGCGGCTTCCTGGACCGCCGGCTCCTCCCAGGAAACCTCCAGCGGCGGGCGCCGCGCCAGGGCCGTCAGGCAGCGGTTGCGCGTGATGGCGTACACCCAGGTCGACAAGGCGGCCGTGCCCGCGTCGTAGCGCGGCAGCGCGCGCCAGACGCGCAACAGGCTGTCCTGCGCCAGATCCTGCGCCCAGGCGGGCTCGCGCAGCAGCGCCACACAGAGCCGGTAGACCTTGGCCTCGTAGCGGGCCATCAACTGGTCGAAGGCACGCTCGGGCTCGCCGTCGGCCAGCAGCAGCACGATGTCGGCGTCGCGCTCGGCGGCGAGGCTGCTTGCGGTCACGAAAGGCGCCCTGTCCATCCTGCTTGATACCCGGGGGCCGCGCGATCGGTTTCAGCACGGCCCAGGAAGGTTTTTGCCGACCCGCTGAAACCGCGGCCCGTGCCGGCGGGTATCAAGCGGCACACACCGCTCACTCCAGCAAGGACACCTCGCCATGGACCTCATCGGCCTCAAGCACATCATGCCCTTCCTGATCCCCATCGTGGCCATCGTCATGAGTCTGGGCATCGGCATGCTCGCCATCTGGGTGGATTACCGCAAGAAGCGCGACATGTTCGAGCTGCACCACAAGGAACGGCTGGTGGCCATCGAGCGTGGCATGGAGATCCCGCCGTTGCCGGCCGAGTTCTTCGGCGGCGCGCGGACCTGGCGCTCACCGGTGGCCGGCGACTACCTGCGGCGTGGCCTGCTGTGGGGCCTCGTCGGGCTGGGCATCGGCATTGCGTTGTGGGTCAACCAGGGCCTGGAGACGGCCACCTGGGCGCTGATCCCCATGGGCGTCGGCCTGGCCAACCTGGGCTTCTACGCCGCCGACGGGCGGCAACGCCGGGCCACCGGCCAGGGGCTGGTGGAGGCCCGTGCGCCGGGCAGTTCATCGGCAGCCTGAATGTAGCTCTACTACTGAGTTTTCGGAGCATCCTGGCGGTAGCCAATCGATGTCAACGGGTTAGTCCGCATTAGCAATGTAGTTTTCCTTCACTAGCATCCCGCCCATCCCGGTACCGGCGTGGCCTCTTGGCGGGCGCCGGCCGCAATCTCTGAAAGGATGGGGTCATGAATGCTCGGTGGCTGACAACCTGGCTGCACTCGGCGCGGCTGGCCCTGGTTGGGGCCGCCGCAGCGGCGCTGCTGGCCGCTTGCGGTGGCGCTGACACCGCGCCCGACGCCTCGCTGGAGGCCGCCGACACCGCCGAGGTGCAGACCGTCCTCAACGCGGTGCCAGAGACGCGCCGCCAGGCCAACGCTGCACCGGCCGCCACCACGCTGAAGGTGCACTACCGCCGCGCGGGCAGCGACTACGCCGGCTGGCAGATCCACACCTGGGGCGCCGCCCAGGACCCGGGCTGGAACAACGGCTGGAACTGGGGCGCCAGCGACGACTTCGGCGTCGTCTACGACGTGCCGCTCAACGCGGACACCGGCACCGTCGGCTACCTGTTCCACAAGGGCGACGAGAAGGACCACGGCGGCGCCGACCAGGGCTACACGCTGGCCCCCGGCGCCAACGAGATCTGGCGCATCCAGAACGACAACACCACCTACCTGAAGAACCCGCTGGATTCGCCGGCGCCGGACATCACCTCGGTCCGCGTCCACTACAAGCGCTTCGCCGGCGACTACAGCGCCTGGGGCCTGCACCTGTGGAACGGCAGCGGGCTGGACGCGGCCCGCCTGCCCGGCGTCGCGATCGAGGACTGGAACGCGCCCGTGGCCTTCAACGCGATGCCCGGCTATGCGCTGGGTGCCGACGAGGTCGTGTTCGAGATCCCGGTGCTGAACCCGAAAGACGACAGCAGCCGGACCGCGCTGGAGTTCATCGTGCACGGCATGGCGCCGAACCAGAACGACAAGGACGGCCGGCCCAACAACATCCGCGTCGACTACGCCAACCTGAGCGTCAGCGGCCAGGTGGGTGACATCTGGCTGATCGAGCTGGATGCCACCGTCTACGTCGCCGCGCCGGACCTTCGCTCGGTCTCCACCACCGACGCGCGCGCCGTCTGGCTGAACGAGCGTCTGGTGCAGTGGCCCCGCGTCAGCGCCAGCGGCACGGTCAAGCTGTACCACTCGGTCACCGGCCAGATCGCCGCCACACTCGACCAGCCGGTCAGCGGCGCCGATGGCGCCATCACCCTCGACGCCTTCGGCGGCACCGTGCCACCGGGCGACGCGCTGCGCTTCAAGTACGTGGGCCGCGGCACGGTCTTCAACGTACGCGACGCCGATCTGCCGCAGCTCAGGAAGCTGCACCGCCAGCAGCTCGTGCTGGTGCAGGAAGACGCCAACGGGCGCGTGCAGAACGCCACCACCGCCCAAGTGGCGGGCGCACTGGATGCCCTGTATTCAGCGGCCTACGACGTGGCCGACCTGGGCGCCACCGTGACCAGCGGGCAGACCCGCTTCAAGCTCTGGGCCCCCACGGCACAGAACGTCGCGCTGTACCTGTACGAGAACGGCGCCGACCGCGCGGTGAGCGCCGAGGCGATGGCCTTCGACCCGGCCACCGGCGTCTGGAGCCTGGCGCACAGTGGTGACATGAACGGTGCCTACTACCGGTTCGGTGTTCGCGTCTTCGCACGTGGCGTCGGCGTGGTGCGCAACCTGGTGACCGACCCGTATTCGCTCACGCTGTCCGGCAACGGCCTGCGCAGCCAGGTGGCGGACCTGAACTCGCCTCGACTGAAGCCGGCCGGCTGGGATGCGAGCCAGCCGCCGGCCACCGTGGCCGTGTCGCCCGACATGTCGATCTACGAGCTGCACGTGCGCGACTTCTCGGCCAACGACACCAGCGTGCCGGCCGCCCACCGAGGCAAGTACCTGGCCTTCACCGACACCAACACCAACGGCATGCGCCATCTGAAGGCCTTGGCCGAGGCTGGCCTGACCGACGTGCACCTGCTGCCCGCCTTCGACCTGGCCAGCGTGCCCGAGAAGGGCTGCGTCACGCCCAGCCCGAGCGGTGCCCCCGACTCGCCCGACCAGCAGGCCACCGTGGCTGCCAGCGCCGGCACGGACTGCTTCAACTGGGGCTACGACCCGTACCACTTCACCGCCCCGGACGGCGGCTTCGCCAGCAGCGTGGCCAACGGCGCGACCCGCATCGTCGAGTTCCGCAAGATGGTCAAGGCGCTCAACGCCGCCGGCCTGCGGGTGGGCATGGACGTGGTCTACAACCACACCAGCGAATCCGGCCAGAACGACCGCTCGGTGCTCGACAAGGTCGTGCCCGGCTACTACCACCGGCTGAATGCCAGCGGCGGCATCGAGCGCTCGACCTGCTGCGAGAACACCGCCACCGAGAACCGCATGATGGGCAAGCTGATGATCGACTCGGTCATCACCTGGGCGCGGGATTACCACATCAGCTCGTTCCGCTTCGACATCATGGGCCACCAGCCCCGCTCGGTGATGGAGGAGCTGAAGGCCAAGGTCAAGGCCGCCGCCGGCCGTGACGTGCAGCTGCTCGGCGAAGGCTGGAACTTCGGCGAGGTGGCCAACGGCGCCCGCTTCGTGCAGGCCGAGATGCTGTCGCTGAACGGCACCGGCATCGGCAGCTTCAACCCGATGATCCGCGACGCATTGCGTGGCGGCGGCTGCTGCGATTCCGGCAGCGGCCTGATCGCCAACCAGGGCTACGTGAACGGACTCTGGTACGACCCCAATGCGTTGGGCGGCGGGCGCTCGAAGGCCGACCTGATGTGGCTGGGCGACGTATTGAAGGCGGGCCTGGCCGGCTCCATCCGCAGCTACACCCTGACCACCCACTGGGACGCCACGCTGCCGCTGGAGCAGCTCAACGTCGGCGGGCTGCCAGGTGGTTACGTGATCGACCCCTCCGAGGTGGTGAACTACTTCGAGAACCACGACAACCAGACCTACTTCGACATCAACGCCTACAAGCTGCCCACCGCCACCTCCACCGAGGACCGGGCCCGCGTGCAGATGCTGGCCACCGCGGTCAACACCTTCGCCCAGGGCGTGCCTTACTTCCACGCCGGGGTGGACACGCTGCGCAGCAAGTCGATGGACCGCAACAGCTACGACTCGGGCGACTGGTTCAACCGACTCGACTGGACCTACGCCGACAACAACTTCGCGGTGGGCCTGCCGATGCAGCGCGACAACGGCAACGAGTGGGGCATGATCCAGCCGCTGCTGGCCAACCCGGCGATCAAGCCGGTGCCCGCCGACATCGCCTGGACGCGCGACGCCTTCCGCGACCTGCTGAAGATCCGCCACGGCACCACGCTGCTGCGCTTGCGCACGGCCGACGACATCAAGGCCCGCCTGGCCTTCCACAACACCGGCTCCGGCCAGGAGGCCACCGTGCTGGCCGGCCACCTGAACGGCGCCGGCTACCCGGGCGCCAACTTCCGTGAGCTGGCCTACCTGGTCAACGTGGACAAGGTCGAGAAAGCAGTCACCCTCGGCGCGCTGGCCGGCAAGGGCTTCACGCTGCACCCGGTGCACAGCGCACCAGAGGCGGCCGACAAGCGCGCGGCGCAGGCCACCTACGACAACAGCTCCGGCCGTTTCACGATCCCCGCCCGCACCGCGGTGGTCTGGGTCGTGAACTGAGCGGGGCACCCGGTGGCCGCCGGTTTGCGGCCACCACCCGCGGAGCGCTTTCGTCGCTCAGGCGCTGCGCTGGACAAGGGCCTTCATCCGCGCCAGCATCGGCGCCACCACCGGCACCGTCAGCATGGTGCTGGCCACCGCCATCAGCAGCAGCGCGGTGAAGGTGGCGTTGCTGATGATCTGCTTGTCCAGCAGCACGTTGGCGAAGATGATCATGATCAGCGCCTTGGTCTGCAGCAACCAGCCGATCAGCGAGGCCTCGCCGGGCTGCCACTTCAGGATCCGGCCGGCCATGTGGGTGCCGATGAGCTTGCCCGACACCGAGGCCAGCAGCAGCACGCCGGCGGCGATGAAGACGGCACCGCCGCCCATCGTCCAGTTGGTGCGCAGGCCGGTGCTGAGGAAAAACACCGGCATCACCACCAGCAAGACATGGTGGCGCAGCAGGTCCATCTGCTTCTGGTCGAACCAGTGCGAGTCGAGGATGGCGCCGGCCAGGAACGCCCCGACCATGAAGTGCAGGCCGGACCAGTCCGCGCCCAGGCCGCACAGCGCGAGCCAGATGAGACCGGCGTACCAGCGGTCGCGCTCGGGCATCCAGCGCATCAGGCGGCGAAAGGCCCAGCCCAGCACCGCGAACGCCAGCAAGAAACCGAGCTGCTTGCCGACCCGCGACCAGTCCATCAGGATCAGCGCCAGCACGCCCCAGATGGCGATGTCGTCCATGCTGGCGTAGCGCAGGATGCGCTGACCCACCTGCTGGCGCAGGATGGCCAGCTTCTCCATCAGCAGGATCAGGATCGGCAGCGCCGTCACCGCGCAGGCCATGCCGATGCCCAGCACGAACTGCCAGGGCCGGCCCTGTGTGCCCGCCCAGCCCGCATCGCCGACCATGCCCAGTGCCGCCAGGCAGCCAAACGCCAGCGGCACGCCCAGGGCCAGGCCGGCCGTGATGCCGCTCTCGCGGCGGTGGCGCCAGGCCTCGTGCAGGTCGAGCTCGATGCCGGCGATGAACACGAACAGCATCACCGCCCACCAGGCCACGCCGTTCAGCGACTGGATCACCGCCGGGTTGAAGACGAACTGGTAGTAGCCCGGGAACGCGGCGCCGAGAACGCCCGGGCCCAGCACGATGCCGGTGACGATCTGCACCACCACCAGCGGCGCCCAGTAGTCGGTGCCCGCCAGGCGCCAGATCAGGTAGGGGATGGTGAAGATCATCACCATCGCGATCAGGTAAATCTCGGTCGTGTTCATTCGCGGGAGGGCAGGCGCCACCACATCGGGCGCGGCAGTGTGCCACCGCCAAAGTGCCCCGCGCCTGATGGACTACCCGCGAACGCGTGTCAACGAGGTTTCTTCGGAGCCAGAAGTGACTCCATACGTGCCTTGGCGCGATTTGTGACCAGGGCCCGCTCCAGCGCGTTGGCGTCGGCGAACAGCCGCGCACCCTCGGTCTGGCAACCGGCCGAGAGTTGCTGCAGCGCCTCGGGCGGCAGGGTCTTGTGGGCCGACTTGGCCTCGTCCACCAGCCGGTCCGCCTCGGCCTTGCGCAGCCCGCGCAGGTAGGCCTTGCCGACGAAGGTGAAGCCTTGTTCGGTGAGCTTCAGCAGCCCCGGCCGGGCGGCCTTGTCGCCGGCCTGCACGCGGGCGGCCAGGGCCGAGGCGTCGCGCTCCAGCACGGCCACGCAGGCAGCGGCGCGGCGATGGAAGGCGGCATCGTCCGGGGCGGCATGGGCCGTGCCGAGCAGGCCCAGGGCCAGCGCCAGCGCGGCGGGAGATCGGGACAGGAGGCGGGTCATCGAGGCAGGCAAGCGCGCAAGTATGGCGGTAGGGCACACAACGCCTGCGCCACTGGCGCGGCCGACACGCCGCCCGGTTGACCCCGCCCGGGCGGTGGCTTGTCACGAACCGTCCCCCTGAACGCCACGGTCGCTGGCAAGATGTGTCGCTCACGGGCCCCCATCCCGGCCCCCGAGGATCTGCCATGCCGCACGCCTACGCTTCGACCCTGAAGACCTTCACCACCGCGTCCGGCAAGGAGGGCCGCTTCTACTCGCTGCCGGAACTGGCCCGGGCCTTCCCCGGTGTCAGCCGCCTGCCGGTGTCGCTGCGCATCGTGCTGGAGAGCGTGCTGCGCAACTGCGACGGCCAGAAGGTCACGGCCGAGCATGTGAAACAACTCGCCGGCTGGCAGGCCAATGCGCCGCGCACCGACGAGATCCCCTTCGTCGTCGCCCGCGTGGTGCTGCAGGATTTCACCGGCGTGCCGCTGCTGGCCGACCTGGCGGCGATGCGCAACGTGGCGGTGTCGCTCGGCAAGGATCCAAAGGCCATCGAGCCGCTGGTGCCGGTGGATCTGGTGGTGGACCACTCGGTGATGATCGACCACTTCGGCAGCCCCCAGGCGCTGGACCTGAACATGAAGCTGGAGTTCCAGCGCAACCAGGAGCGCTACCAGTTCATGAAGTGGGGGATGGGCGCGTTCGACACCTTCGGCGTGGTGCCGCCCGGCTTCGGCATCGTGCACCAGGTGAACCTGGAGTACCTGGCGCGTGGCGTGCACAAGACGAAGGGCGGCAAGGGCCAGGACAAGGTCTACTACCCGGACAGCCTGGTCGGCACCGACAGCCACACCACGATGATCAACGGCATCGGCGTGGTCGGCTGGGGTGTCGGTGGCATCGAGGCCGAGGCCGGCATGCTGGGCCAGCCGGTGTACTTCCTGACACCGGACGTGGTCGGATTCGAGCTCACCGGCCGCCTGCGCGAGGGCGTCACCGCCACCGACCTGGTGCTCACCGTCACCGAGATCCTGCGCCGGCACAAGGTGGTCGGCAAGTTCGTCGAGTTCTGCGGCGAGGGCACGCGCACGCTGGCCCTGCCGGACCGTGCCACCATCGCCAACATGGCGCCCGAGTACGGCGCCACGATGGGCTTCTTCCCGGTCGACGAGAAGACCATCGACTACTTCAAGGGCACCGGCCGCACCAAGGGCGAGATTGAGGCGTTCGAGGCCTACTTCCGGGCCCAGGGCATGTTCGGCATCCCGCGCGCGGCGGACATCGACTACAGCCAGCTCATCTCGCTGGATCTGGCCAGCGTCGCCCCCAGCCTGGCCGGCCCCAAGCGCCCGCAGGACCGCATCGAGCTGGGCCACGTCAAGCAGACCTTCACCGAGCTGTTCAGCGCCCCGGCAGCAGACAACGGCTTCAACCAGCCGGCCGACAAGCTCGCCCCGGCCGTCACCACGCCCTCGGGCCTGGCCATCCGGAACGGTGACGTGCTGATTGCCGCCATCACCAGCTGCACCAACACCAGCAACCCCGGCGTGCTGCTGGCCGCCG
>JADMKA010000106.1 GCA_018780145.1 Vitreoscilla sp. | reverse complement strand
GCGCTGGCCGACAACCCCGAGCGGCCGCAGTTGCGCTTCATCGAGAAGAACTGCGTGCAGTGCGGCCTGTGCGCCACCACCTGCCCCGAAAACGCCATCACGCTGCAGCCACGCCTGTGGCTGGCCGACGGCGGCAAGGCCCGCAAGACCTTGCGTGTGCTGCACGAGATGGAGCCCTACCGCTGCGTGCGTTGCGGCAAACCCTTCGGTACCCTGCGGGCCATCGAGAACATGCTGACCAAGCTGGCCGGCCATGCGGCCTTCCAGGGTGCGGCGGCCGAACGCCTGAAGATGTGCGGCGACTGCCGCGTCATCGACATCCACACCAACCCGAACGAAGTTCGGATCACCGACCTGTGACCCGCCCCTCCGAGATGACCGACACCGCCCCGGCCCCCATCCACCTCGCCAGCGCGAACGACAGCGAAGAGCTGGCCCGCGCCGAGCTCTACGGGCTGCTCGCCACCCTGTGGCTCGCGCCACCGGGGCCTGAACTGCTGGGCCAGTTCCGCGTCGCCGTGACCCAGGCGCCGCAGCCTGGTGGCTGGCTGGAGGCGCCGTGGGAGGCCCTGGTCGGCGCCATGCGCGCCACCAGCGCCGAGGCGGCGGCCGCCGAGCACGAGGCGCTGTTCCACGGCGTCGGCAAGCCCGAGGTGTTTCTCTACGCCTCCTACCACCTGAGTGGCTTCTTGAACGAACGCCCGCTGGCCGTGTTGCGCGACGATCTCGCCAGCCTGGGCCTGACCAAGGATGTCGACCGCGGCGAGACGGAGGACCACCTGGCCTACCTGTTCGAGGTGATGCGCTACCTGATCGCCGGCGACGATGCCGGCGTGAGCAACCTCGAGCAGCAACGCCGCTTCTTCCGTGCCCATGTGCAGCCCTGGGTCGAGCGCCTGTGCGAGGCGGTGATCGCCCACCCGCGTGCGGAGGTGTGGCGCGCCGTGGCCGAGCTGACGCGCAGTTTCGTGCAGGTGGAAACGCAGGCCTTCGACCTGCTTGAATCATGAGCATCCCCGCTGAAGAGATCACCGGCCTGGTGCTGGCCGGCGGGCGCGGCAGCCGCATGGGCGGGGTCGACAAGGGCCTGCAAAGCCACTTGGGCATGCCGCTCGCGCTGCACGCGCTGCTGCGGCTGCAGCCGCAGGTGGGCGCGATGATGGTCAACGCCAACCGCAACCTGGCCGCCTACGAGTCGATGGGCGTGCCGGTCTGGCCCGACCCTCTGGCGGATTACCCCGGGCCGCTGGCCGGGCTGCTGGCGGGCCTGGAGCATTGCGACACGCCCTTCCTGGTCACCGTGCCCTGCGACACGCCGAACTTCCCCGAGGACCTGGTGGCCCGGCTCGCCGCCGCGCTCGAGACCGAAGGCGCCGACATCGCCATGGCGGCCTCGCTGGAAGACGGCCAGATGCGCACCCAGCCGGTGTTCTGCCTGCTGAAGGCCGCGCTGCTCGAAAGCCTGGTGGCCTTCCTGCAGGCCGGCGAACGCAAGGTGGACCGCTGGACCAGGCAGCACCGCTGCGTGGTCGTGCCCTTCGACGACAGCACCGCGTTCTTCAACGCCAACACCCTGGCCGAGTTGCAGCAGCTTCAGCATGGCCGCGGCTGAGCACTCGCGCGACGCGGACCATTGGCCCCAGGCCACCGTGCTGGTGGTCGACGACGAGCCCGGCATGCGCCACTTTCTAGAGAAGGCGCTGGCACCTCGCGTGGCGCGGGTGCTCACCGCCGGCTCGGCCGAAGACGCCGAGGCGGTGCTGCAGCAGCACCGGGTGGATCTGGTGATCCTGGACATCGCCCTGCCGGGCAAGAACGGCATCTCGTTGTTGAAGGACATGCGCGCCCAGGGCATCGGCGCCGAGGTGGTGTTGATCACCGCCTTCGCCGACCTGGACACGGCCATCGAGGCGCTGCGCGCCGGCGCCGGCGACATGCTGCTGAAGCCCTTCCGCATCACGCAGGTGCTGGGCGCCGTGCGGCACGGCCTGGAGCGCGCCCAGTTGCGGCGCGAGAACTGGGTGCTGCGTCGCTCCCTCTCGCAGCGCACGCCGCCGGCCGACGGCCTGGTCGGCCAGTCCATCGCCATCAAGGGCCTGCAATCCGCGCTGCGGCAGATCGCCGCGGTCGACTCCACCGTCTTGCTGACCGGCGAATCCGGCACCGGCAAGGAGCTGGCCGCGCTGGCCCTGCACCGCCTGAGCCCGCACGCGGCCGCACCCTTCGTGCCGGTGAACTGCGCCACCGCGGCACCGGCGCACCTGGAGGCCGAGTTGTTCGGCCGCGGCGGCCATGGGCCGGGGCGCGACGGCCTGTTCGTCTACGCCCAGGGCGGTACGCTGTTCCTCGACGAGATCGGCGAGCTGCCGCTGCCGCTGCAGGCCACACTGCTGCGCGTGCTGGACGACCGCCGCATCCGCCCGGTCGGCAGCGAGCGCACGATCCCGGTGGAGGTGCGAATCGTCGCGGCCACCAACCGGCCGCTGGGCGAGGACGTGAAGGCCGGGCGTTTCCGGGCCGACCTGTATTACCGCCTGCAGGTGGTGGAGATCAAGCTGCCGCCGCTGCGCGCCCACAAGGAGGACATCCCGGATCTCGTCGCGCATTTCGTGGACACGCTGGCGCCACGCCTGGGCGTGCCGCCGATCGAAGTCACCCCCGACGAGATGGGCTACCTGAAGCAGTACGACTGGCCCGGCAATGTGCGCGAGCTGCGCAACCTGATCGAGCGCTCGCTGATCGTCGGCGCCCTGAACGTGTCGGCGCTGTACCAGAGCCTGCCGCGGCCGCGGGCACCGGCGGCACCGGCCGCGCCGTTGGCCGGTGGCCCGACCGACCTGCACACGCTGGAGAAGCGCCACATCCTCGCGGTGCTGGAGTCGGTGGGCAGCGACAAGGCCCAGGCCGCGCAGTTGCTGGGCATCTCGCGCCGCACACTGGAACGCCGCCTTGCCGAGTGGGCCGAGGCCGGTCCCGACCCGCGATGAAGTTTGCCCAGCTCTCCATCCGCCACAAGCTGCTGGCGATGGTGCTGCTGCCACTGGCTGGTGCCCTGCCCTTGCTCGGCCTGCTGTTGCTGTGGTGGGGCAACGAGGCCTTCGACCGCATGCTGATCACCAAGGTGCGGGCCGATCTGGCGGTGGCCCAGGGCTACTTCGAGCGGGTGCTGGGCGAGGTCGGCGCCAGCACCGGCACCGTGGCGGAGTCCCATCGCCTGCAACTGGCAATGGCCTCGGCAGACGGCCTGGCGGTGGTCGATCTGTTGCGCAGCGCGCGCATCCGGGAACGCCTGGACTTCATCAACCTGCGGGCCCCCGACGGCACCCTGCGCTACACCGACAGTGGCCCGGCCACCGGCACCGACCGGACCTCGCCCGCACTGCGCTCGGCCACCGCCGGCACCGACCTCACCAGCGTCGAGGTGCTGCAACCGGCACAGCTCGACCTGCTGGGCGCCGCCTTGCGTGGCCGGGTCAGTGTGCCGCTGGTGCCCACCCGCAACGCCGCGCCCAGCGCGCGGGCGATGGAAGACCGGGCGATGGTGCTGCTGTCCACCCGCGCGGTGCGGGCACCGGATGGCACGCTGCTGGGCCATGTGCAGGGCGGCGTGCTGCTCAACCGCAACCTGCCCTTCATCGACCACATCAACGAAATCGTCTATCCGGAGGGCTCGCTGCCCTTCGGCAGCCGGGGTACCGCCACGCTGTTCCTCGACGACGTGCGCATCAGCACCAACGTGCGCCTGTTCGGCCCGGAGCAGCACAACCGCGCCATCGGCACGCGCGTCTCGCAGACCGTGCGTGACACGGTGCTGGGCCGTGGCCAGACCTGGCTGGACCGGGCCTTCGTGGTCAACGATTGGTACGTCTCGGGCTACCAGCCGTTGGCCGACGGCGCCGGGCGGCGCGTGGGCATGCTCTACGTGGGCTACCTGGAGCAGCCCTTCACCCGGTTGAAGTACGCCGCGCTGGCCAGCATCGGCCTGATCTTCTTTGCGGTGATGATCGTCGCGGCGGTCGTCTCGCTGCGCTGGGCACGGGCGATCTTCCGCCCGCTGGAACAGATGGAGGCCACCATGCAGGAGGTGGAGGCCGGCCGCCTCGCGGCCCGCGTGGGCGCTGTCGGCAGCACCGACGAGATCGGCCGCCTGGCCCAACACCTGGACGACCTGCTGGACGTGATCGACGACAAGACCCGGGCGCTCCAGCAATGGAATGCCGAGCTGGACGCCAAGGTGGCCGAGCGCACCCGCGAGCTGGCCGCCGCGCAAAGCCAGTTGCTGCGCAGCGAGAAGCTCGCGGCGGTGGGCCAGCTCACCGCCAGCATCGCCCATGAAATCAACAACCCGATCGCCGTGATCCAGGGCAACCTGGATCTGCTGCGCACCCAGCTGCCGGCGGCCACCGCCGCCGGCGTGCAGGCCGAGCTGCGCCTGGTGGACGAGCAGATCGAGCGCATGCGCCTGATCGTCACCCAGCTGCTGCAGTTCGCCCGGCCGGCCGAGTACGCCGGCTACATCACGCCGGTGGACACCGCGCGCGTGCTGGAGGACTGCCTGGTGCTCGTCGGCCACCTGCTGGCCCGCACCCGCATCGAGCTGCGGCGAGACTACCGCGCCACCCGGGAACCGGCACTGAACCGCAACGAGCTGCAGCAGGTGCTGGTGAACCTGCTGGTCAACGCCATCCACGCCATGCCCGAAGGCGGCGCCCTGACCCTGAGCACGCGGGATGTGGAGCCGGACAGCGTGGCCATCACCGTGGCCGACACCGGCCCCGGCCTGGATGCCGAGCTGATGGGGCAGATATTCCAGCCCTTCGTGACCCGCAAGAAGGACGGCACCGGCCTGGGCCTGTGGATCAGCCGCAGCCTGGTGGAGCGCTACGGTGGCGATCTGCAGGCCCGCAACCGCCAGGGCGGCGTGCCGGGCGCAGAATTCAGCGTCATCTTGCGCCGCGAGCCCGACACGCGCGCCACCTGATGCCCACGCCCCAGATCTTCATCAGCTACCGCCGCGACGACACCGCCGGCTATGCCCGCGCCCTGTGCGACGACCTGGCGCGGCGCTTCGGTGCGGCCCGCGTCTTCATGGATGTGGACGACATCGCCGCCGGCCAGGCCTTTGGCGATGTGATCCAGCGCGCCGTGGGCTCGTCGCATGTGCTGCTGGTGCTGATCGGCAAGCGCTGGCTCGGTGAGCGCGACGGTTTGCCTGCGCGCATCTCGGAGCCGGGCGACTTCGTGCGGCGCGAGGTCGAAAGCGCGCTGGCCCGGGGGCTGCACGTGATCCCGCTGCTGATCGACGGTGCCGCCATGCCGTCCGAGGCACAACTGCCCGACAGCCTGCACCCGCTGGCCGGCCTGCATGCCCTGGAGATCGGCAACACCCGCTTCGCCGCCGACATGGAGCGGCTGGCGCAGGCCCTGCACGCGGTCCTGGGCACCCCCGCCCCGGCTCCGAAAGCGGCGCGACGGGTGGTGGTCGGTGCGCTGACCTTCGCCGCCGTGCTCGCGGGGGCGGGGTGGTGGCTCGCCAGGCCTGCCGGCCCAGTGCCGCGCGCGGCCGTCAACGGCAACTGGCAGGCCGAGGTGGTCTACGACTGGCCGAACGCCCGCTACACCGAACGTTTCACGTTGGCCGGTGAGGGCACTGGCCTGCATGGCAGCGCCTCGTTCCTGGGTGTGCCGCGCGGCCTGCTGGAAGGCCGGGTGGAGGCAGGCCAGTTGAACTTCGTGACGCGCACCCAGGAGACGGGCAGCAGCGGCAGCGCGGAGGCAGTGCACCGCTACCAGGGGCGCCTGGTGGGCGAGGAGATCCGCTTCGTCATGCAGACCGAAGGCGGCAGCTCCGCGCACCTGCCGATCGAGTTCTCGGCTCGGCGGGTGGCGCCCGCGTCAGCGGACTGACCAGCCGCCGGGTCTGCCGGTCAGCCCGGCTTGTTCTTCAGCTTGCCCTTGGGCAGCACGGCCGTCATCGGCGGCACGGGCCGGTCGGAGCCGCCGGCCTTGGGAGGCGCGGTGTCCTTCTTGGGCTTCTTTGCCAGTTTTTCAGTGCGTTGGTCGCCTTTGGCCATGGCTGTGTCCCCGTGAGTTGGGCGGTGAATGTGACAAGCCGATATGGTAGCCGGCCCGACGGGGCATGATGAGGGGGTGATACCTCTTTCCGTCCTCGATCTCGCCCCCATCGTCGAAGGCAGCGACGCCGCCCAGGCGCTGCGCCACTCGCTCGACCTGGCCCGCCATGCGGAGGCCTGGGGCTATCGCCGCTACTGGGTGGCCGAACACCACAACATGGACGGCGTGGCCAGCTCGGCCACCGCGGTGCTGGTGGGCCACCTCGCCGCCGGCACGCGCACGATCCGCGTCGGTTCGGGTGGCGTGATGCTGCCCAACCATGCGCCGCTGGTGATCGCCGAGCAGTTCGGCACGCTGGCCACGCTGTTCCCCGGCCGCATCGACCTGGGCCTGGGCCGCGCGCCGGGCACCGACCGGCCCACCATGCGCGCGCTGCGCCGCCACCTGGCCGGCAGCGACGAGGAAGAGGGCTTCCCGCGCGACGTGCAGGAGCTCATCGCTTACCTGGGCGACGGCGTGCCCGGCCAAGCCGTGCGCGCCATCCCCGGCATCGGCACCAAGGTGCCGGTGTGGCTGCTGGGCTCCAGCCTCTACAGCGCCCAGCTCGCCGCCTACCTGGGCCTGCCGTTCGCGTTCGCCTCGCACTTCGCCCCCGACATGCTGCTGCAGGCGCTGGACATCTATCGCACCAGCTACCGGCCGTCGCCGGAGTGGCCGACGCCCCATGCGATGGTGGGCGTGAACGTGGTGGCGGCAGACACCGACGCTGAAGCGGCCCGCCTGTTCACCTCGATTCAGCAGCGCTTCCTGGGCATGCAGCGCGGCCAGCGCGGCCCGCTGCCAAGGCCCATCGCCCCGGAAGCGCTGGAGGCGATGTGGAGCCCGGCAGAGAAGGCGGGCGTCGAGCGCATGCTGGCCGCGTCGGCCACCGGCTCGGCCGAGACCGTCCGGCGCCAGCTGGGGGCGCTGATCGACCGCACCCAGGCCGACGAGTTGATCGTCGCCGGGGCCGTTCACGACCACACCGCCCGGCTGCGCTCCTACGAACTGCTGGCCAGCCTGGCCGGGTAGGACGCCGCTTACCTTCGTTTACGCAGTTCGCCGACCACCGGGAGCCACCAGGGCGCGTTAACTGGGAACCTGCACGCGGCAACCCGCCGGGCCCGCGCTGCGCGAATCCGAACGATTGGAGTTCCCATGAACCGCACCCTCATCGCCCTCGCGGCGGCCGCCATGCTCGCCGCCACCTCGGGCTGCGTCGTCGTGCCGGCACGGCATGCCGGCGGGGCCGTCTACGTGGCCCCAGGCTACGACAGCCCCGGCCCGGGCTATTCCTGGCAATTGCACGGCCAGTTCGGCTGGGGGTGGCGCCACCCGCACCGCGGCTGGCACCGCGGCTGGCGTTGAGCGCGGGCGCTCGCGTCGCCAGCGCCCCGCCGAGGGCTGGCTCCAGTTCAAGAGAGGTGGACAGATCATTCTAATATTCCTTAGAATGATCGCATGAGAGAAACGAAGAACTTCCTCTACGAGCAGGTGGCCCGCATCGGCAAGGCCGTCGCCAGCCCGAAACGGCTGGAACTGGTGGAGTTGCTTTGCCAGGGTGAGAAGACGGTCGAGATGCTGGCCGAGCAGGCCGAAGTAAGCGTCAAGCTGGCCAGTGCGCACCTCAAGGAGTTGCGCCTGGCGCGTTTGGTCGACACGCGCAAGGATGGCAAGTACGTTCTCTACCGCCTGGCCAGCACCAGCGTGGCCGACCTTTGGGTCCACCTGCGATCCGAGGCCGAGGAGCGCCTGGTCGAACTCCAGGTGGCCCTGGCCGAACTGGTTGCGCACGGCGACGAGCTCGAGGGCCTGGACCACCGGGCCATCCTGAAGCGCGCCGCCGCCGGCGAGGTGCTGGTGCTGGACGTGCGCCCTGCCGACGAATTTGCCGCCGCCCACCTGCCGCACGCCCGCTCGCTGCCGGTGGACGAACTGAAGCGCCGGCTCGCCGAGTTGCCCAAGGACACGCCGGTGGTCGCCTACTGCCGCGGCCCGTTCTGCCTGATGGCCAAGGACGCGGTCGACCTGTTGCGACGGCATGGCTTCAGCGCCTTTCACCTGACGGATGGCGTCGCCGAGTGGCGGGCCCTGGGCCTGCCCATCGAGACACTCACCGAGGCTCCCCGGGCATGAAGACGCTGCTGATCCTCAACGACGCCCCTTACGGCAGCGAGCGCACCTACAACGGCGCCCGCCTGGCCGGTGCGTTGGCCCGGCAAGACGGCGGTGCGGTGCGAGTCTTCCTCATCGGCGACGCGGCAGCCGCCGCGCACCAGCACCAGCACGTGCCCGCAGGCTTCTACAACCTCGAGGTGATGTGGGGTTCGCTGGTGAAACGCAGCGGTGTCATCGGCGTCTGCGGCACCTGCATGGACGCGCGCGGCCTCGCGGACAGTGACCTGATTCCCGGAGCCCACCGAAGCAGCCTGGACGAACTGACGCAGTGGACGGCCTGGGCCGACAAGGTCCTGGTGTTCTGAGACGAGGTGACCACCATGTTCTTCAGACAACGCGCAGCGGCCCATGCCACCTTGTCCTATTTCTTCGGCTGCACCGGCATCGGCCGGTCGGTGGCGGTCGATGTGGTCGCCGGCGACGAAGACTGGTTCGTCGCCGAGGCCGAGCGGGCCGGCGTGCCGATCTCGTACGTCATCGACACCCACGTCCATGCGGACCACCGGTCCGGCGGCCTGGCCCTGGCGCGTCGTGTCGAGGCGCCCTACTGCCTGCACGAGAGCAACCGGGGCCGCGTCGCGTTCGACTTCATGCCGCTGTCGGACGGCCAGCGGCTGGACGCTGGCAACGTGGTCGTCGACGTGCTGCACACCCCCGGGCACACGCTCGACAGCGTGTGCCTGCTGGTGCGCGATCTGCGCCGTGGCGACGAACCCTGGTTCCTGCTGACCGGCGACACGTTGTTCGTCGGCGCCGTCGGCCGGCCGGATCTCGCCGGCCAGGAGCGGCAGATGGCGGCTCTGCTGCACGACACGCTTCACAAGAAGCTGCTGGGCCTGCCGATCGATCTGGAGATCTATCCGGGGCATCAGGCGGGCAGCGCCTGCGGCGCCGGCCTGTCCGGCAAGCCGGCATCGACACTGGGCTTCGAGAGGCGCTTCAACCCCATGCTGACGATGCCGCGCGAGACCTTCGTCGACGCATTGGTGGCCGACATTCCGCCCGCGCCGCCGGGGATGGCCGACCATGTCTCGGCCAACCTGCGCGGCGTGGCCCCCGAGCCCGCGGGCGTCTGAGCCGGCCACCGATGCGATTCGGCATCCGAGCCAACCTCGGGCAGGTGCTGCAGCAACTGCTGCAGGTGGGTCTGGTGGGCATGACGATCGGCATGATGCGCAACGTCGTGCCCGCGCTGGCCGAGACCGAGTTCGGGGTGCCTCGCAACTCGTTCATGCTGCTGGCGGCCTTCGTCGTCGCCTTCGGCTTCGTCAAGGGTGCGATGAATTTCGTGGCCGGCCGCCTGGCCGAGCGAATCGGCCGCCGGCAGGTGCTGCTGATCGGCTGGCTGATGGCCTGGCCGATCCCGGTGCTGGTGTATGCCGCGCCGTCATGGGGCTGGATCGTCCTGGCCACCGTGTTGCTCGGCGTCAACCAGGGCCTGACCTGGTCGATGACCCAGACCGCCAAGCTCGACCTCACGCGCGCCGACCAACGCGGCCTGGTGATCGGCCTCAACGAGTTCGCCGGCTATCTCGGTGTGGCGATGGCTGCGGTGCTGACCGGCTACGCCGCGGCCTGGCTCGGGCCGCGCCAAGGCCTGCTGTGGTTCGGCGCTGCGGTGATCGGCCTGGCCACGCTGCTGGCCTGGCTGGCCGTGGTCGAGACCCTGCCCTGGGCCCAGGCCGAGGCCGGCGGCCATGCGCAGGCGGCGGCGCTGTCCGGCCTGCGGCCGCGCTACCCGCAGGGGGTGAGCGCGCGGCCGGGCACGGCCGAGGTGTTCGCCCTGATGAGCTGGAAAGACCGGCGCATGGCCGCGTTGTGCCAGGCCGGCCTGGTCGAGAAGTTCGTCGACGCGCTGGTCTGGGCCTTCTGGCCGGTTTATCTGCACCAGCAGGGCCTGAGCCTGCCGGGGATCGGCTGGATCGTCGGCATCTACGGTTTCACCTGGGGCGGGGCACAGTTCTTCACCGGCAAGTTGTCGGACCGGGTCGGCCGCCACCGCCTCAATGCAGCCGGCATGTGGGTCTGCGGCGCCGGCGTGGCCCTGCTGCCTCTGGGCAGCGGGGTGGCCTGGTGGGGCACCTCGGCGGCCGTGGCGGGGCTGGGCATGGCCATGCTGTACCCCAACCTCAGCGCGGCAGTGGCCGACATCGCCCATCCGAGCTGGCGTGCGTCGGCCATCGGCATCTATCGTTTCTGGCGTGACCTGGGCTATGGCCTCGGCGCGCTCGGGCTCGGCGCAGCCGCGGCCCTGGGCGGGCGCATCGAGGCCGCGTTCTGGTTCGCCGCGGTGGCGATGTTCGTCTCCGGTGCGGTGCTGCGGCACTGGGGCGAAGAGACCCACCCCAGACTCAACCCGGCGGCCTGAGCCCGCCGTCCTCGACTTTCTGCACCCCCCGACGGAGACCCCCGTGACCTCGACCATGCCCAACTTCACCGCCCGCCCAGCCAAGGCCTTCGGCATCGCCGCCACCCTGGCCGCCGCGCTGGCCTGCGTCTCCCCGGCTGCGCACGCTCAACTCGACAAGGCCACCACCGAGTCGCTGGAGTCGTACTTCGAGTTCGCCGACTACAACAGCGGCACCATCATGTCGGAGCAGATCCCCGCGGACGACTGGAAGAAGTTCTTCGTGCTCGATGTGCGCGACGCCGCCCAGTTCGCCCATGAACACATCCCCGGCGCCGTGAACATCGAGTGGCGCAAGGTCTTTGCCGAACGCGCCCGCCTGCCCAGGGACAAGACCATCCTCGCCTACTGCAACACGGGCTCCTTTGCGGCGCAGTCGGCGATGGCCCTGCGCATGGCGGGCTTCGAGAACGTGCGCCTGCTGCACGGCGGCTTCGGCGAGTGGAAGGCCCGCGGCGGCATGCAGGCCCATGCCCGCGCCGCAAGCGCAGCCCGGTAGGCACCGTTCTTGTCGCACAGTGTGTCGGCACCCTGCCTTGCAACAGGGCGCTACAAAAGTGCCCTGGTCCGGAAACGCCCGCCTCACGCGGCAGCGCTTCAATGACCCCGTGGTGGGGCAACGCCCCGCCACTGGCCGGCGGGGTCCGCAGGCCAGATCGATCGGCCTCGACGGAGCACACCCATGAAACGCACCCACCGAATCACCGCCGCCACCCTGGCAGCACTCTCCCTCGCCGCCGCCACGGCGGTGTTCGCCCATGGCGGTTCGGGCATGGGCCCGGGCAGCGGCCCGATGGGCGCCATGCGCGGCGCGTCGGCACCGGGTGGCCCGCAGGGCACGGGCGACCCGACAGCCCGCATGGAGACCCACCTGTCCACCCTGAAGGCCGAGCTGAAGATCACCCCGGCCCAGGAGCCGGCATGGCAGGCCTTTGTCGGCCAGGCCAAACAGCAGGCCCAGGGCCACCAGGCCATGCGCGGCACCATGCAGGGCGGCACCGGCTCGGCACCCGACCGCATGGCCCAGCACACCGAGATGATGAAGCAGCACGTTGCCGGCATGGAGAAGATGAACTCGGCCCTGAAGGACCTGTATGCGGCCCTGACGCCCGAGCAGAAGGCCACGGCCGACAAGCGCTTTGGCCACCAGGGTGGCCCGATGGGCGGCCCGATGGGCGGCCCGATGGGCGGTCACGCGATGCAGCACCACGGCAGGTAGGCGCGACGCCTGGGTGGCTTCGAGCGCTCAGCCGAGCGCCGGGCCGCCCCAAGCCGGCTGAGCACCCGCTCGGCGGGTGGGGCCGGTACCCCGGCACCGGGTGTCCCATCTCAAGCCGACGGCACCTCGGATGCAGGGGCACCGTGTTCGACCCGGGCGAGCCGCCCATCGTCGAGGTGGTACACCGTGTCGAAGCCAGCGATCATCCGGTGATCGTGGGTCACGGCGATCACCGCCGATCGCCGTTCGCGAGCGATCCTGCGCAGCATCGCCATCACCTTGGTGCCGCGCTCCGTGTCCAGCGCGGCGGTCGGCTCGTCGGCCAGGATCAGCGCCGGCTCGTTGGCCAGTGCCCGGCCGATCGCCACCCGCTGCTGCTCGCCGCCGGACATCTGCGCCGGCAGCGAACCAGCCCGGTGGCCGATCTCCAGATAGCCCAGCACCTCGCGTGCGCGCCGCGTGGACTCGCGCCGCCCCACGCCATTGATCTGCAGCATCAGCGCCACGTTCTCCAGCGCCGTCAGAAAGGGGATCAGGTTGTGCTGCTGGAAGATGAAGCCGATCTTGCGGCGGCGAAAGGCCCGCACGTCGATCCCGGTGGGGCCCTCGTCGTGGAGCACCTGACCATCGATCTCGATGCGCCCGGTGGTCGGCGGCTGAATCAGGCTGATGGCCAGCAGCAGCGTGCTCTTGCCCGAGCCGCTCGGCCCGAGCAAGGCCACCAGCTCACCGGCCTCGACTGTCAGGCTGGTGGGCTTGAGCGCCTGCACCGCCAGCTCGCCGTGGCCGAAGGTCTGAGAGACATTGCGGATGTCGACGACGGGCA
>JADMKA010000049.1 GCA_018780145.1 Vitreoscilla sp. | reverse complement strand
CCTCCGGTTCGATCTTGCACCTTAACAAGGTGTCTTCGAAACCGGCAGCAGCCCAGCAGATCCATTCTCCGCAGGCGCCATGCCTACCGTTGCCGACCTCCGCGGACCACGAGTCCATCCGTGGCGGCCTGCCCAATGGCTGGGTAGCATTCCTGAAAACGCCTTCGGCGAGTGAGGGCGGCAGTTCTAGGCGCGATGCCCAGCCCAAGTTCGAGGCGCTCATGAAGGCGGGGCTCATCCAGAAGGAAGACTATTGGCTCGCCCAAGGCGGCGAATTGAAGCCGGCCTCCCGCTACTTCTTGACCGATGCAGGACGCAAGGCGGCGTCGGGCACGGCGTCACCTAACTGCCTTCTGATTGGGCATTGGTCGGCCAGAAAGCTCGTTCTTCCTCGCAGCGGCGTGAAAAGCGTTGTAACCGACCCTCAGCTCATTCAGAAGAAGGTTGAGGGCGACAACGTAACCTACGAGGGTTGGGTTTCGTTTGAGCTAGACGGTACCCCCGACTGGGTGGCGACACCCGCCTTGGCGGGGGCTTTCGACCAGCTTGTGCAGTTCCAGGCCGGCAAGGTCATAAAGGTCGAGTTGGTGCGGTTCAACAAGGAATGGGTATCTAGGCAGGTCCTGTCCCGCAGGATGGCCAATGGCTCTCCGGAGGCTTCGGAGGGCACGGACAAGCCCGGCAGGACAGCTGTAGAGATTCCCGCTGAGTTGCACGCGGTGGCATTGGCCAAGCTCAATGGGGAGGGCGGGCAGAGTTTCGCTGCGCGCCAGTTCCGCTTGGCGTTGCCCTTGAATAGCGCTTCCGAAACCCCAGTGGCATTTGCCCTTCCCCATCCTGGCTCGGTCTTCTTTGCGACCACCCCTGACCCCCTGGCGCCGTCTCGCTCGAGAGTCGAGCTTCAACTGGCGATGTTGGCGGAGCGGGAGAAGTCGGAGGCGAGCCTACCGCCGGCAATGCGGTCTTCCAATCGCGAGGCCATAAACAAGGAGCGCGTGGCGCTTGCCGCCATGCCCTCAGTTCACGGCGATGGGTCGAAAGCGGCGAAGGCCGCCGACCGGTTCCTCAACAGCCGTGCGGAGCTTCAAGAACTGCTGGACGTGCTCGTAGAGGCGGGGGCATACACCAAAAAGACAGTAACGCAGGCTGAAGTCCCTGGCGCGCAACAGGGCGGCACGCTTTACAGCCCGACTTCGTCTGCGCAGTTGCAGGGCAGCACGCTTCAGTTCGGTACGCCGCGCTACACGCGCATCGTCAAGCAGCATGTTGCTGGGTCTCTCCTATTCGTCACTGTCGAATACGAAATTGACGCCAAGCCAGAGTGGCTTGATGCGGTAGCCAAGAAGCTACCGATGCTGGCTGCCAAGGCAGGAACACGCGTTGTGATGGCCCGTCCCGTCAGCAACCAGGAATTCCCGTACTCCTTCGGCTACTGAGCGGCGCCTTGGTTGCGGGCGCCCACGCCCGCGCGGGCCTGGCCGCGATGCGGCCCCCGGAATGGCGGCCCGGTCAGGCTGCGGTGTCTTCGGCTTCGACTTCGGCCAGGTCGATCTCCCGATCGAAGGCGTCCAGGTCGGAGCCGCGCAGCTTGGGGATTAGCGGGCGATCCAGCGGGCGGCAGATGTGGCGGGCGAGGCGGTTCAGGCGCTCGGAGCGCTCGACGGCCTGCAGGATGACCTCGGGGTCGGTCATCATCATGAAGGGGTTCGGGCGGCGGACGGCGGGCTGGCGCATGGCGACTTCTCCGGATGGGTTCAGGGCATCTATGGCCGGCCACCTCGCGGTCAGCCGATGGATGCACTGTAGGCGCCGGGCCTGGTTTGATGAAGTCGGCCGCCCGACATGCCGCGTGTCAGAAGTTGCCTGACACGATGGCGCCGTTGGCGGGGTCAGCGCGCCGCGGCCAGCGCCAGTTCGTCGGCCAGGTTGTCCCGGTCGCCGCGCCGGGCCAGGTCGGCTGCCGTCTGGTCCTGCTTATTGCGCAACGCCGGATCAGCACCCCGCTTCAACAGGTAGCGGGCCGAATCGATGCTGCCGAACCCGGCGGCCATCATCAGCGGGGTGTTGCCGTTGGGGGCCGTGGAGTCGATGCGGGCGCCGCGGTCCAGCAGCAGGCGAACAGCCTCCAGCGAGGGGCCGCTGGCCGCGTAGTGCAACGGTGTCCAGCGGGGCAGTTCGAGCTGGGCACCGCGTTCGATGAGCCGCTTCATCGCGCCGATCTCGCCGCGCAGCGCCGCCATCATCAGCGGTGTCTCCCCGGCCGGGTTGGCCGCATCGACCTCCAGGCCCGGGTGCTCCAGCAGGACGGGCAAGACCTCGCGCGAGCCTTCGCGGATCGCGAGGTACAGGCCGTGTTGCCCGGCGCTGTCCCGGGCGTTGACGTCGAAGCCGCGCTTCAGCAGGCCTGCGACCATCGGCACACGATCCAGCTGGATGCCGAGGAAGAAATCGTCGTAGGAGCCGGCGTTGGCCACACGCCCGGCGAACAGGCCCGCGGCAGCCAGCAGGCAGTGTCGGCGCGTCGGTCTCATGTCAGGTAACCGCCAATGCCGGCACCTGGACGCGGAACAGCTGCTCGAAGTTGCGGGTGGTGGCCTCGGCCAGTGCGTCGACCTCCATGCCCCGGGCCCCGGCCACGGCCGCAGCGACGTGGGGCACCAGCGCCGGCGTGTTGGTCTTACCGCGGAACGGCATCGGCGCCAGGTAGGGGCTGTCGGTTTCGATCAACAGCCGATCCAGCGGCACGAAGGCGGCCACCTCGCGCAGATCGGCCGCATTGCGGAAGCTGACGATGCCCGACATCGAGACGTAGAAGCCAAGATCCAGCGCGGCCCGTGCCACCGCCAGGGTTTCGGTGAAGCAGTGGAAGACACCGCGCGGCGGGGGGCCGTTGGCGCCCTCCTCCTTCAACACACGAACGGTGTCGTCGCTGGCGCTGCGGGTGTGGATGACCAGCGGCAGGTCGGTGCGGCGGGCGGCGCGGATGTGGGTGCGGAAGCGCTCGCGCTGCCACTCCATGTCGGCGATGCTGCGGCCGTTCAGGCGGTAGTAGTCCAGCCCGGTCTCGCCGATGGCGATGACCTTGGGCAGGCTGGCTCCGCGGACCAGGTCGTCCTCGGTGGGTTCGGTCAGGCCTTCGGTGTCCGGGTGCACGCCCACGCTGGCCCACAGGTGCGGCTGCCCGGCAGCCAGGCCTTGCACCGTGGCGAACTCTTCCATCGTGGTGCAGATGCACAGGGCGCCCTGCACCTTCGCCAGCTGCATCTCGGCCAGAATCTGCGGCAGGCGGGCCTGCAGTTCCGGAAAGCTCAGGTGGCAGTGGGAATCGACGAACATCCGGCGCGAAAATCGTTCAGAGCGTCTGCGTCGGCTTGGCCGACGAGATCGAGGTGCCCAGGGTCTCCTCGATCTTGATCTTCAGCTGACGCGTCTTGTCGTCGTTGGGGAAACGCACACCAACCCCTTGCGTGCGGCCACCGGAGGCGTTCGCCGGCGTGATCCAGCCGACCTTGCCGGCCACCGGGTAGCGCTGCGGGTCACCCGGCAGCGAGAGCAACAGGTAGATGTCGTCACCGAGCTGGTAGTCGCGCGTGGACGGCACGAAGAGGCCGCCATCCGCGAACAGGGAGACATAGGCGGCGTACAACGCGCCTTTCTCGCGGAACACGAGCTGGATGACACTGGGGCGGGCGGCGCCGCTGGACGCTGCGCCGGGGGACCGGCCTTCGACATCACTCATGGCGGAAGTGTATCCATCGCGGTGGTTTCAAGGCGCCATCCAGGTGCGCTGGCCCTGGGCCACCAGGGCCTCGACGCGCAAGGGGGCGTTCCAGGGGTGCTCGTCGTGCCGGGCCACCCGCGCCAGTTCGCTGGCCCAGGCCGCCAGGGCGTCGAGGCGCGCGCCCGGCGGAAACTGCCCCGGCTCGAAGAAGCGCGGCGCACCGCCGGCGGCCAGCGCCATGGCGTCATGGCAGATCTGCTGCAGCACCCTCACGGCACGAGGCAGCGCCAGGGCGACCAGGGCCCGCGCATCGCCCTGCGCCACCTGCCCAGGCAGTTGGGACCACAGCGCCGGCGTCAGGCCCTCGACGAGCAGCGATTGCGCGGCCAGCGGCTCGCCACCGCTGGCGCGCAACAGCGCCGCGGCGCCATCCACCCCCTGCCGGGTCAGCCAGTCCAGGGCCTGCTCCGGGGTGGGGGGTACCAGGCGGACGCGCTGGCAGCGGCTGCGCACCGTGGGCAGCAGCCGCTCGGGATCGTCCACGCAGAGCAGCAGCCGCGTGCCGGACGACGGCTCTTCCAGCGTCTTCAGCAGCGCGTTGGCCGAGGTCTCGTTCATCGCGTCGGCCGGATAAAACACCAGCACCTTGCCGCGCCCGCGGCTGGAGCTGGTGTGGGCCCAGTCGATGGCCTGGCGCATGGCGTCGATCTTGATGTCCTTGCTGGGCTTCTTGCGGGCCTTGCCGGAGCCCTCGTCCGCGTCGCCCTCGCCTTCGGCCCCCTCGTTCCAGCCCAGTGCAAGTTTCACCGTCTCGGGCATCAGGACCTTCATGTCCAGGTGGCTGCGGGCCAGCGCCAGGTGGCAGCTCGGGCATTGCCCGCAAGGTGCCGGTGCGCGTTCGCACAGCCAGGCCTGCGCGACCCGCAGTGCGAGCTCCAGTTGGCCAGAGCCGCCGCCACCGTGCAGGATCAGCGCGTGGCTGCGGTCATGGTCCCGCAGGCGCTGCAGCGGCTCGGCCAGCCAGGGCAGATCGCGTTCGTCAAGCATCGGCCAGCCCCACCGCCTGCAGCACGCGCCCACGCACCACCGGCAAGGCGGCGTCGGAGTCGATGCGCACGATGCGCCCACCCGAGGCTTCGAAGCGCGCCGCATAGCCGGCACGCACCCTTTCGAAGAAGGCTGTGGCCTCGCGCTCCAGGCGGTCCGGTTCACGCGCGGCGGTGCGCCGCTGGGCGGCGACCTCGGGGGGCACATCGAACCAGAGGGTCAGGTCGGGTTGACGCCCCGCCTGCACCCAGGTTTCGAGTTGCGCCAGCACATTCAGATCGAAGCCACGGCCGGCGCCCTGGTAGGCGAAGGTGGCATCGGTGAAGCGGTCGCACAGCACCGTGGTGCCCGAGGCCAGCGCCGGCTCGATGCGGGTGCGCAGGTGATCGCGCCGTGCGGCGAACACCAGCAGCGCCTCGGTCAGCGCATCCATCGGGTCGTGCAGAAAGAGTTCGCGCAGTTTCTCGGCCAGCGGTGTGCCGCCGGGCTCGCGGGTCAGCAGCACCGCCTCGCCACGCGTGCGCAGCGTCTCGGCCACGGCCTCGATGTGCGAGGTCTTGCCGGCGCCGTCGATGCCTTCGAAGGTGATGAATCGGGCGCCGCGCATCAACGCTGGCCGCCCCGCTGAAACTGGTTCACGGCACGATTATGGGCGTCCAGCGTCTCGCTGAAGACGCTCGTGCCGTCCCCGCGTGCGACAAAGTACAGCGCCGGGGTGGGATCGGGCCGCAGCACAGCCTGCAACGAGGCCAGCCCCGGCAGGGCGATGGGCGTGGGCGGCAGGCCGCGCCGGCTGTAGGTGTTCCAGGGTGTGTCGGCCAGCAGGTCGGCGCGGCGCAGGTTGCCGTCGAAGCGCTCGCCCAGGCCGTAGATGACTGTCGGGTCGCTTTGCAACGGCATGCCCAACTTCAGGCGGTTGATGAACACGCCGGCGATCTTGCCGCGGTCCGCGGGGCTGCCCGTCTCCTTCTCGACGATGGAGGCCAGCACCAGCGCGGCCTCGGGTGTTTCCAGCGGCAGGCCGGGCGCACGTTGTTCCCAGGCCCCTGCCAGTTGCCGCTGCAAGGCAGCGGCGGCGCGGCGCAGCACGGTCATGTCGCTGACGCCCCGGCTGTAGGCATAGGTGTCCGGGAACAGGTGGCCCTCGATCACGCCGGCCGGCAGGCCCAGCAGGTCGGCCACCTGCTTGTCGCTCAAAACGTCGATGGTTCTTTTCAGGCGCGGCGCGGCGGCCAGGGCCTGCCGCACCTGGCGGAAGGTCCAGCCGTCGATCAGGCGCAAGGTCTCCAGCACCTCGTCGCCACGCACCATCTTGTCCAGCAGCATGCGGGGCGTGGTTCCCGGCTCGATCTCGTAGCTGCCGGCCCGGATGCGCCGCGCCTGGCCAGACCACTTGAACCATTGGTAGAGCAGCTCAGGATGCGCCTGGACACCGGCGCCCACCCACAGGCGGGCCACTTCGCGTGCACTGGTGCCCGGCTCGATCGACACCTCCGCCCGCTCGCCCTGCAGGGCCAGAGGATGACCCAGCCACCACCAGCCGGCACTGGCCAGCAGCAGTGCCACCACCACGGCAGCGCCCATGGCGCGGCGCAGCCACTTCATGGCTGGACCGCGGCCCCAGGGACGGTGTGGATCATGGGCAATGATGATAATCGGGCGTATGACCGACCTGACTCTCGACGCCTCGCAGTCCCCTCCTCTCGCCACCGCGCCGCACGGTGCCGTGCGCCTGTCGGACTGGGGCCTGATACGGGCCCGCGGCGCCGATGCGCGGGCCTTCCTCCAGGGCCAGCTCACCGGCGACCTGGTGGCGCTGAGCCCGGGGCAGCACAGCCTGGCGGGCTACTGCTCGGCCAAGGGGCGGCTGATGGCCAGCTTCGTGGTCTGGTCCAGCGGGTCGCAGGACTGGTGGCTCGCCTGCAGTGCCGATCTGCTGCCGGCCACCTTGAAGCGCCTGTCGATGTTCGTGCTGCGGGCCAAGTGCCAGCTGAGCGACGCCACGCCGGATGTCGCGCTGTGGGGCCTGGTGGGTGATTCGGCACACGCCGCGTTGGCTGAGCTGGCCGACGGTGAGCCGGGATCCGTCCGAACCGACGGCGAACAACATGCGCTGCGGCTGGCGAACGTGGAGGGCACGCCGCGCTGGCTGGTGGCCCGCCCGGCCGGTGCGCCTGACATGCCGCTGGCGCCGCTCGACCCGGCGGCCTGGCGATGGTTGGAGGTGGCCAGCGGCGTGGCACGCATCGTCGCCGCCACGGCCGACCAGTTCGTGCCGCAGATGGTGAATTTCGAGCTGGTCGGAGGGGTCAGTTTCCAGAAGGGCTGCTACCCGGGCCAGGAGGTGGTGGCACGCAGCCAGTACCGCGGCACGTTGAAGCGCCGCGCCACGCTGCTGGCCTCGCCCGAGGCGATGCGCGAGGGCCAGGAGGTCTTCCATGAGTCGGATCCGGGGCAGCCTGCCGGTCTGGTCGCGCTCGCCGCTTCGCTGGATGCGAGCCACCACCTGGGTCTGGTGGAGATCAAGCGGGCCTTGCTGGAGATGCCTGGCAGCTTCCGGCTGGGTGCTCCGGATGGGCCGAAGCTGTCGCCCCGCGCCCTGCCCTACGCGGTTCCCGTGGACAACGAATGAGCCTGGGCCAGTCGCGCTCCTGGTTCGTCTACTACGAGGTTGCACCAGGCGACCTGCCCGAGGTGGTTCGAACCGTGGCCGATTGCCAGCAGGCCCTGCGCCTTTCACACCCGGGGTCGTGGGCTTCGCTGATGCAGCGGCCGCCGGCCGAAGGCTCGCTCCGGATCACGCTGATGGAGATCTACACGCCGCCGGCGGGCCTGGGCGAACACGACGCGCAGGCGTGGTGGGCGTCCGCCGACCGCCAGCTGGTGGCGGCCCTTCAGGGCTGGCCTCTCGGCACACGCCACACCGAGGTCTTCGACCCATGTGCCTAGCCGCGCTGGCGCTGGATTGCAGCCGGCGCTTCCCGTTCGTGGTGGCCGCCAACCGGGACGAGTTCCTTGATCGGCCGGCTGCCCAACTGGGCTGGTGGCAGCCAGAAGGTGGCGGGCCGCCGATCCTGGGTGGGCGCGACCTGCAGGCCGGTGGCACCTGGATGGGCTTGACAGCCGCCGGTCGCTTCGGCTTGGTCACCAACGTGCGACGAGGCCTGCCCAGCGTGGCCGAAGGCCCGTCGCGCGGGCTGATCGTGCCGGCCTGGCTGCGTGGCGACGAGCCGGCGCACCGCTTCTGGGCCCGCACGGCCTTGACCGGTCATTCGCCCTTCAACCTGCTGGCGGCCGATTTCCGGCTGGGCGAGTGCTTCTGGGCCTCCAACGACGCACCACACCCGCGCCGGCTGGGGCGCGGCGTCACCGCGATCAGCAACGCCGCTGACTGGAACGCCCCTTGGCCGAAGGTTCAGGCCCTCAAGGGCCAGGTCGAATCGGCGCTGCGCGAGGCCGAACCGGAGCTGACGGCCGAGGCCCTCGCATCGCGCCTGTTTGCCCTGCTGGCCGACCGAACGCCCGCGGCCGACGACACCTTGCCATCGACGGGCATCGGCCTGGACAAGGAACGCATGTTGTCGCCGGCCTTCATCCGCAGCCCGGATGGCGCCTACGGCACCCGCTGCTCGACGCTGGTGATCACCGAGCGCGTGGGCAGGCATCTGCTCACCCACGTCATCGAGCGCAGCTTCACGAACGGCCCGGCGTCGGCGCGGCTGCAGCACACAACGCTGAAGGACTGGCCTCCCGGGCACCTGACCGGCGGCGTGCCGCCGCCCGGCTACAACCCGCGCACCATCTCCACGTGCGCGATGCCGGCTTCCTCGAACACCGGCCCGCGCTGAGAGAAGCCAGCGCGGCGGTAGAACGGCTCGGCGCTCATCTGCGCATGCAGGATGACCTCGCGCTCGCCACGCTCGCGGGCCGCCTGCATCAGGGCCTCCAGAACCGCCCGGCCGACGCGGCTGCCACGCAGCGCACGCCGCACCGCCATGCGGCCGATCTTGGCCACGCCCGGCACATGCTCCAGCAGGCGTCCGGTGGCGACCGGCATGCCCAGGCGGTTGTAGGCCACCGCATGGATGCACTCCGAGTCTGCGGCATCCCACTCCATCTCGGCCGGGATCTTCTGCTCGGCGACAAAGACCTCGGCGCGGATCGTCTGGGCTTCGCGGCCCAGCATGTCCCAGGTGCCCACCCGCACATCCACCATGGCCTCGCCAGCCTCGAAGCCCAGCATCACGCTGCGCAGTTCGGGCGGCACCGGTCGGGCCTGGCGCGCCACGGGGTCGGCAAAAACGTAGAGCAACTCGCCACTGACCAGCAACTCGTCGGCACGGAACACGCCCAGTTCGAAGGCCATCGACGAGTTGCCGATGCGGCCGCAGCGCACGCCGATCTCCAACAGGTCGTCATAGGCAGCGGGGGCGTGGTACTCCAGGGTGGCCTTGCGCACGAAGATGTCGCCGCCCAGCAGCTGCATCGCCTCCTGGTACGGCAAGGCCAATGCGCGCCAGTAGCCGGCCACCGCCGTGTCGGCATACAGCAGGTAGTGGCCATTGAAGACGATCTGCTGCATGTCGACCTCGGCCCAGCGCACGCGCAGCCGTTCGACAAAGCGGAAGTCGTGTCGGTTCATCGCGTGTTCTCCCATGCGGTTCGCAAGGCCGTGGCCGCCACAGCCTGGGCGTGGCCGGCTTCCTTGAGAACCCGGCCCAGTTTGATGAAATCGTGGGTCAGGCCACGGTACAGCTCGAGTTCCACCGGCACGCCGGATGCGCGCAGGCGGTCGGCGTAGGCCAGGCCTTCGTCGACCAGCGGGTCGCATTCGGCCAGCAGCACACAGGCCGGTGCCACACCGTCCACATCGGGCGCCATCAGCGGCGCGAAGCGCCAGTCGGCGCGGTGGTGGCGGTCGATGTAGTGGTCGAAGAACCAGGCGATGCCGTCGGCCTCCAGCAGGAAGCCCTGGGCAAAGAGCTTGTGCGAGGCGGTATCCATGTGCGCGGTGGTGCCTGGGGTGATCAGGAGCTGCAGCGCCAGCGGCAGGCCGGCATCGCGGGCCAGCAAGGCGCAGACCGCCGCGAGTGTGCCGCCGGCGCTGTCGCCGGCCACCGCCAGCCGGCGGGTGTCCAGGCCGAGCTGGGCTTCGCCTTCGCAGGCGAGCCAGCGCAGCGCGGCGAAGGCATCGTCCACAGCCGTGGGAAAGCGGTGCTCCGGCGCCAGGCGGTAGTCCAGCGCCAGCACCGCGCCGCCACTGCGCAAGGCGAGTTGGCGGCACAGGCTGTCGTGCGTTTCGAGGTCACCGATCACGAAACCGCCGCCGTGCAGGTACAGGCACATCGGCAAGCGGCCCGTGCCGGCCGCATACAGCCGGGCCGGCAGCAACGTGCCGTCGCCGGACGGGATGCTCAGGTCCTGCACCCGGGGCAGCGGCGCGCGCGGAAACTCCAGCACCTCGCTGGCGGCTCGGTAGGCGGCGCGTGCCTGCACGGGCGCGAGGCTGTGGAAGGGCGGCCGGTTGGCACGGCGGATGCGGTCCAGGATGCCCGCCATGGCGGGGGTCAGCAGGTGGGTGCTCAGGGCAGGCCTCATGGCACGAGACGGGGATCGCCAGCATACTGGCTCCGTCGTCCACCCCACGCCACGCACACCATGGCCCGCATCCAGTACCTGACCCAGATCGAGATCGATTTCGGCGCCGTGCGCCTGCTGCCCGAGGAGTGCCAGCGCGTTGGCATCACCCGGCCGATGATCGTCACCGACGCGGGCGTGCGAGCGGCCGGTGTGCTGGCCCATGCCACCAGGGCGCTGGAGGGCTTGGACGCCGTGGTGTTCGACGACACGCCCTCGAACCCCACCGAGGCGGCCGTGCGCGTGGCCACCGCGCTCTACAACCAGCACCAGTGCGACGGCCTGGTGGCCGTGGGCGGCGGCTCCAGCATCGACCTGGCCAAGGGCGTGGCGATCGCGGCCACCCACCCCGGGCCGCTGACCACCTATGCCACCATCCTTGGCGGCAGCCCACGCATCACCGAGGCCGTGGCCCCGCTGATCGCCGTGCCCTCCACGGCAGGTACCGGCAGCGAAGTGGCGCGCGGCGCGATCCTGATCGTCGACGACGGCCGCAAGCTGGGCTTCCACAGCTGGCACCTGATGCCCAGGACGGCCCTGCTCGACCCCGAGCTGACGCTGGGGCTGCCACCGTTTCTGACCGCCGCCACCGGCATGGACGCCATCGCCCATTGCATGGAGACCTTCATGGCGCATGCCGTGAACCCACCGGCCGATGGCATTGCGCTGGACGGCCTGGCGCGCGGCTGGGCCCACATCGAGCGCGCCACCCGCGACGGCCAGGACCGCGAGGCCCGCTGGAACATGATGAGCGCCAGCATGCAGGGGGCACTGGCCTTCCAGAAGGGCCTGGGCTGCGTGCACTCGCTCAGCCACAGCCTGGGCGGCCTGAACCCGAAGCTCCACCACGGCACCTTGAACGCGCTGTTTCTGCCGGCGGTGGTTCGCTTCAATGCCAGCGCCGAGACGGTGGCCAGCGAGCGCCGCCTGCAGCGCATTGCCCATGCCATGGGGCTGGGGCCTGGCGACGCCGAGGGCCGGGTCGTCATCGACGGGTTGCGCGACATGAACGCCCGCTTGGGTTTGCCCACCGGGCTGGCGGCTCTTGGCGTGGACGAATCGATGTTCGACCGCATCATCGAGGGCGCACTGGCCGACCACTGCCACAAGACCAACCCGCGCCTGGCCAGCAGCGGCGACTACCGGGAGATGCTCCGGCAGTCGATGTGATCACTCGGGCAGGTAGCGGCGCCGGATGCGGTCGTAGCTGCCGTCCGAGCGCATCGCGCCGAGGGCCTCCTCCAGCGGGGCCACCCAGTGGCGCAGGTTCTTGGCCTTGTTGAAGACCACGTAGGTGGGCACCACGGTGATGGCGGGCCGCACTGCCACCACATTGGCGAGCTTGAACTCGCGGATCAGCGCCTGGCCGACGTCGCTGTTGGTCATCACGCCATCCACCCGGCCGGCCGAGAGCTTCAGGAAGTTCGCCTCGTCGTTGTCGACCTCGTCGACCTTCAGGTCGCCGGCCAGCCGCATCAGCTCGAACTCGCCCGGTACCCGGAAACCACGCCGCATGCCGATGGTGGCCCCCCTGAGCTCCTTCAGGCTGCGCAACTCGGAGGCCCGGTCGCGCCGGACGAACAGCGTGTAGGTGGTGACCTTCAGCGGCGCCCGCACGAAATCCATGTAGGCCGAACGAGGCTCGCTGAAGGTGTAGGCGAAAGCGCAGTCGACCTCGCTGGCCGGTCCCCGGCGCAGTTCGCCTTCCAGGCGCACCCAGGGCAACAGGGACACGGTCACGGCGAGCCCGGCGCGGCGGCCGGCCTCCACCAGCGCATCGACGTCGACGCCGGTGATGCGCTCCCCCTGCGTGATGACGAACGGGGCGAACCGGTCGCTGTAGCAGGTGATCGGCGTCAGGGCCATGGCACCGGGCGCCATGGCCACGGCAAGCATCGCAGGGACAGCCCGAACCAGCATGGCCCGATTGTGCGCAGGCTCGGTTCAGGTTGCCGGCGCCGCATGAAAAAAGCCCCGCACCTGTAAGGCGCGGGGCTCGCGGATGACGCCCATGTCGGCCCAGGTCGGGCCGGCCTGGTTCAGCCGTGCTTCTTGTCGAAGAACTGCTCGTCTTCGGTGGAGCCCTTCAGCGCGGCGGTCGAGGCGTCGCGCTCGATGGTGGTGGTGACGGCGTCGAAGTAGCCGGTGCCCACCTCGCGCTGGTGCTTCACGGCGGTGAAGCCCTTCTCGGCGGCGGCGAACTCGGCCTCCTGCAGTTCGACGAAGGCGCTCATGTTGTTGCGCGCATAGCCGTAGGCCAGGTTGAACATCGAGTAGTTCAGGCTGTGGAAGCCGGCCAGCGTGATGAACTGGAACTTGTAGCCCATCGCGCCCAGCTCACGCTGGAACTTGGCGATCGTGGCGTCGTCCAGGTTCTTCTTCCAGTTGAACGAGGGCGAGCAGTTGTAGGCCAGCA
>JADMKA010000078.1 GCA_018780145.1 Vitreoscilla sp. | reverse complement strand
TCGAAGAACAGGCGCAGGCTGTCGTAGAGGTACTTGGTGTTGGTGGCGGCCAGCGTGGCGCGCTGGAACTGGTTGTCGGGGCCGAGATCCACCCGGTCCAGTGCGAGCACCGGGGCGCCGCCGAACCAGCTCTCGTACTCCAGCAGCGAGCTGACGCGGGTGGGCACGCCGGCGAGGTCGCCCTCGACCGTGCGGGTGGCCCGGGCGGTGTAGCCGACGAAGGCCGGGATGGCGGTCTCGACCTCCGCCACCGAGGGTGGGAAGACGGAGATTTCCTCCACGTAGACATCCGGCGTGCGGTAGGTGGCCATGGCGTCGTTCCTTCCTTCGGGGTCAGGGCTTGTCCAGGTGGACGATGAAGTCGGCCTGTGCGCGCGAGGCGCCGGGCTGCGGGAGTTGCTCGACCAGCACGGCGTCGTCGCGCCGCAGCTGGATGCGGCGTGCACTGCGGGCCTGCCGGCCGGTCAGGGCCTGGGCCTCGAACAGCGCGATGCGGGCCTGGCCGCTGGCGTCGAGCAGGTGGCTGCCGAGGTGCTGCACCGGGTCGAAGGCCTCGGGCGCGAGGCGGTCGAAGACCAGGCTGGGCGGCTGTAGGCCGCCCGGGCTGACGTCGGCCAGGTTCAGGCTGGCGAACTCGTTCTCGCCGTAGCGGCGTGCCACCACGTAGTAGCGCAGGCGGTCCTGGCGGGCGGCGAGAGTGATCGTGAACTCGGTGTCGGGGGCGGCTTCGAGGGCGGCGCTCACCTCGATGGCCAGCAGGCCCCACAGCGGCTCGGCGGCCAGATCGGGGGCCACGTAAAGCTGCTGTGTGGCGAGCAGGGCCTGGCTCGCCGGGTCGTGCTCTTCGAGGCGCAGGTGCCCCTCGGGCAGCGCGCCTGCCGGCCGCGCATCGCTCTGGCCCGGGGCGACCGGGAGATCGGCGACCTGCCGGTCCTGCGCATCGACCAGGACCAGCCGCACCGGGCGTTGGGCTGACAACGGCGTGAGGCGCGGGTGCCGGCCGCAGACCCTAACGCCCACTGGCGCGTCGAGTGCCAGCGGGTCCGCCGTGTTGGCGAACAGGGCGGTCAGCGGTGCTTCGCCCGGCGGGGGGGCCGGCAGGCCCAGCGGCGCGGTGTAGAGCGGCCAGGCCGCATCGCGCAGCACCAGGCCGACGAGCAAGGTCTGGCCGGCGAGCGAATGCCGCGGTTGCTCGCCTGCGTCGGTCTCCTGCACCACCCACCACTGGCCGTCGCGCAGGCGGGACAAGGCATGCGCACCGGCCAGCGCGGCCTGCGTGGCGGGTGTGACCAGCCAGGCGAAGGCGTCGCCGGGCGTGCCCGCGCCGTCGAAGTAGGCGTGGCTGATGCGGACGCGGCACAGCGCGCGGAAGTCGAGCCTCATCGACCACCCAGCGTGGCGTCGATGTGGAGGATGGGCGCGCCGCTCGAGACGGGTTCCTGGTCCTGCAGCACCACCATGCGCAGCCGGTACACGGCCGAGGGCAGGTGCTTGGTGCCCAGGCAGGACCACATCTGGTTCATCTGCTCGGGGCCGTAGTTCAGCAGGTCCATCGCCAGGCGGTCGACGCCGTCGGGCAGGCCCGGGGAATCGCCGGCGGTGAACAGAGGCCGGGCGTGGAAGAAGGTCAACACGTGCGAGAGCTGGCGCAACGCGGTCTCGTACTGCGTGAAGTGCGCGCTGACCAGCAGCGTGAGGTTGAGCTTCAGCTCAGGGGGCAGGGCGATCTCCCGCCCGCCCAGCACCACCCGCTCGGGCAGCGGGTTGCGCAGCGCGCGCTCCTCCTCGATCTGGAACAGCGTCAGGCCCAGCGAGTTGGTGGGCAGGGTCCAGTTGCCCTTGTCGTCGGTGACGCGGGCCAGCGTCATGCCTCCGGCATCGGCCACACCCGTGCGCTGCACGAGGTGGGCGTTGACCTCGGTCACCAGGAACTTGAGCGCGGCATCCAGCATCCCCGGGTTGTAGGCTCACCCTGGTGGACCCACAGCCCCCCGAACTAGGGAGACCCAGCGAAGCTAGGGGGTCGGCATCCTCAACCTATAGGAGGCTGTCGTGCTTTGGGCCCGCGCCCGACCCAAAGCCCGACAGCCTCCTACCGGATGTGCGGCGAGTCGGGAAGCTCGTTCGGGTTGGCCTGCCCCGGTGCGAGCGCAAAGTGCTTGGCCAACAGGGCGTCGACATGTTCGATGGCCTGCATCAGCCCGTCCTCGAAGCGCCGTTCGCGGAACGCCGGGCCCATGTCCGCGACCAGGCGCTGCCACTCGGCGGCATCCACCCGGCGCGCGAGGCCGCGGTCCACCACCAGCTCGATCGCGTGCTCGGCCAGCAGCAGGTAGATCAGCACACCGTTGTTGGATTCGGTGTCCCAGACCCGCAGCTTGCCGAACATGGCCACCGCGCGCTCGCGCGCGGTGGCGTCGCGCCAGAGGTAGCTCAGCGGCAGGCTGGCCTCGATGCAGATGCGGATCTCGCCCGAGTGCAACTGCTCGCTGACGGCCACGCGGGCCTGCAGGCGCGCCAGCGCGGGCTCGCCCAGCGCCCGTTGTGCATCGGCCTCGTCCCAGGCGCGGTGCTTGACGATGCGGGCCAGCCGACCAAACAGGTTGCGCCGCATCACCAGTCCCCCGAGGCACCACCGCCGCCGAAATCGCCCCCGCCGCCGGAGGAGAAACCCCCGCCGCCGCCACCTCCGCCCCCACCGCCGCCGCCCCAGATGATCGGTGGCACGCCGTGGCCGCGCCGCCCGGCCAGGCGCTGGCCGGCCGAGCCGACCCCCAGCACGCCGACCAGGATCAGCGCGATCACGCCCGCCACGCCGGCGAGCAGGAGCGGTGCACCCAGCCACCAGGCGATGCCACCGGCCGCGCTGCTGGTGGCCAGGGCGCCCAGCTTGCGGCCCATGATCCCGGTCAAGACCGCGCCGAGGATGGGCACGGCGACGAAGAAGAACATCGCCAGCTGGTCCCAGCCGGTGTCGGCCAGGCCCTTGGCCTTCTTCTTGCCGCGTTCCGTGGGGGCGGGCAGGGCCTCGCCGCGGACGCGGGCGGCCAGTTGGTCCACCGCGGCGTTCAGGCCGCCGGCGTAGTCGCCGGCCTTGAAGGCCGGGCGGATCGCGTTGTCGATGATGATCTTCGCCGCCAGGTCGGGCACCGCACCCTCCAGCGCCTTGGCCACCTCGATGCGCACCTTCCGGTCGTCCTTGGCGACGAGGATCAGCAGGCCGTCACCGACCTCGCGCCGGCCGACCTTCCATTGGTCTGCCACGCGGTAGGCATAGGCGGCGATGTCCTCGGGCTGGGTGCTGGCGACGATCAGCACCACGATCTGCGAGCCGGCCTCGCGCTCGAAGGCCGCGAGCTTGGCCTCCAGCGCGTCGCTCTGCCTGGCATCGAGCGTGCCGGTGGTGTCGGTGACGCGGGCGGCCAGGCTGGGCACCGGCTGCAGGTCCTGCCCCTGGGCCAGCCCGAGCCAGGCCAGCAGGCCGGCCCAGAACAGGCGGCGCAGCAGGCGCATCGGGTGCGTCACGGCGGCGGCCGGTGGCCTCAGCGGGACGCGGCGGCGGCGGGCGCGGCCGGCTTGTCGAAGCTGACCGAGGGCGGCGCCGAAATGGCCTTCTCGTTCTCGACCGTGAAGCTGGGCTTGACCTGGTAGCTGAAGATCATCGCCGTCAGGTTGGTCGGGAAGCTGCGGGTCAGCACGTTGTAGTCCTGCACCGTCTGGATGTACTTGTTGCGCGCCACGGTGATGCGGTTCTCGGTGCCTTCGAGCTGCACGCGCAGGTCCTGGAAGCCCTGGTTGGCCTTCAGGTTGGGGTAGTTCTCGCTGACCACCATCAGGCGGCTCAGCGCACCTGTGAGCTCGCCCTGCGCGGCCTGGAACTTCTGGAAGGCCTCGGGGTTGTTGATCAACTCGGGTGTGGCCTGGATCGACGTGGCGCGCGAGCGCGCCTCGATCACCTTGGTGAGGGTTTCCTGCTCGAAGTTGGCCTCGCCCTTGACGGTGGCCACGATGTTGGGGATCAGGTCGGCGCGCCGCTGGTACTGGTTCAGCACCTCGGACCAGCCGGCCTTGACCTGTTCGTCCTGGCGCTGGAAGTCGTTGTAGCCGCAGCCGCTGAGCGACAGGGCCGCGGCGAGCGCGGTGGCGGCGAGCAAGGGGCGGGTGGTGTTCATCCGTCGTTTCTCCATCGGTGGGGCACAGGGCATCGAGGCGGGCGCATGTTAACCGTGCAGCCCGCCGCGAAGCCCCAGTTGGGGGCGGGCCGGCAGGCGACAAGGTGGCGCACCGATAATCCTTCGAATGACTGCGCCGCTCCTCAACGACAGCTTCCTGCGCGCCTGCCTGCGCCAGCCCACCGAGCACACGCCCGTCTGGCTGATGCGCCAGGCCGGGCGTTACCTGCCCGAATACTGCGCCACCCGGGCGCGGGCAGGCAGCTTCATGGGCCTGGCGACCAACGTCGACTACGCCACCGAGGTCACGCTGCAACCGCTGGAGCGCTACCCGCTGGACGCGGCGATCCTGTTCTCGGACATCCTCACCGTGCCCGATGCGATGGGCCTGGGCCTGAGCTTCGCGCAAGGCGAGGGCCCGCGCTTCGCCCACCCCCTGCGCGACGAGGGAGCAATCCGCGCGCTCGCCGTGCCGGATCTGGCCAAGCTGCGTTATGTCTTCGACGCGGTCGGCTCGATCCGCCGGGCGCTGAACGGCCGTGTGCCGCTGATCGGTTTCTCCGGCAGCCCGTGGACCTTGGCCTGCTACATGGTGGAGGGCGGTGGTTCGGACGACTACCGCCTGGTCAAGACGCTGATGTACAGCCGGCCGGAGCTGATGCACCACATCCTGGCCGTCAACGCCGACGCGGTGGCGGCCTACCTGAACGCCCAGATCGACGCGGGCGCGCAGGCCGTCATGGTCTTCGACAGCTGGGGCGGCGTGCTGGCCGACGGCGCCTTCCAGGCTTTCTCGCTGGCCTACACGCGCCGCGTGCTGGCGCAGCTGAAGCGCGAGGCCGGTGGCCAGCGCGTGCCGGCCATCGTCTTTACCAAGGGCGGCGGCCCCTGGCTCGACGAGATCGCCGACAGCGGGGCCGATGTCGTCGGCCTCGACTGGACGGTCAACCTCACGCAGGCACGGGCCCGCGTCGGCGCACGGGTCGCTCTGCAAGGCAACCTGGACCCCAACGTGCTGTTCGCGCCCCCGCAAGCCATACAGGCCGAGGCGTGCAAGGTGCTCGACGCCTTCGGGCCGCCGCAGCGTGCCGACGGCGGCTGGGACGGCCACATCTTCAACCTCGGCCATGGCATCAGCCAGTACACGCCGCCGGAGCATGTGTCGGCCCTGGTCGAGGCGGTTCACGCCCACTCCCGCACCTTGCGCCAGCGCCCTCATACGACCAACGGCGCCTGAGGTGGTATGGGGGTTTCACCGGGTGAGTGGGCGCTCAGGGCTTGACTTATCCCCAAAAGCCGGGTTGCGACAGATCACCGCCTGCACCCCTGTCACGAAAATGCCAAAAATCGCGGCGATTCGTGGCAAGTATTTGATTAGAAAGATTTTTTTGATGTTGCCTCAGAAACGGGCAACCCAAGCCGGCGCATGGCGCATCAAGCATTTAGCGCGCCTGCCTGCAGCTTTCCCACAATGTTATCCACAGGAACGGTGGGCAAGTCTGAAAAGGCTTTTGAATCATGAACTTAACGTCCACAGTTGATCTACCACTCTCAGAGAGCCCCGAATGGCGCTTGACGGAGATCTGGCCGGCGTGACCGTCTTGCGGGTGGCTGTGGAGACCCCTGCCCACGCCGGGCTGGGCCACACACTGGACTATGAAAGTGAGCAGCCGCTCGCGCCTGGCACCTTGCTGCGTGTTCCGCTGGGCCGGCGCGATGTGCCGGGGCTGGTCTGGGGCCCAGCGGATGAAGCGGCCCGTGCTGCGGCGCAGCAGGATGGGGGCTACGAACTCAAGCCCGTCGGCGAGGTGCTGGCCTGCCTGCCCCCGCTGCCGGCGCCCTGGCGCCGTCTGGTGGAGTTCGCCGCCCGCTACTACCAGCGCGGCCTTGGCGAATTGGCGCTGGCTGTCCTGCCGCCCGAACTGCGCAAGCTCGACGATGCCGGCCTGGCCAAACGGCTGAAGAAGTTGGCCAAGCGGGTGGCCGGCCGGGCCACCGAGCCCCCCGCGTCGGTAGCGTGCCGCCCCGAGCTGACAGCGGAGCAGGCCGCCGCGCTCGCCACGCTGGCCACCGCCGAGCCCGGCTGCACGTTGTTGCACGGCGTCACTGGCAGCGGCAAGACCGAGGTCTACCTGCGCCTGGCCGAGGCCGCGCTGGCCCAGGGCCGGCAGGCCCTGGTGCTGGTCCCCGAAATCAACCTGACGCCGCAGCTCGAGGCCCGTTTTGCCGAGCGCTTCCCGGGCCGCCACCTCGTGTCGCTGCACAGCGGTCTGACGCCGGCGCAGCGCCTGGCCCACTGGCTGGCCGCCCACCTGGGCCATGCGGATCTGGTGCTGGGCACGCGCCTGGCCATCTTCTGCCCGCTGCCGCGCCTGGGCCTGATCGTCGTCGACGAAGAGCACGACCCGAGCTACAAGCAGCAGGATGGGGCACGCTACTCGGCACGCGACCTGGCCGTCTACCGCGGCCACCAGGAATCGGTGCCGGTGATCCTGGGCTCGGCCACGCCCTCGCTGGAGACCTGGCACCACGCCCAATCTGGGCGTTATCGCTTGCTCACGCTGGCCGAGCGGGTGGGCCAGGGCGCCCTGCCGCAGGTCCATGTGCTGGACATGAACCTGCAGCCGCGCCCCGCGCCGGGCCAGCCGCCGCTGGCCCTGGCGCCGCCGCTGAAGGCGGCGATCGAGGCGCGCATCGCGCGGGGCGAGCAGAGCCTGCTGTTTCTCAACCGGCGCGGCTTCGCCCCGGTGCTGCACTGCACCGCCTGCGGCTGGAAAAGCGGCTGCCCGCACTGCAGCGCCTGGCGCGTCTTCCACAAGGGCGACCGCACGCTGCGCTGCCACCACTGCGCGTTCACCGAGCGCGTGCCGCGCGCCTGCCCGGAGTGCGGCAACCTGGACATCCAGCCGGTCGGCCGCGGAACCGAGAAGCTGGAAGAGCAGGTCGCCGAGGCGCTGCCCGGTGCCCGCGTGGTGCGCATCGACGCCGACACCACGCGCTTGAAAGGCACGCTGGAGGAGCAACTCGCCGCGATGCATGCCGGCGAGGTGGACGTGCTGGTCGGCACGCAGATGGTGACCAAGGGGCATGACTTTCGCCGCGTCACGCTGGTGGCGGCGGTGGACCCGGACGGCGCCCTGTTCACCGCCGACTTCCGTGCCCCCGAGCGCCTGTTCGCCACGCTGATGCAGGCGGCGGGCCGGGCCGGGCGAGACGCCGAGGCCTCGGGCCGCAGCGAGATGTGGGTGCAGACCTGGAGCCCCACCCACCCGCTGTTCGCCGCCCTGCAACGGCACGATTTCGCGCGCTTCGCGGCCAGCCAGCTGAAGGAGCGTGAGATGGCCGGCCTGCCGCCGTACTCGCACCTGGCGCTGCTGCGCTGCGAGGCACGCGAGGCCGCGGTGGCCGAAGCCTTTCTGCGCGCCGCGCGCGAAGAGGCCCAGCGCCTGGCCGAGGACATGGGCCAGGCCGACTCGATCAGCCTGTACGCACCGGTGCCACCCCACGTGGCCAAGGTGGCCGGCCTGGAGCGCCGGCAGATGCTGGTCGAGTCGGCCTCGCGGGCAGCGTTGCAGCGGGTGCTGGCGGCCTGGGTGCCGGGCCTGGCGGGGCTGAAGGGGCAGCACAAGGGCGTGGTGCGCTGGGCGATCGATGTCGATCCGGTGTCGATCTGAGGGTTCGCGCCAGCCGGCTTCGTTGCCGAGGGTCGCCATCGAGAAGCGAAACGTGCGGTGCCGCTGGCTGACTGGGATCGACCCCAAACAGACATTCGATGTCCGGAGTTGGACGGAAGGACAGGGCTTCACGACATGCGATGCAGAGCATTTCGGAAACGGCGCGGTCAGAGGCGGGCTGTCGGCCCGCCGGCTCGCGATCTCGGGTTCGGGCCTGCGTCAACCTCTGGATTTCCTCCGATCCCGCTGGCGATGTTCGTGAGGCCGAGTGGCAGCACGATGGGTCGCTTGACAAGCTGGAAGATCAGGGGGCCTTGTCGGGCGAGTTCATGATTTGCCCGCGTATCAACCCCGAGCATCAATACCTGGTCGGAATCAGAATGATCGGGTGCAGCACTTCGCCAGCGCCAGCCGCACCAACGAGAATGTGCCCAGCGTCGTTGATCTTTGTGGCCCATGCGTAGCCTGCGATCGCGTCATCCTTGACCAAACGCGCCAAGTCCTCGATGGCCCACTCGCCGCCAATGCGCTGCCAGATCACCGCCCACGAATTTATCTCCGTGTTGCAGGTGCCGACCACCTGACCGTGCCGATTGACGCTCCTTGCGTAGCATCCCGCCCCAGGCCTGGTGGGCAGCGAGGGAAGGTATTCCAACCCTCCCTGCGGCGTCCATAGGACTGCTCGACTTTCATTTGCGCCCGCGACGGTGCCGTCTTCGCCCAGGTGCGACAGGGAGAACATTGAGAACGTGTGGAACGTGCCGTCCGCCTCACGCAAATACGACTGCCCGTTGAACCAATACCCCGCAATATCGCCCCGGTCGTTGATGCGACGGACTTCCGGTGGCACGTCCAATCGTTCGACGCTGCCGTCCGGGTTCCAGCGGACGGCATAGGACGCGAGGTATTCCAGACGGCCGACGAAGCCAATGGCCACGCCGGCATTGTTCACGTCCACTGCTACGGAGTGCTCGGACGGCTCGCCGAGGTGTGCCATTGAAACCCGCCGACCGTTGGGTAGGAGCATCAGGGGGCGACGAATGAAGGGATTCCCGTCCACGTTGATCGTGCCGGTACCTACCGCGGTGCCCCGATCGTTGATCGCAGTCAGCCAAGTGGCCCGTGCTCCGCCGGGGAAATCCTTCGCCATTTCGACTTTTTGCGTGTCTGGTGTCCAGCGAAAGCCCCGGTCGACCGACCTGCGGTTGATCACGACCCCTATAGAGCCCACGACCTGATCACGCTCGTTCATGTCCTCGCCATCCTGGAGCGGGCTCGAGCTGTCCCAACGGTCGAAGGCGCGGTAGGTGCTGAAGCCTTCCGACGAGGCGACAGCTGGAGCAAGCAAGGTCGCGACCAGAGCCGCTGCGATGTAGGTGACGCGCATGGTGTTTCCTGTTCGAGGTCGAGCTGGTCAGGCACATGGAGCGCACCTGCTGGTGACATGTTAGTCGGAGGCTCTTGCGCGCGGCGCCGGCAATCACTCTCCGGCGACCCAATCCCTTCCCTGAATCAAGCAGCGCAAAGCCTTGCGCGTCCACGACCCTTTCGCGCTACGGTGAATGCCCGCTGGCCGCAGGCAGACGGTCGCGGTTCCCCCGCGACACAAACCTCAACCCATCTTCTTCTGCATGTTGATGCCGGTCACCTCGTAGCCCAGCGATCGGTACAGCGCCTGGGCGCCGGGGTTGTGGGCGAATACGTGCAGGGCGATGCGCTCCAGCCCCAGTTCGCGTGCCAAGGGCTCCAGCGCCAGGAAGGCCGAGCGTGCGTGGCCCTGGCGGCGGTGTTCAGGCTCGACCCGCACGTCGTAGATGTAGCCGTGGCGGGCGCCGGCCTGCTCGATGACCGCGAGCCAGATCGTGCCGACCGAGGCGCCTGCGCTGTCGCGCATCTCGAACAGGTGCTGGTTCGGCGTCGCCAGGCCTTGCGGCAGCAGCTCGTCGTAGGACTGTCGCGAGCGCTCCTCGGCGCCGTCGGCCGGCCAGCGGCCTGACGCGACGTTCTCCTCGGCGTACTCGGCGATGGAGATGTCGCGGAAGCGCGCGAAGGCTACGGCGGGCAGGGGGACGAGGTGGGTCATGGCATGTCGGGTCGGCGCAAAGGGGCATTCTCCGCCTGCCTACACTCCCATGAATGCCGGTTTCGCATCTCGCACTCGCCCTGGCCGTGGTCGCGGTCTGGGGCACCAACTTCGTCGTCATCAAATGGGGCCTGGCCGAACTGCCGCCCTTCACGCTGGCGGCCTTGCGTTTCGCGCTGTCGGCGTTGCCCTTCATGCTGTTCATCCGCAAGCCCGCGGTCGCCTGGTCGCGGCTGGCGGCCTTTGGCGTGTTGCTCGGGGCGGGGCAGTTCGGCCTGCTGTTCCTGGCGATGAAGTCCGACATCTCACCCGGCCTGGCCTCGCTGGTGGTGCAAAGCCAGGTCTTTTTCACCATCGCCTTCGCCGGCCAGCGCCTGCGCGGCCTGCAGTTCGCGGCCCTGGGGCTGGCGGTGGCCGGGATCGCCTGGATCGGCTGGCACGCGGCGCAAGGCGGTCACGAGCTGAGCCTCGCCGGCCTGGGCCTGGTGCTGGCCGCGGCGTTCTGCTGGGCCCAGGCGAACGCGGTGGCGCGTGGCGCGGGGCGGGTCGACGCGCTCGGTTTCATGGTCTGGTCCAGCCTGTTCGCGGTGCCGCCGCTGCTGCTGCTGGCGCTGTTGTTCGACGGCGGGCCGCCGGTGGTGTTTCACGCCGTGGGTGCCGCCAGCCTGGGCGCCTGGGCCGTGGTGGCGTGGCAGGCGGTGGGCAACACCCTGTTCGGCTACGGCGCCTGGAACTGGCTGCTGGTGCGCCATGCGCCCGGCACGATCACGCCGATGGCCCTGCTGGTGCCGGTGTTCGGCATGGGCGCGTCGGCACTGGCGTTCGGCGAAGCCCTGCCGGCCTGGAAGCTGGGTGCCGCAGCCCTGGTGATGGGCGGGCTGGGCCTGAACCTGCTGGCCTCGCGGCGATGAGCGCTTGGCCTTGTCTGGCGGCAGCGCGGCGCGCGGTGGGCTGGCCGCGGCGGCCCTTTCGTGTGGCCGGGCGCGAGGTCGGCTCGCTGGATGCGCCCGGCGTGGCCGCGCTGGCAGCCTGGCCCGAGAGGTTCCGGGCGGATGGCGACGGCGGCCTGAGCCTGCATGCGGAGCCCGACGAGCGGAATGCCGTGTTCGCCTCGGTCAACCAGGCCTTGCGTGACCAGGGCCTGATCCGCGCCTGGCGGGACGAGCCCTACGCCTTGTTCGACCGAACCGGCATGTTGTGCGGCATCATCGAGCGCGCCTCCTCGCGCTTCTGGGGCGCCCTGACCTTCGGCGCCCACGCCAATGGCTATGTGGCGGACCCAGCCAGCGGCCGCCCCAGCCACCTGTGGATCGCGCGCCGATCCTGGTCCAAGCCCACCGACCCGGGCATGCTCGACAACCTGGTCGGCGGCGGCGTGCCGCACGGTCAAACGCCCCGGCAGGCCATGCAGCGCGAGGCCTGGGAGGAGGCGGGCCTGACCCCCTCGCACCTGGCCGGTCTGCGGCCGGGCCGTGTTCTCGAGTTGGCCTGCGACATCCCCGAAGGCTGGCAGCATGAATGGCTCCATGTCTACGACCTGGCATTGCCCGCTGGCTGGCAGCCAACCAACCAGGATGGCGAAGTCGCCGAACACCACCTGTTACCCATCGACGACGCACTGCAACGTGCCGCGTCGGGAGAAATGACCACCGACGCCGCGCTGGCCACGCTGGACTTCGCGCTGCGCCACGGCCTGCTGTTGCCCGAAGTGGCGTCACTTCTGGCGCCGCGCGTGGCCGCACTGTGCGTGCCCAACGAGCTGGCGGCGCGCTTCGACCCGCCCTGAGCGGGCTTGTCATTCAGCAAATCTGAAACCCCGCCTCAATCGGCATGAACCGCATGGGCCCTTGGCCCGCGCACACTGCCAGGCATGTTCCGGGGCGTTGCCGCCCAGCCACCACACACCATGAGTTCAAACGCCTTCAAGTCCACTGCCTCGCGCTACACAGGCGTGGCCATCGCCTTCCACTGGCTGCTGGCGTTGATGATCGTCGGCTCCTTCAGCGTCGGCTGGTACATGAGTGACCTGCCGATGTCGCCGACCCGCCTGAAGCTCTACAACTGGCACAAGTGGGCGGGCGTGACCATCCTCGCGCTGTCGGCGCTGCGCCTGCTGTGGCGCCTGGCGCATCGCCCGCCGGCCGACCTGCCGGCGCCACGCTGGCAACAGCAGGCGGCCCACGCGACGCACATCGCGCTGTATGTGCTGTTCTTCGCCGTGCCGCTGGCCGGCTGGGCCTACAGCTCGGCGGCGGGCTTCCCCATCGTCTGGTTCGGCGTGCTGCCGCTGCCTGATTTCGTGTCGCCCGACAAGGCGCTGGCCGAATCGCTCAAGGGCCTGCATGCCGCGCTGGCTTTCGCCTTGGCGGCTCTGGTCGGGCTGCACATCGCGGCGGCGCTGAAGCACCACGTCATCGACCGCGACGGCCTGCTCGACCGCATGCGCCCCGCGCGCTGACACCTTGTCCAAGGAACTCCCGATGATTCACTACCCACCCGCCGCTGCCCTGGTGTTGCTGATTGGCATGGCCGCTGCGCAGCCTGCGCTGGCCCAGAAAGTCATCCCCGCGCAGAGCGAAATCGCATTCACCTCCAAGCAGATGGGCGTGCCGGTGGACGGCAAGTTCCGCAAGTGGGACGCGCAGATCGCCTTCGACCCCAAGAAGCCCGAGGCCGGCAAGGTCAGCTTCAGCATCGACACCGGCAGCGCTTCCTTCGGCTCCCCCGAGACCGATGCCGAGGTGCCCAAGGCCGAGTGGTTCAACGTGGCCAAGTTCCCGCAGGCGACCTTCCAGTCCAGCGCGATGAAGGCGCTGGGCGGTGGCAAGTTCGAAGTGGCCGGCAAGCTCGGCATCAAGGGCAGTAGCCGCGACGTCGTGGTGCCTGTCGCCTTGGCCCAGGCCGGCGGCATGACCACCGCCACCGGCGCCTTCACGATCAAGCGGCTCGACTTCAAGATCGGCGACGGCGAATGGGCCGACACCTCGATGGTCGCCAACGACGTGCAGGTCAAGTTCA
>JADMKA010000172.1 GCA_018780145.1 Vitreoscilla sp. | reverse complement strand
GCCGCCATCACCAGCTGCACCAACACCAGCAACCCCGGCGTGCTGCTGGCCGCCGGGCTGCTGGCCAAGAAGGCGGTGCAGGCGGGGCTGAAGGTGAAGAAGCACGTCAAGACCTCGCTGGCCCCCGGCTCGCGCGTGGTCACCGAGTACCTGGAGAAAGCCGGCCTGCTGCCCTACCTGGAAAAGCTCGGCTTCTCGGTGGCCGCCTATGGCTGCACCACCTGCATCGGCAACGCCGGCGACCTGACGGCCGAGATCAACGAGGCCATCACCGCCAACGACATGGTCTGCGCCGCGGTGCTTTCCGGCAACCGCAACTTCGAGGCCCGCATCCACCCGAACCTGAAGGCCAACTTCCTGGCCAGCCCGCCGCTGGTGGTGGCCTACGCGATCGCCGGCAACATGCGGGTCGATCTGATGACCGAGCCGGTCGGCCAGGGCAAGGGCGGCAAGGCCATCTTCCTGGGCGACATCTGGCCGGCCAGCGAGGAGATCCACGCGCTGATGAAGTACGCGATGAACGGCAAGGCCGTGCGCGCCAACTACGAGAAGGTGAAGAGCGAGCCCGGCAAGCTGTGGAAGAAGATCGAGGGTGGCAAGGGCCATGTCTACGCCTGGCCGGCCAGCACCTACATCGCCCGGCCGCCGTTCTTCGACAGGTTCACGATGCAGCCGCCGGCGCTGGTGGCCGGCGTGAAGGGCGCGCGCATCATGGCGCTGTTCGGCGACTCGATCACCACCGACCACATCTCGCCGGCCGGCAGCTTCAAGGCCGGCACGCCCGCTGGCCTGTACCTGCAGTCGCAGGGCGTGAAGCCGATCGACTTCAACAGCTACGGTTCGCGCCGCGGCCACCACGAGGTGATGATGCGCGGCACGTTTGCCAACGTGCGCATCAAGAACCTGATGCTGCCCGCCAAGCCCGACGGCAGCCGTGAGGAAGGCGGCTACACCCTCTACCAACCGGGCGGCGAGCAGCTGCCGGTCTACGACGCGGCAATGCGCTACCAGGCGGCCGGCGTGCCCACCGTCATCTTCGCTGGCGAGGAGTACGGCACCGGCTCCAGCCGCGACTGGGCCGCCAAGGGCACCCAGCTGCTGGGCATCCAGGCGGTGGTGGCGCGCAGCTTCGAGCGCATCCACCGCAGCAACCTGATCGGCATGGGCGTGCTGCCGCTGCAGTTCAAGCCCGGCGACTCGTGGGAGAGCCTGGGCCTGGCTGGCGATGAAACGGTCGACGTGGTGCTGGCCGACGAGATCGCTCCGCTGACCGACGCGACGCTGGTCATCACCTCGGCCAACGGCCAGCAGCGCCGGCTGCCGGTGACCCTGCGCATCGACACCGCGATCGAGGTCGACTACTACCGGCACGGCGGCATCCTGCCCTACGTGCTGCGCCAGTTGCTGGCCGCTTGAGGAGAACCCGATGAACCTGCCGGTCCTGTTGCCGGTGGTGCTGGCGCTGGGTGCCGCCCTGGCCGATCCGGCCGCCGCCGAGACCGACGCCGCGCCCGAAGCCGGCAGCATCGTCAAGGCGCCGCTGACCCTGGGCAACAAGACCTACACCGCCTTCTGGCACCTGCCGGCGGGCGAGCCGCTGGGCTTCATCCAGGTGCAGCACGGCTTCAGCCGCAACTGCAACCACCAGCGCGACACCATCGCACGCTTCATGAACCAGGGCCTGATGGCGCTGTGCCTGAACGCCGACATGTCGGGCGGCAACCCGGCCCTGGCCGACAGGTTGGCCGCCGCGCTGGTGGCCGGCCTCACCGCGCCAGACGGGCGCCCGGTGCCCGAGATGATCGTCGTTGCCGGCCACTCCGCCGGTGGCCACTTCGCCTCGCGCCTGGGCTGGACGCTGGCGTCACTGGTCCCCCAGCGCCTGGTGGGCGCCGTGCTGTTCGACCCGGTCGCGGCGGACAGCAGCTTCACCACCAACCTGCGGGGCGTGTCGGCCGCCGGCCAGCGGCCGGTGCTGGCCGTCAGCGCCAATGCCGGTGCCTGCAACGCGCAGAACAATGCCTACCCGGCGCTGCGCCGGGTGCAGGCCGAGGCCCTGGCCGCCGGCCGCGACGGCTTCGTCGGCCTGCAGCTCACCGACCGCTCGACCCATGTCGACTCCGAAGGCAACAACACCGATTTCCTCGGCTGGAGCGCCTGCTTCCAGGGCAAGCCGCGGCCGGTGAACACCGGCACCTTGCGCGACCTTACCAGCACCTGGGCTCGCGACCAGGTCACGGGTCTTCGCACGCTGCCCGCTTATCCGGGCGGATCAGGTGTCGAGGCGCTCCTCGCGGCCGGGGATGCCGTGCTGATCGACTGATCAGCGCCCGAGCGCCAACAGACGCTGCACCAAAGGGTGCGCCACCTTGCGCTCGGTGCCGATGGCGTAGTGGTGCTCCTGCACCCCCTCGCAGGGCCCGAGACGTTGCACCCCGTAGTGCGCCACCAGTTCATCGTGGACCACGTCAGGCGAAGGGAACACGCCCATTCCGCCGGCCCCAAACGCCTTGAGCAGGGCGCTGTCCTCGAACTCGCCCACCACCCGGGGCGTGACGCCCTGGCGCTCGAACCACAGGTCCAGAACCGCCCTGATCGCCGCATGGGACGTGGGCAACAGCACCGGAACCTCGGCCAGCGACGCCGGGAAGTTCTTGCCCGCTGCGGCCAGAAGCGACGGTGGCGCGTACCAGGACACCGTCGAGGCCGTCAGCACGTGGGTGTAGAGGCGCAGGTTGGGGTTGGGCGGCGCGGGCCGGTCGGCGAGCACCACGTCGAGCCGGTGCAAGGCCAGGTCGCCCAGCAGATCCTCGAATTCGTCCACATGGCACAGCAGCCGCAGGTGCGGGGTATCGACCACCGGCCCGAGCAGGCGGCGAACGACCAGCTTGGGCAAGGCGTCCGAAACACCCACCGCCAGGCGGGCAAACGGCGTGGTGGCGGCGTGGCGCACCAGCTCCGGCAGCGCCTCGCCCAGTTGAAAGATCTGTTCCGCCTGCTGTAGGGCGACCTGGCCGGCTTCTGTCAGTGCCAGCCCTCGGCCGGCCGCCTTGAACAGGGCATGGCCCAGAGAACGCTCCAGCTCGCGCACCTGGGTGCTCACCGTCTGCACGGCCATCCCCAGCCGCTCCGCGGCCCTGGCCATGCCGCCCTCCTTCGCGACGACCCAGAAATAGTACAGATGGCGGTAGTTGTAGGCCTGGCTCATCTTCAGTTTTTACGGAACTGTTCCTTCAAGATTATCTGCTTTCACAGAAGTCATGCCGGCCTTACCGTGGCCGGACGTTGCAACCCCTAGGAGCACTGAATGCAAGTCCTGTTCGAAACCCGCGACCCGCGTGCTGCCGGTTTGAAAAGCGTCGCCGAAGATCGGGCGCGCTTCGTGATGCGCCGGCTCGACTGGTTGGTGCCCAGGGCGCGCATCCAGCTCAGCGACATCAATGGCCGCCGAGGCGGCGTGGACAAACGTTGCCAGGTGGAACTGCTGAGCGACCGCACCGGGGCCGTGGTGATCACCGCCCTGGCGCGGGACTGGCGCAGTGCCATCGACAGCGCGCTGGCCCGCGCCGCACACGCCCTGATGCGACTTTGGCGGCGCGCCCGGCCCCACGGCCGCCAACGCGCCCTGACCCACGCCACCCACCGCTGAAACCCCAGGAGATCACCATGCGCCAATACCCCCAGAACAGCCCGCAGGCCGCCGCACGCATCGTGGCGTTGACATTGCTTTCCGACGGCTATGCCGGCAAGGCCGAGCTGGACATGCTCGACCGGCTGGGGGCCGCGGCCCAGCTCGGGCTGACACGCGCCGAGCTGCACGCCGTCGTTCATGCGTTCTGCGAGGACCTGCTGTGCTCGGTGAACCCCAGCTGGATCGAGGCCAGCCGCGTCGACGAGCGCACGCTGGGCACCATGCTGGCCGAGGTCGACGATCCCGCGCTGCGGGATCGCGTGCTCCATCTGTGCGTTGGCGTGGTCGAGGCCGACTGCCATGTGGCCGCTGGCGAAAGCGCGGTGCTGATGGCTGCCGTGGAGCAATGGGGCCTGCACCACGCCCTGCTCCAGCGGCCAGCGCCGGCCACCCCGGCCTGACCGACCGGTCACCCGCCCCTCACCCACACTCCAGAACACACCGTGGACTCGATCGTCGAAGTTCTCAACGCCTCCTTCATGGGCAAGCCCGCCTGGCTCTGGCTGTCGTTTCTCACCGTCGTGGTGACACTCCTCGCGCTGGATCTGGGCGTGCTGCACAGGAAGGAGCGCGCCATCGGCGTGCGCGAGAGCCTGATGCTTTCGGCAGGCTACATCGGCATCGCCACGCTGTTCGGAGCCTGGGTGTGGTGGTACCTCGGGGCACAGAGCGGCACGGAGTACTTCACCGGCTTCCTGATCGAGAAGTCGCTGTCGATGGACAACGTGTTCGTCATCGCCCTCATCTTCAGCTTCTTCGCGATACCACCGGCCTACCAGCACCGGGTGCTCTTCTGGGGCATCCTCGGCGTCATCGTGCTGCGCGCGGTGATGATCGCGCTCGGCTCTGCGCTGATCTCACAGTTCAGCGGGGTGCTCTACGTGTTTGGTGCGTTTCTGGTATTCACCGGCATCCAGATGTGGCGCATGGCCGAGCACACTCCGGACATCGCCCACAACCCCTTGCTCCTGTTCCTCCGCCGGCACCTGCGGGTGACGCAGGATCTGCCTGGCAACCGCTTCTTCGTGCTGCGCCCGGACCCCGCCACGGGCCAGCCGGTTCGTTGGGTCACGCCGTTGTTCCTGGCGTTGTGCATGGTGGAGTTCATCGATCTGGTGTTCGCGGTGGATTCGGTGCCCGCCATATTCGCCATCACCAGCGACCCGTTCATCGTCTACACGAGCAACATCTTCGCCATCCTCGGGTTGAGGGCGCTGTATTTCGCTCTGGCGGCCATGATCCACCGGTTCGCTTACCTGAAGTACGCGCTGGCGCTGGTGCTGGTGTTCATCGGCAGCAAGATCTTCCTGGTCGGCCTGGTGGGCAAGTTCCCCGCCGCCCTGTCGCTGGGGGTCACCATCGCGCTCATCGCGGGCGGCGTCGCCGTGTCGTTGTGGAAGACGCGCGCCGGCAGTGCAGTGGCCAAGGCCGTCTGAGGAGGCGCAGGGTTCGCCCGTGTCGAACCCGCCGCACCGGGCATACCCAAGGCCGCTGGCGACGCGGTCTTGATCGACAAGTGCCCACCCGGAGCGGCTATCCTCCACAGCCTGTCCGCACGAGTACGGGAGCCACCCATGTCGCACATGCTGTTGATCGTCGAGCCCGTCGGCCAGCGCGAGGAGCGCGGCCTCGAGGGTGGCCAGCAGGCCTACGCCCGCATGCTGGAGTTCACCGCCAGCCTGCAGGCGCGCGGGGTGCTGGAGGCCAGCAACTCGCTGGCCGGCACCGAGCAGGCCAGCCGGCTGCAACTGCGTGGCGGCCGCCGCAGCGTGGTGGACGGGCCCTTCGCCGAAGCCAAGGAGATGGTCGGCGGCTTCTTCCTGCTCAACGTGGCCACCCGCGAGGAGGCGCTGGCCATCGCCGCCGAATGCCCCGCCGCCGAATGGGCCACGGTCGAGGTGCGGCCGGTGGCCCCCTGCTACGAGGGCCAGTGAGCTCCCCCCTCGCACGGCACCGTGTCGAACTCATGCGGTGCCGATCGTCGTACCGGCATGGCAACGGCGACAAGGAGCACGGCCATGCGGTTCATGATCCTCGTGAAGGCGGGTACCGAGAGTGGAGTGGGCGGGTTGCCCGACGAACGCTTGCTGAGCGCCATGGCGGCCTACCAGCAGGATCTGGCCCGCGCCGGCGTGCTGCTGGACGCGGCCTGCCTGAAACCCTGTGCAGACGGCTGGCGCGTGCGGCATGAAGGCGGTGCCAGCCGCGTGCTCGCCGGCCCCTTCATGGGCACCGGGGAGTTCGTCGCCGGCTACACGCTGATCCAGGTGCGCTCGCGCGACGAGGCGCTGGAGTGGTCCCGCCGCTTCCCCGCGCCGCAGGCCAGTGGCACGCCGTGCTCGATGGAGGTGCGGCCGCTGTTCGAGGCGGAGCCATTCGCGCACGCAACCCGTTGACCACCGCCGAGACGACCATGCTCAAGACCATCGCCCTCGCCCTGCTGGCCGCCGTCGTGCTGCTGCTGGCTTACGCGGCCACCCGGCCCGACACCTTCCGCGTCGAACGCAGCGTGCTCGTCCAGGCACCGCCCGGCAAGCTGGTGCCGCTCATCGCCGACCTGCACCAGTTCAATCGCTGGAACCCCTTCAACAAGAAGGACCCGGCGGTCAAAGGCGCCTACCAGGGGCCGGCCAGCGGCCCCGGCGCGGCCTACACCTTTGAAGGCAACAGCGACGTGGGCTGCGGCCGGGTCAGCGTCACCGCCGTCTCGCCGACCGCGGTGGGCGTGCGCCTGGAGATGACCGAGCCGATGTCGGCGGACAACGCCATCGCCTTCACCCTGGCGCCAGAGGCCAGCGGCGCCACCCGCGTCACCTGGGCCATGCAGGGGCCATCACCCTTCATCGGCAAGCTGATGGGCGTGGTCTTCGACATGGACAAGATGATCGGCAACGACTTCGAAGCCGGGCTGAACAGCCTGAAGGCCCTGGCCGAAGCACCCTGACCACCGGCATGTCGATTCCCTTGCGCAGCCCACTTGCCGCCGGCCCCGCCGCACCAACTGAACCGGAGCGCACCACCCATGCGGCGATCAATGCCGTCTGGCGCCTGGAAGCCGCACGCATCATCGGTGCGGTGGCGCGCATGGTGCGCGACGTGGGCCGCGCCGAAGAGCTGGCACAAGACGCCCTGGTCGCCGCGCTGGAGCACTGGCCGCGCGACGGCCTGCCCGACAACCCCGCCGCCTGGCTGATGACCACCGCCAAACACCGCGCGCTCGACGGGCTGCGCCAGAGCGCTCTGCATGCCCGCAAGCACGAGGAGTTGGGCGCGGATCTGGAGGCCCTGCAGGCCCATGTGGTGCCCGACTTCGTCGACGCGCTGGACGCCGCCCGGCAGGACGACATCGGTGACGACCTGCTGCGACTGATCTTCACCGCCTGCCACCCGGTGCTGGCCACCGAGGCCCGCGTGGCGCTGACCCTTCGCCTGCTCGGCGGCTTGACCACCGCCGAGATCGCCCGGGCCTTCCTGCAGCCCGAGCCCACCATCGCCCAGCGCATCGTGCGCGCCAAGCGCACATTGACAGCCGCCAAGGTGCCCTTCGAGGTGCCGCAGGCCGCCGACCGCGCGGAGCGGCTGGACTCGGTGCTGGCGGTGATCTACCTGGTCTTCAACGAGGGCTACGCGGCCAGCGCGGGGGACGACTGGATGCGCCCCGCGTTGTGCGACGAGGCGTTGCGCCTGGGCCGCACGCTGGCCGAGCTGGTGCCGCACGAGGCCGAGGTGCACGGCCTGCTGGCGCTGATGGAGATCCAGGCCTCGCGCCTTCACGCGCGCAGCGATGCCGAGGGCCGGCCGGTGCTGCTGCCCGAACAGGACCGCACCCGCTGGGACCCGCTGCTGATCCGCCGCGGCCTGGCGGCGCTGGAGCGTTCGGCCGGCCTGGGCGGTGCGCTCGGGCCTTACGCGCTGCAGGCCGCCATCGGCGCTTGCCATGCCCGCGCGGCGCGGGCCGAAGACACCGACTGGCCGCAGATCGTGGCGCTGTACGACGCGCTGGCGCAGGTGGCGCCCTCACCGGTGGTGGAACTGAACCGCGCGGTGGCCGTTGGCATGGCCTTCGGCCCGGCCGAGGCGCTGGCGATCGTCGACGGGCTGAACGCCGAGCCGGCGTTGCAGCGCTACCCCTGGCTGGCCAGCGTGCGCGGCGACCTCTTGCTCAAGCTGGGCCGCAGCGACGAAGCCCGTGCCGAGTTCGAGCGCGCAGCCGCGCTGACCGCCAACACGCGCGACCGCGAGTTGCTGCGGCTCAGAGCTCGACAATGCCCTTGAAGCCGCCCCAGAACATGCGCTTGCCGTCGAACGGCATCTTCTTCGGGTCCATCATCTTGGCCAGGCGCGGGTCGGCCATCACCTGCTTGTTGATCTTGTCGCGCTGGGCGCGGCTCTTGTAGGTGATCCACGAGAAGACCACCGTCTCGCCCTCCTTCAGCTTCACGCTCTGCGGAAACGAGGTCAGCTTGCCGGGCTTCACGTCGTCGGCCACGCACTCGGTGTACTGCAGCGCGCCGTATTCCTTCCACACCTTGCCGGCCAGCCGCGCCAGGCGGCGGTAGGCGGCCAGGTCCTTCAGGGGCACGGGCACGACGAATCCGTCAACGTATACGCTCATGAGGTGTCTCCGTTCGAGTGGGAACTCAGTCCATCTGGTTGATCATCCAGGACACGCCGAAGCGGTCCTTCACCATGCCGAAATTGGGCGTCCAGAAGGTCTTGCCCAATGGCATCTGCACCTCGCCGCCGTCGGCCAGTGCGCCGAAGTAGCGTAGCGCGCTGGCTTCGTCCTGAACGGCCAGCGAGAGGGTGATGCCTTCGAAGTGCGTCGCGCCACCGCACCCGCCGTCGCTGAGCATCACCGTGGTATCACCCACGCGCAAGGCGGCGTGCATGATCTTCTCCTCCGAGCCTGGCGGCACCATGCCCGGCGGATGCGGATCGGGGCTCTCGTTCATCCGCATCATCATCATCACCTCGGCGCCCAGGGCCCGGGTGTAGAACTGCAGCGCCTCTTCGCAGCGGCCGTTGAAGTTCAGGTAGGGTTCGACTCGCATGGGGAAGCGTCCTTTCGTGAGGCCGAGGGGTGGTTCTGGAGTACGACGAACGAGCAGCGGCCGGATCGACAAGCCGCCCCAGAATACGCCCACCGACCCACGCTGAACACGGAAGCCTCACGATGACGGAGATCTTCGGCTCGGACGCCTATGCCCCGCGCGACATCGCCGCCCGCGTCAGCGACGTGGGTGCGGCCAAGGCCCGCCTGCCGCTGCTGACCCTGTGGCTGCTGGGCATGCTGGCCGGTGCCTTCATCGGCCTGGGTGCGCTGATGTTCGCGCTGGTGGCCAGCGACGCCAGCCTGGGCTTCGCCGCGCAGCGCCTGCTGGGCGGCCTGGCCTTCTCGCTGGGCCTGATCCTGGTCAGCGTGGCCGGCGCCGAACTCTTCACCGGCAACAACCTGATCGCCATGGCCTGGGCCAGCCGGCGCGTGAGCACCACCGAGTTGCTGCGCAACTGGGCGGTGGCCTGCGCCGCCAACCTGGCCGGTGCCGCGGGCCTGGCCGGGCTGGTGTGGCTGGCCGGCCTGGCCGCCCTGAACCACGGCGCGCTGGGCCAGGCGCTGGTGCAGATCGCCACCGCCAAGGCGCAACTGCCCTGGGGCGAAGCCTTCTTCCGCGGCGTGGGTTGCAACCTGCTGGTCTGCATGGCGGTGTGGATGACCCTGGCCGGCCGCAGCGTGACCGACAAGGTGCTGGCCATCGTCTTCCCCATCACCGCCTTCGTGGCCGCCGGCTTCGAGCACAGCATCGCCAACATGTTCTTCTTCCCGATGGCCTGGCTGCTGGGCGCACCGATCACGCTGGCCGGCATGCTGGGCAACCTGCTGCCGGTGATCGCCGGCAACATCGTGGGCGGGAGCGTTCTGGTGGCGGCGGTTTACTGGGTGATCTACCTTCGCCCCAACGACAGGAGCAGCTCATGAGCACACCGCCACCCACCTTTGCCAGCTTCCAGCAAGCCGCCCTGGCCCAGGGCTTCGACGAAGTCACCGAGCGCCGCTGGGAGCCCGGCCTCGTGCTGGACACCCACACCCACCCCTTCTCGGTGCAGGCGCTGGTGGTGCAGGGCGAGATGTGGTTGACGGTGGGCGCCGAGACCCAACACCTGCGGGCCGGCGACCACTTCGAGTTGGGCCGTGAGGAGCCGCATGCGGAGCGCTATGGGGCCGAGGGGGCGACGTATTGGGTGGCCAGGCGGCATGCAGGGTGAGGGTTGAAGACGCGCCACCTACGGGTTGATCAGGGCTGGGCCGTTGGACCGGCCTGCCGGCCCGCAGCCAGCCGGGTGTGCAAACGAATCGTCGATCGGCTATGCATATCGGCCACCATGTGTATTGGAACTTGTCGTCTTCTATACACGTTGGCCAGCGACTGCATAGGCCAGACCCGTCAGGCCGGGGCTTTGAGCGGTAGCCCAGGCCGTCCAGGTTCTGGCGCAAGGCTCACCGTCATCTTCTCGCTCTGCGGCGCCAACGTAGCGGCCAGGGCATGCACATGGTCATGCCCGCCGATATCGTCCAGCGTTGCCGCCTTGGTGTAGCCAGGTTCGTCCACCGCTTGCGCATCCAGGTGAGGACGGTGCTGGCTAGTGTCTGTTCCAGCATTTCCATCGGATTGGCACAGCCCGCACTGCTCGTCAGGCCGCTGGACAATCAGCGGCATCCCGGTCGCCGGCAACCGCATGTCGGAATGCGTGCGCGTTTGCGTGCGTCCGCCGGAGGGCTACGAGACCAACGGCGCGAGCGGCATCACTGGTGTCACTAGCCACGCCTGGAGCCAGGTCTTCAATCCCGAGTGGTTCAAGGACACGAAGATCGCCTGCATCCACGTGAAGAACTGGTCCAACAGCCTGGAGTCGGTGGCAACGGTCACGATCGGCGTCTGCCCGGCTGGCAGCGGTTGCGCCAACACCGCGCCGCCGCCCGCTCCAGCCTCGGTGTCCGTCGCGCGGCAGTGCGACTACAGCCGACCGCTGCCGGCCCGGCAGATCAGCTTGCGCAATTGACCGGCGCGCCGGTTACAGGCCGAGTCGGGTGAGCCAGTCTCGGACCTGTTCGTACGCGTCGACCTGGACCTGGTCTTCGGTCATGTCGCCCAGCGCAGTTGACTCCGACAAGAAGCGGCGAACCGTGACAGGTCCATACGAATCCCTCGCGGAGAACTTGTCCGCGATGTTCTGGAAGCCCTTCAGCGCGATGGCGTCATTCAGCAGTGGGGCGCATTCTTGCGCGAGCACGTCTGGACCCCCTTCGAACTCCCGTACGGAAAAGTAGATGTCGTAGGCATCCTTCTGCTTGTCTCGGCCCGCAAGGGCATAGCCCTTCATGACGAGGAGCGCCGGGATGCTGGCCACGCGAATCTCGAGGGAGTTGGGCCGGCCATCTGGCATCGTTCCTTCCAGCTTGTGGTTCAGAAACGAGCGCATAGCCACCCCAGCGCCGTCCGCGCGCTGCACGGCGAAATTCGCGATCAGCGGCGGCTTGTTCTTCTCGAACTTCGCCTCCCGGGGCATCAACAGGTCGACGATCACCGTCACGGGCTCACCTCCGTCAAGGTCGACGGTGCGGCGCAACTGGAAGAAGCGCATCCCTTGTTCGGAGCGGACGTAGCCGGCCGCTTCCAGAAGATCCACGAGCGTCTTGTACTCCCCGTCACCCAAGGCCTCTGCGTCTAGGCTCAAGTCGACATCCATGGTGCCCACGTGTGCGGGCTGCGCGTCCGGAAACAGCAGCCACGGCACCGAGCCGCCGATGATCACGAAGCGATCGCGATACGCCCCCAGGACCTGCCCGATCTCCAACAGGACGGAGTACGCGGCGCTGGCCCCGCGGTCGTCATATTCGTTCGCGTGCTTGAGATCTGTCATGCCGCCTCCTCCAGGCTGCGCTCGATACGCTCTTTGCGCCAGTGCTCGGCGGCTTCACGACCACGCTCGCCGGTCTCCAGCAGGTCCAGATAGGTCTGGATGGAATCGGTGCCGTACAGCGTCGAATCGATCTCGATTGCTTCGTCCATGAGTCCCGCTTCGTCGAACGCGTAGACGGTGACGTTCTCGCCCTTGTCGACCTCCTTGAGTCCCAAATGCCGCTTGAGGATGTCCAGCCCCTTCGCGTCGGCGTAGAAATAGTCGCCAGCGACTCTGGCGAATGGCGCTAGGCGCCGGGCGACCGAGTGCGATGCCAGCAGCAGGCGCGCTCCGTCCCGTTGGGCTTCCTCGAAAGCCGCCGTCAAAACGCTCTCCGATGCACGTTTGAGCGTGTAGCCGCGATAGGGCGTCCTCGCGTTGGGCGGGCCGTCGTCACGCCAGGCGTCGAGCAGCGCACGGGGGTCGGTCAGGCGCACACCTTCTCTGGCCTCGGCCTGCGCCCAGCCACGGTCAATGAGCGCCCGCCGGACGTTGCTCACCTGCCCCGCGCTCACGTCGGCTGTGCCAGCAAGCTCAGCAACGCGCCAAAGCCGCAGCGGCGGCCTGAGCAGCACCTTCAGAACACGGGCCGACTTTGGGTAGAACAGCGAGCGCAGTTCCCGCTTTGACGTGAACGGGTCGTGGTTCTCCCGTTCGATCTCCAGGTGGTACTTCGGGAAGACGATCCGCGCGTTGCCGGCGAAATCCAGCCAGCCGATGTTCGCTTCCTTGAGAAGCTCGCGCGACGACGGTGACACGAACGGCGCCACGAATAGCCCGCGGGTCAGATCGGTTGCCCTGAAGATCTCCCGTCCTAGCAGCAGCACTGCACTGTGGACGTGTCGCGGTTGGCCCGACGATTTGCACTCGACGAGAAGACGGTGCACCTTGCCGTCCAGCAAAAAATCGACCTCGCCGTCAGGCCCTGAATCTCTCGGCTCCGGGTCGATCGAGATGTTCGTGATGATGGGCGAGGCTGCGAGCAGGGCGCGAAGGCGCTCTGGCCATTCGTTTTCGACTTCGGCTTCCTTCATGGCTCTTGATTCACTCGGTAGGCTACTTCAGCGGTGTGCTGAATCTATGCTTTGGGGTGAACTATGAACCAAGTTCAGTAGGATCGCAAGTTTCAACAGTCGCTGAAATAGCCACTTTCGGTGAACGATACGCGTTCAGGCCTGAGAACGGCGGGGGACGTCCCCGCATGGGCCTGACAGACTGACCAACGTTCGCGCCTGTTCCGCGCTCAGGCGGGTCGAAGCTCCTCGATGCCGATCGACCTCAGGTAGCGATAGGTTCCGTCATAGAAGGTCGGGTCCCGGGTGGGGTCCTGCTTGGAGCCTTCCGGAACGACGATCACCATGCACTTGCAGACTTAGGCGTCGATGTTCGCCGCCCTCAGCGCATTGGTCTCAATGAAGTCACGCCGCGGTTCGACCTCGTCGCCCATCAGCATGGTGAACACCTTGTCGGCCTCGATGGCATCTTCGATCTGCACGCGCAGCAGGCGGCGCACGGTCGGGTCCATGGTGGTTTCCCAGA